>JANMVV010000062.1:0-2454 GCA_031392925.1 Vicinamibacteria bacterium
CCGAGCGTAGCCCTGGCTTGCGCCGTCTGGGGTCCACTCATCGTCGGGGAATCAGCTGTGGCGGGAGGGGAATCGCGTCTGCTCGCGCAGGAACAGGAGGCATTCGAGCGGCTTGATGTTGGTGCCGGTGGCGATCATGTCCACGGTGCCGGCGATGCGGAGCTGGGGCGAGGTGCGGAATTCCTGGATGAGCGGCTCCGACTTCTCGTACTTCTTCGTCTCGGGGTTGTAGGACTTGTACGTGATCTTCTTGGCGAAGTCGTTGCCCTTGCCGAACACTTCGCGGACAATGTGCACGGTGTCCTCGGCGTGCGACTCGTCCTTGCAGAAGACCAGCGTCTTCGGCACCATGGCGGCCTCGTACGTGCTGTGGGGGCGTCGGTTCCTAGACCGTGAGCACTACCTTTCCCCGGGTATGCCCCTCTTCCGCGTACCGCATCGCGTCACGAATCTCGCTCAACTTGTACGTGCGGTCAACGACCGGGACCACGCTCCCCGCCTTCATGAGCGCGCCCAGAGAGTCCAGGACCTCCGGGTCGACTCTCGCGATAAAGGAAAGAAGCGTCTGACTCACGAAGCGAGACAACACGACGGCGCCGAGCACGGATGTCGTTAGAAACCGCATCATCGGCCAGGGGCCCTGGGCCCTCCGACGATGACGCAAATGCCGTTCGTAGTCAGGAGGCGTCGTAACGTCGCCGCCGAGTGATTCCCGACGCTGTCGAGGATCAGGTCGTAACGCGCGCTCATCCGGGTGAAGTCCTCCCGGGTGTAGTCGATCACCTGATCGGCGCCAAGGGAGCGCACCATCTCCAGATTCCGGGTGCTGCACACGCCCGTCACATGGGCGCCGAACGACCTGGCAATCTGGACGGCGAAGGTCCCCACCCCACCCGACGACCCATTGATCAACACCCTCTGGCCCGGCTGAAGTTTTCCCTTGTCGCGAAGGCCCTGCAGCGCGGTCACTGCCGCCACCGTCACGGACGCCGCCTGCTCGAACGTAACGGTATCGGGCTTGAGCGCGAGTCTCGACTCCGCCGCACATCCGTACTCCGCGAACGCGCCCTTGCAAGCGCCGAAGACCGCGTCGCCGGCCTTGAATCGGGTGACGTTCCGGCCCACCCCCTCCACCTCGCCGGCCAAATCGACCCCCGGACGCTCGACCTTCAGCCGGCCCATGCCGACCATGAAGCGAAGGACGACGGGAAGCCCCCTCATCAGCCGCCAATCCAGCGGATTAATCGAGGCCGCGCGCACCTTCACCAGGGCTTCCCCGTCCCCGGGGGTCGGTTTTTCGATCTCCTCGTACTCGAGAACGTCGGGCGATCCGTTCCTGCGATAGACGATGGCTTTCATGGGGTCCTCCCGCGCGGTTGGAGGCGTGCCGCTCCTGGATCGAGACTGGTTCGCCTGGTGTGTTGACGGTCGAGCGGCCCGAATATTGTAAGAAACTCCGGGTCCTCGTGGATGGGCCGGGCTTCGTCTCCGTCGAAGCTCCTCTGTTCCGTTCGCTCGTCGGCGAAACCCTGCTTGCCGATTGGGCGGCCTTCGCCGGAAGTTGGGAACGCCTCGAAATCGATACCTACATGGCCGCTGGCGGGAAATTTCGTCGCCGCCGCTTCGCGCACTTCAAAGCCGAGCACGGGGTCATCACCCGCGAGCCGCACGGACCTCACTTCCAAAGCCGCGACTACAACACGCTCAACGGCGGCATCGACCGCTGGTTCGAACCCGTCACCGATGCGACCGCCGCGCACCCCAGCCCGAAGCGGCAAGCTGCACGTCGATCTGCTGACGAGCGCTTTGTTCGGGGTTGAGGGAGGGCATGGTGCGCTATGTGGCGAGGGATGTCCGTTTCGTTGGCGGAACGAAGAGTCGAGACTTCTTCATCGGATCGCTGCCAGGACGATTGCCCCGCCTCCCTGTGGGCCGGACAATAGCTGATCGCGGGGGCCGCGAGATTGCTTCAGGCCCTGCGAGAAGGAGTGGGCCTTCGCAATGACGGAGGAGTTCATACAGGCAGCTCCTGCGGCCGTCCCCGCGCCTGGACGGTTTCAGGCCGGCCCACGTCCGCCCCGTCACCCGGCCAGATCGTCGATGCCGATCTGCCGCGGCCGGATCAGAATCCCCTAGACTCCGCGCCGTCCATGGCGCTCAAATCGGGATCGCGGCTCGGCCCCTACGAAATCCTCAGCGCGATCGGCGCGGGGGGGATGGGCGAGGTGTACCGCGCGCGCGACACGCGACTCAACCGCGACGTGGCCATCAAGGTTCTGCCCGCCGCGTTCGCGCAGGATGACGAGCGCGTTTCCCGCTTTCGTCGCGAGGCCCAGGTCCTCGCCACCCTCAATCACCCCAACATCGCGGCGATCTTCGGGCTCGAGGAGAGTCAGTCGACCGGCTCCGGACAAGAGACGGTTCACGCTCTCGTGATGGAACTGGTCGAAGGCG
>JANMVV010000079.1:0-5984 GCA_031392925.1 Vicinamibacteria bacterium
GGGACCGCCCCTCGCGGAGATCCTGAAGAACTGCAAGGCCGAAACCGGTCTCGAACCGCCCAAGCCCCCGGTCTTCAAGCAGATCGTCAAGATGCCGATCTACAAGTCGAAGCCGTCCATGTCGAAGCTGGTGCTGAAGAAACGCGTCGCGTAGTCACGCTCGCCCATCGTCGCACCGAAACGGCCTCGCCAGGGACCGTTACTCGCGACCAATAGGCAGCTTTCTGACGCGGTTTCTCTCGTCCTCGACCAGAATCAGAGATCCCGACACGAGATCCTCCAGGCGCTCGTCGATGACCGCCGCGAGTCGCTTGTTTACTACAGGGGGCCGTTCGTCCGATAGCCGAAAGATCACAACGCTTGGCCGGTCCAGAACACCGAGCGCAAGGATCTCGCCAAAGTCGAGGTCGAAGGTCAAGACAACGCTGGAAAACGTGGGTCGCCTCGTGGCCAAGCCGAAGAAGGAACGCGACCGTCCTTGGCGAAATCCCGGCGTCGGCGAGAAACCGCACTACCTTCAGGCGTGCAGGGGATGGAGTTGATCTTCGGCAAGAACGGCGGCGTACGCGAGGGCTTGACGGATATCCTCCAGCTCGAGATCGGGAAGGTCAGCCACTATCTCGGCAGGCGCTAGCGCTACCCGTTCTTGGACCCCTTCAACAACGGCTCTTCTCTCAAACGCCGTGCGGTCGCTTTCACGCGCGGGTCCATGGGCGCTGCCGTCTTCCTCCGTCCAACCATCTTCTTCCGTCCAACCACCCTCTTCTTCTTCAGAGGCTTACGAGCTGGCTTGTCGAGAGGAGCCGTCGCGAGCCCCAAATCTAGGCCGAAGAGTTCTTCCAATCCCTCCGTGCTCAGAACGCGCGCGGGCGCCGGGGCCAATCCGGGTCGTGCCAGGGCCTGGCCGGCCTGGGCGATCAGGTCCGAGGCATCCACCTGGCGCAGCGTGAAAAAGAGTTCGGGCGATCGGTCGAGCCGAGCGCCGACGCCATAGAGCGAGGCCGCCACGTGTTTGCACATCGAGGCCCAATCGGGGCAACTGCACGAGAAGCGCATCTCCGAAGGAGCCGGGAAGAGTCCGGCACTCGGCCGACACAGGCGCTCCATCACGCCTTTGGCGAAGCGGCCTTGCAGTAGCTCCACCACCGAATCGATGGCGCCCGCGCTGTCTGCGCAAAGCGCCTTCCACCTCGCCTTGGCGAGCGGCGTCACCTCGATCTCCACTTCGTAGAGATCCGAACCGCTCACGCGGGCCACCACCTTCCCGGGAGTGAGCACGAGATCGACCACCGATCCGTTCCGGAGATAGGTGCGCCCGCGCGGAAGCCGGTTCGAGTAGTCGCTGTAGCTCTCGAGATTGTCGCACCACGCCTTTCCCCAGAAAGTGGTCGTGATCCGGCGGCCATCGAGCACCACCGGAGCGGCCCGCTGACCTGACTTTTTCGCCAGACGATCCATCTCCCGCGCGGCCTGACGCCTTCGCGCCGCCACGGGCACATAGGGCCTCCACTCGTACCTCATGCGATCACTCCACCGCCGCCGAGCCGATATCAAGGGACACGAGGCGCAGCAATTCCGTGTCGGAGAGCGACGTGAGATCCAACTCCGCGTCGCCCTCGATCAGGTTCTTCGCAAGCTGCCTCTTCGATTCAATCAAGGCGTCGATCTTCTCTTCGATGGTACCCCGGCAAACGAACTTGTGCACCAGCACGTTCTTCTTCTGCCCGATGCGGAAGGCGCGGTCGGTGGCCTGGTTTTCGACCGCCGCGTTCCACCATCGATCGAAGTGAACGACGTGGGACGCAGCGGTGAGATTGAGCCCGGTCCCACCGGCCTTGAGAGACAGCACGAAGAAGGGGACAGCCTCATCATCCTGGAAGCGCGTTACCAGCTCGTGCCGTTTCTTCACCGCCGTTTCGCCGTGCAAGACCAGGCCAGAGCGGCCGAACACGCTGGCCAGAAACGACGCCAGCGGCTCTGTCGCCTGTTTGAACTGAGTGAAGACCAGCACCTTCTCCTGCTTGACTGCGATGACTTCCGTGAGCTCTCGGAGGCGCGCGAGCTTGCCGCTGTCCTTTTCACCCCAGCCGCCGTCTCCGAGCCACATGGAGGGATGGTTGCAGATCTGCTTCAAGCGCACGAGGTATGCGAGCACCAGACCGCGACGCCTGATGCCCTCGGTGTTCGCGATGCGCGAGGCAAGTTCCCTGACGCTGTCTTCGTAGAGCGCCGCCTGAAGCCGAGTGAGCCCGCAGTAGGCTTTGACCTCGGTCTTCTCAGGCAGATCGGCGATGACGGTCTTGTCGGTCTTGAGCCGTCTCAAAATGTAAGGCCGCACCAACTCGCGCAGCGGTCCGTGGGAACCCGCAGGACCGGTGGCGATGCGCTTCACGTAGCGCGCGAACTCCTTGTGGGAACCGAGCAGGCCCGGGAGCAGGAAATCGAACAGCGACCAGAGATCGCCCAATCGGTTTTCGATGGGCGTGCCCGTGAGCGCTATGCGCGATCGCGCCCTAAGCGCTTTCACCGCGCGCGTCTGCTTCGCCGCCCCGTTCTTGATGGCCTGCGCCTCGTCGAGGATCACAAGGTCCCAGGCCACGGACTTCAGCCACGCAACCCGCAGCAACGAGCCATAACTCGTGATCACCAGGTCCGCGGCCCTGAGTTCTTCGGTCGACAGCGAGGCCAGCGCCTCGGCCGACATCGCCGATGTGTGTGCGATGCGAGCCACCAGGCTCGGCGCGAAGCGTTCGATCTCCGCCGCCCAGTTTGCCAGCAACGAAGCGGGCGCCACGAGCAGACTGGGCCGGCGCGTGCCCTGCCTCGCTCCCTCCTTGCGCTGGACCAGCATGAGCGCCAGCACCTGAATTGTCTTGCCCAGGCCCATGTCGTCGGCGAGGCAGGCGCCGAGGCCAAGCTCGGAAAGCAGATGCAACCACCGAACTCCGGCTTCCTGGTATGGACGCAACGTCCCTTTAAGGGCGCTCCCGGGATGAACGCGCGCGAGGCCCCCGGGCGAGCGCAGGCCCGCAAGGCGCTCGGCGAGCCAGGGACCGGCGGAGACCTGCGACCAGTCAGAATCGGCGCGACCCGCGTCATCTCCTGGAGCCAGGGAGATGTCTACGCCCGCGAGCATGCGCATCGCTTCCGAGAATCCGAGACCGCCATCCTTAGCCAGGCGTTCGGCCGCGCGAAAGCGGTCGAGGGTGTGCTGGAGGCGCTCGCGATCGACCTCGACCCACTGACCGCGAAGGAGGGCAAGGCCGCTCGTCGACGCAAGCAGCGCCTCCGTCTCGGCCGGAGTCAGCGGCGCGCCGTCGAGGGTGAGCTCGGCGCGGAAGTCGAGCAAGGCGTCCTGCCCCATGACGGAGGGTTCCTTCCCTCCGACCATGCCAACAACGCGCGCGCGGGGGGGGCGACCCGAGCGCCAGGTCGCGGGCATCCGCACCACAACGCCCGCGCGTTCAAGCTCGTGCACGTCGTCGAGCAGGCGGAACGCGTCCTGGGGCGACCAGCGCAAAGGGTGAAAGATCTCGCCCGCCGCAACCATCTCGCGCAGCCAGGCGCATTGCTCCGCCGCACGCTGCACGGGCACCAGCAGGGCGAGAAGGCGTTCCTTGTTGCCCGCACCCGCGTACTCGCGCAGGGCCTGGCCAAGGGGCTGGTGCCGGGGCTTACCGGTGGCCCCGAGCCTCTGGGTGTAGGTCGCGAGGAAAGCGAAGGGCGCCTCAGGATCTCGACGGTTCTCCGCCAGATTGAAATGAACACGGCCGACGACGTTCCAGGCGGGGTCGAGGCCCTTGAGGAAGTCGGCAAGGGCGGCGCCGGAGTCAACGAGTTCGCTCTCGAACGCCTGGCCTATCTCGCTCCAAAGCGCACGCAGCAGGTCGACGGTCAGATACTCGGCGCCGCTCATCATGGGCGCAGACAGGAGCAGCCCTTCAAGCTCGCTGTCGCTCGGCGGTTCCGGCAGCACGAGTGGCGATCGAGCCTGTGCGGCGTCCGCGCGCGCGCACAAGGCGGTCACCAGACGCGACGCGAACTCCCGCCACCATCCGAAGTCGGCAGGAAGGACCTTGCCGACGTCGCAGGCTCCGAGCCGGAGCAGCCCGTGCCCCGTCCCGCGCGCGAAAGCCTCTCCAAGCGCTTGCGCGTGCTGTCGTTCGAATGCTGCAGCGTCATCCGCATGAGCGAGAACGAGCCGCCCGTGGGGCGTGAGATTCAGGGTCAGCCGGGTTGCCTCGGCGCCAGGGGACGTTTCGCCTTCCTTCACGCGGGACGGAGTCTACCCGCCGTTGAACGGCCCCTGAGGGGGTTGCCGTGCTTGCGGGGTCGCGACCGAACCAAGTCGCATGGGCTGGACGGGAATCAAGAACGGAGATTAGGCTGCGAAAGCGCGATCTCCCTTGGTGGCCGTCCCGTAGGGCCCGAACTGGAATTGCGACGCGCCTCCCTTGCCCGGTTCGTCGCGGTCTTCTATGGTCCCCGCGGCTCCCCTTGAACCTGAATCACACCGAGGCCTTGCGCCGGCTTTCCCCTGATACTCGCGCGGTGGCTCGCGCGATGGCGCTGCACTGGTCCTTTCGGCCCGCCGCCGCCACCGCCGAGCTGCTGCGGCAACTTGGGCGAACGTCCGCGACCGGCAAGATGTTCAGCAAGGATGGGGTCAAGATCGCACAGCACGAGTTGCGGCGCGCGGGACTCTTGGTTGAGCGAGGCCCGGACTCGGGCTATTCACGGCTGCAAGACGACGCGCGCGCGGCGCTGTATCGCGAGTTGCTCGACGACACGCCAGCCGACGACTTGCTCCGCGCCATGCTTCGCGCGGAGTCCACCCAGCCAGGCGTCAGGGCCTACGGCTTTGGACTATGGGATCCGTCGGCGACCGTGGCCATCGTACGACTGGAACTTCTCGCCGGCGCCGACCCGGCAAGGATCGAGGACTTGCAGGCTCGAGCTTCCGCCGCCCACGACTGGGCCTCCGTGCTCAGAGCGGCCGTGTTCGAGGCGTTCGACGGCGAATTGTTCGAGCGCATCAACCCCACCTGGCGCTCTCGCCTGGCCACCTTCGGTCTCGCGGAACTGTGCGCGTCATGGAACGCCGACCTCCTTCCCCTGCAGGACTGGGCGCTGCTCAAGTGGGAGACGGAACCGCGCGCCCTGAGCGAAACCCTTCGCCTGCAGATCGCCGAGATGCTCCTGCATCAGGGTCAGGGTGCGCGCAGCCTCACCCTGCTCGCGGGGATTGAGAGCGGCGCAGCGGACGCGTTGCGCGCGGCGGGCCTGGCGCAACAGGGACGCTTTGTCGAGGCGCAGTCGGGATTCGAGGGGGCGTTTAGGAAACTCCAGGTCCAGCTCGGCACACGCAAGCACCTGCTGCCCGATCGGGTCGCCTGGCTGTATCCGCTTGCCTTGCTGGCGCAGCAGACGCCAAAGGCTCTGGAGCTCGCGAGGAAGTTCTGCGTGGGCGAGTCGGGCCGGCGCGATCCGGTCCCCTCCGATGACTGGGGCGCATGGGCGCACGTGGTCTCCGTCCGGTTGGGCGATCGTTCGCTCGACCACGATGGCCTGCGGCTCCGCTCGCAGCGCGGCTACCTCAGCGGGTGGCGCGACTTGTGGCGCTGCCTGCTGCGCGCCTGGCTTGGCGCGGAAACCGTGGGAGATGAAGGAAAGGATGGAGAACCGCGCGCGGAGGCTGTCGCCCTGCTGCGCGAGCGGCTTCGCGCATGTGGCTTCGCGTGGCTCGAGGGGCAGTTGGAGGCCTCAGAGTCGGTCTTCCAAGGCGGCGACGCGCCCGAGCGCTTCTTCATCGCCAGTGGTCGGGAGAACTGGCGCGGCCTCCTCGTGTCGTTGCAGGCGCTGGGCGCGGAGAAAGTCGCCGGGGACGGGACGCGGGCGACGCGCATTCTGTGGGTGGTCTCGGTGGACAATCAGGGCGCGCTCGAGGAGATCACTCCGATGGAGCAAAAGCGCGGGCCGCGCGG
>JANMVV010000080.1:0-35593 GCA_031392925.1 Vicinamibacteria bacterium
TTCGGTTCCGGGGCTACCCGCCGCTCGTGTGCCGTGTGAGGATCGGCCGGACCGCGGCGACCTCCGGGGCGAACATCTCCATCTGGGCCGGATCCGAGAAGACCGCCTCGTAGTCCGCGGGTGCGAACGCGCGGGCCAGGCGTGAGGCGTAGGTGTCCCTAAGCAGCCGCACGTAGTGCTCGACGTCGTAGTCACGCAGTTCGGCGCTCGTCTCGCCCGGGCCTCCCTCGTCGTTCTCCTCGACCACACCTCCCGAACCCGCGCGGGTTCGATACACGCGGACGCGGTCGCCGAGACTCCAGTCCTTCCCCGCCGCCAGCATCGCTTCGTAGGAGAGTTCGCGGCGGGATTCCCGGGTCCGTGCGTACTGCTCGGGGGTCTTGGTCATGCGCACGCGCGACGACACGTCCCAGGTCGCGAGTTCGCGGCGGCGCAGGGCCATGATGGTGTGCAGATACGCGGCACGCACGCCGGTCACATCGCCCACGAGCAGACGGTCGATCGCGCGGCGCAGGAACGCCTCGCCATAGGGTTCGGCGCGACTGGACCGGAAAGCGACGCCGCGAAGAACGAGGGCGCCGTCGTAGGCGAGGAGCGCGTAGTTCTTCGGCTCGTGGGACAGCATGGCCGCGTAACGGCCCTCGAATTCGAGCTGCACCAGGGGCGGGAGCAGTCCCGCCACTTCCGCGACCACGCGGCGTTCATCGACCTCCGTCCACCCCTCGGGCACCGCAAAGTAGACCCCATCGGTGTCGGCCTCCAGCAGGGTCACGCCGCGCATCGCCAGTTCACGACTCATCTGGCCGAGCAGCTCACGGCCGCGACGGGTGACCTCATTAGCCGCATCCACGTCCGCGAAGCGCGTGAGCCCACCCCCAGCCGCCAGGTACCCGTAGGCCGAGTTCACCACGAGCTTCATCGCCGCCGACGTGGCCTCGTGGGTATAACGCTCAGCCGAGCCCTTCGGGGCCTGCCGCGCCGCCGCCTTTTCGTGAAGCCGTCGCTCGACCAGCCGATCGACGAGGGCCAGCATCGCGCCGAGATGATCCCGCTTCGGTCCGATCCGGTACTCGCGCATCAGCGACGGATAGAGGCTCGCGACATCGGCCTTCACGACCCGATGCGCGACGCCGGAGGCGAACAGATGAAGCGCCGCCCCGCTATGCGGGATGTCGCGCCCGGGCTGATACGCGGGCAGGGCCGCACCGGCGCGGAGGTAGGCGCGCACCAGCAACGGGTCGATCACCCCGGTCGCGGCCCCCGCGTCGGCCAGCCGCTCGTAGCGGCGCGGCGCCATTCGAGCGAGCGCGAAAGCGGCGCCGCCGAACATGCGCGCAAGCCCCGCCACCTCCTCCACGTCCGCGGTGGCGTATCGACGGACTCGCTCAGGATCGCGCCTGTACACCTCGTACACCTGATCGCCGCGAATCATCTCCCGCTCCTCGCCGGCGAGGCCGAAGTGACGCGCCACCGCTTTGAGGCCGTGACCCGGCAATTCGCGCGTGGCGAAGTCGTGGCGCAGGACCGCGTCCATGGTATCGATCATTTCCCGGCCCGCCGCGATCAGACGGACGCGGCGGCGCCCATCGGCGCCCCTCGCCGTGCCGCGACGGGCCGCGCGTTCTCGCAGACCAGGCGGCCCAGTGCGCCCAAGGCCCAGGGGAACGCGAAGGCGGTGCGCGCGCGCATCGAGAAAAGGCAGATCGAAGCCGTGAAGATTGTGGTTCTCGATCACATCGGGATCGCTGGTCTCGATCTTCATCACCATCCGGCGAATGAGATCCGCCTCGGCCGCCTCGTCGTCCCCGGAGGTCTCGAGGATCTCGACCTGGCCCTCGGGGTCGCGAATCACGATCATGAAGATCCGGTCACGCCGGGGATCCAGACCGGTGGTCTCGAGGTCGAACTGAAGGCGCCGCAACTGATCGAAGGCAAGGCCCCGGAAGTAGGTTCGACCGGTGGCCACGAGGTACTGCTCCTCGGGAGGCAGCACGAGCACGCGCTCCTTGCCCAATTCACGCAGGTGCCCGATCTGGCGGCCCAGGCGTCGCGACGCGCCGTGGAGAACCGCGCCGGCGAGCGTCTTCGCGTTCGCGGAAGATACGAGGTACCGCAACTCCCCCGGGCCCGCGAGCTCCCGAAAAGTCACGAGGGCGCGCGGGGCCGCGTCCGGCGCGAGTTGCACGCCGAGGTGCCGGAGGTCATCCAGCCGGTCGATCAGGATCCACGGGCGGAAGCACTCCTCTTCGCGAACCAGCTCACGGGTATCGGGAAGGCGCCGCCAGATCGTGGCGCGCCCATCGCCTTCCGCCCACACCGATACGATGCCCGGAGTCTCATCCCAGCCCCACAGCCATTCATCTTCGGCCGCGCGAGGGGAGGTCACTTAGCGGCGGCGCTTCGCAGGTGACACGGTCCAGGCCAGGAACGCCGGCACGGCTTCGGACCGCGGGGCCTGGTTAAGCCAGGCGAGGTCGGCCATAGAGCCGGAGTCTCGAGACACCGCCATCCGGGAAGATCTTCATGCGGACATGGGTCAGGGCGTCATGCTTCGCGAGGCCCTTGCCGATCAGATGCCGCCGGTGCGGACGGAGCTTCTGCGCGGGCAGGAGGGGGACGAACTTAACCCGGGTGTTCACGAAATCGTCCACCGAGGCGCCCGGGGCGAAAGCGCCCTCGAGGGACACGCTGTCGGGATAGTTGCCCTTGAAGTGATTCGTGTCGATCTCGACCTTCTCGATGTGTCCCGGCGCGCCAAGGCGCAGGATCACCCAGTCGTGACCGGGTCCGCGCCGACGGCGCGACTGCCAACCCTCGCCCATATGGGGAGCGCGGCCGGGCAGCAGAAGGTTGTTCTTCACCCCGAAGTGCTCGTCGCTCGCCAGGAGCGCGCGCCCTCCGTTCTCCATGGCCACGAGGTCCACGAGGCCCTTCTTCTTCCAGTGCACCGCCACTTCGCCATACACCCGCAGCCGGGCCACCCCACCGTCGGGGTAGATGTGAAAGCGAAGGTGAGTCACCGCGCGATTGATGAGGATCGGGAAACGATTGTGACCGTCCCCCGTCAGGACCACCGGACTCAGGATCGAGCTCCAGGGGAGCTTCTCCGCGGTCTTCGGCGTCACCGCTGCGGTGACGTCGCAGGCCTCGATCGAGGCCTTCTCGGGGAAGTTGCCGGTGAAGAACGAAGTCTCGATGTCGACGCCCCGCACCACCCCGCGACGCCCCAGCTCGATCACGCACCAGTCATGACCCGGAACGCGCTTCCGCCGGCTCTCCCATCCGTCCATCCACTTGCCGTTCGGGGTGAACTTGTCGGCCACGAAGATCGGGCTATGGCACTTGAGCAGGTTGTGCCGCGAGGCGAAGAACTCGTCGCTCGCGAACAGAACGCGGCCGCCGAAGCGGGCCGAGGCTAGGTCGACAAGGTTTGAGAAGTCTTCGCTCACAGGAGTTCTCCGTGCGGACGGACAAAAGAACCGTGATCGTACACCTTGTGACCCCTGACATAGGTCTCGAGAACCACTCCCCTCAGTTCCATTCCCAGGTAAGGGGTCAGGGAGTGCCGGTGCAGGACTCCCCCGGCCTCGACCGTAAACGTGGCGTCCACGTCGAAGATCGACAAGTCCGCGTCCATGCCCGGCGCGATCGAGCCCTTGCGCGAGGAAAGGCCCGCGAGAGTCGCGGGGGCCTGTGACATCCAGCGTGACACGTCGCCGAGTTCGAACTTCCGTTGCGAGGCCGCGGTCCAGACCGCGGGGAGCGAGAACTGCAGCGACGAGATGCCGCCCCTGGCGGTCATGAAGTCCCCCCCGCCCTGACTCTCGAGGTCGGGCGTGCTCGGCGAGTGGTCGGACGCCACCATGTCGATCACCCCTTCCCTGAGCCCCTGCCACAGGCGCTCGCGGTTATCTCGCTCGCGAATGGGCGGCGCGCACTTGAAGGCCGGGCTGCGCGCGGGAATGGACTCGGCCGCGAAGGTCAGGTAGTGCGGGCATGTCTCTGCGGTTAGCGGCAGGCCATCGGCCTTCGCCGCGGCCACGATCTGGATCGCGTCGGACGACGACAAGTGGACGATGTGGGTCCGGCAGCCGGTCTCGCGGCAGAGCGACACCAGCATCCGGATCGCGTCGTTCTCCCAGGCGCGCGGCCGGGACGCGAGGTAATCGCGGTACTCAGCGGCGGCCAAGGGTGCCACGCAGCAGGCTCCCATCAACTCGGCGTGCGCCAGCAGCGGAGCATTCACCGCCTTCAGCGCGGTCATCGCGGCGCGGAGGGTCGTCTGATCGGAGGCCGGGAATTCATCGATTCCCGAAGGCACAAGAAAGGCTTTGGCGCCCCGCGCTCCCGCCGTCACCATCGCGCTCAGATCGGACACGTTGCCGGGCACGACGCCGCCCCAGAAGGCGCAGTCGACGTAGACCCGCCCGCGCGCGGCCGCGCGCTTCAGGCTGAGGGCCTTGACCGTGGTGGTGACCGGAATCGAGTTCAAGGGCATGTCCACGATCGTAGTGACGCCTCCGGCTGCGGCGGCGCGCGTCGCGGTTTCGAAGCCCTCCCATTCCGTGCGGCCGGGCGCGTTGACATGAACGTGAGCGTCCACGACTCCGGGGAGAATGGCGAGGAACCCCAGATCCCGAAGGGGAACCCGCTTGGGCGCGTCGGGGGTTATGCCTTCGATTCTTCCATCGCGCACGGTCAGAACCCCCGCGCGTTCTCCGTCCGGCGTCACGATCCGGGCACTGCGAAGGGCGAAGGCGCGATGGCGCATGCCCGGAGTTTACGGGCGGGCGGGATGGGATTCGGGCGGTAAGCTCCCCTCCATGGCGCGAGTAACCTCATCCCCCACCCCGAAAGCCAGAGACGCGGCCTTCATGCACATGGCTCTGCGCGAGGCGTCGAGGGGCATGCGAAGCGGCGAGGGAGGTCCGTTCGGCGCGTGCGTGGTCAAGGACGGTCTGATCGTGGCGGTGGCGCACAATCGCGTGCTGATCTCCGGCAACCCCACCCAGCACGCGGAGATCGTGGCCATCGGTCGCGCGGCGAAGCACCTCGGCACCCTCATCCTCAAGGGCTGCACCATCTACTCCACCACCGAGCCGTGCCCGATGTGCTTCTCCGCTATTCACTGGGCCCGGATCGACCGGATCGTCTTCGGCACCGGCATCGCGGACGTGAAGCGTCTCGGCTTCAACGAGCTCTCGATCTCGAACCGCACGCTGAAGCGGCTCGGCCGGAGCAGAGTGGTCCTCGATCAGGCCTCCAGGCGCGACTGCACCGACCTGCTGAAATCATGGGCCGGGATGGAGACGAAGAAGACCTACTAGAGCTCCCGGCGCGGCGCGGCCTGCGTCCCGGGCTCGATCCGGCCAAGGACGATCTCGGCCTTGTAGTAGTTCTCGCCCCGGACCGGTGACTGCGCGAGCCGTCTCAGCAGGGCAATCTGCCCGAGATGGGTCAGGGCATCCGCCACTGGTCCCTGAAACAGGCCTCCGGCGGGAGCCTTCAACTCCGCGGGGTCGGCCAATCGTTCGTCGAAGCGGCGCAATGCGGCGTAGAAGCGGAGGGCCTCCTCCTCCCAGGGGAGAGGGGTTTCGTCCTTCCAGGCTTGACGGCCGTCGGCGATCGACAGGGCCCAGTCGAAGAGGTCTCCCATGTGGGCCAGGATCTGAACCGCGCTTCTCGAACCCTCCGAGGCCTGGAAGGCGGCGAAGCCAGGGGGCACGTCGGCCAGCACCTTGCGGGAGCGATAGGCGAGGGTCGCCACGGTGTGGCGAAGGAGCGTCCGTTCGTCGCCCGACATCTCAGGCCTTCCTCGCCGCGAGGGCCGAGACGACCTCCAGAATTCGATCGATATCCGCCGGAGAGACATAGATGTGGGCGGAGAGACGAACGCCCTTGTCATCGCCTTGAGCGCGCACGCGGACCTTCTTCTCCCAGAGCGCATTCTGCAGATCCCGAGCGGCGACCCCCTCGACCCGGAAGGTCGTGATCGCGGAGGCGAGACGGGGGTCTTTGGGCGAGGAGAGCACCGCGCCCTTGATCTTCGCGAGACCCTCGCGCAACCGCTTCGTGAGGGCGAGATCCCACCTTTCGACGCGCTCCATGCCGTGGCGTTCGCCCAGGGCCAGGGCGGCCATGAGCCCGTCGATCAGCGCGGTGCTGCCCGTGCCGTACTGCATGAACCGGAACGAGCCCTGGTCCTTGTTGTCCCACTGATAGCTCGCGAGCGTGGTCCAGAACCTCTCCTGCAGAGGCCGCTTGATGTACAGCAGCCCCGTGCCCTTGGGCGCCATCAGCCACTTGTGCGGACTCGCGACATACGCGTCGCACTCGAGTTCGCGCACGTTCACCCGGATCTGCCCCACCGCCTGCGCGCCGTCGATGAGCGACATGGCTCCCCGTTCACGCGCGAGGCCGATGAGTTCGACCACGGGCATCCGGATGCCGAACTGCGACGTGATGTGGCTGACCATGATCGCGCGGGTCTTCGGGGTCGCGGCCCCGCGGAACATCGCCACGATGCCATCCGGGCCGGCCCCCACCGCGGTCGCGAGCGGAAGTTCCTTCACCACGATGCCACGGCGCTTCGCCATCAGCCGGAAGATCGAGACGGCACCTCCGTGCTCCTGGTCGGTGGTGAGCACTTCATCGCCGGCCTGCCAGTCGATGCCGTTCCCCAGCGCGTTCATTCCCATGGTGGCGTTCTGGGTGATGGCGATTTCGTCGGCCTCGGCTCCCAGGAACTTCGCCGCGGTGGTTCGCGCGGCCATCAGCGGCTGATAGCCGGTGAGCGGCTCGCCGTCCGCCTGAAAGTACGGCCAGTCGGGAAGCGAGGCCTCGGTGTTCCTGAGGCCGTTCACCATGGCGTCCATCACTTGGCGCGGAATGGCGCCCAGGGTCCCGGTGTTGCAGTAGGTCACATCGCGTGGGAAAAGCAGATCCCCACGCAGCCGCGCGAAGACATCGGCGTCGCTCGCCGGGCCGGCGCCCTGAAGGGTGGCGGCCTCGGCCTCGCGGTGGCTGAGAAGACCGTGAACCAGGGGAATCGCGGTCAGCGCTCCCAAAAAGTCTCGCCTGTTTTCCATGAGCCTTTTCCTCCGTGAACTGATCGGCCTCAGAATACGCGGTTTCGCCATGGTCACCGCGCTCATTCTGTTCTCCGCGATCCTGCACGCGTCCTGGAACGCGTTCGTCAAGAACGACGACGACCGGACCACGGCCATGGCCTGGATCATGGGCCTCGGGGGCCTCGCAAGCCTCCTCGCCCTCCCCTTCACTTCGTTCCCGAAGCCCGAGATCTGGCCTTATCTCATCGCCACCACGATCCTGCAGAACGTCTACTTCGCGTTCGTCATCCTCTCCTACCGGCACGGCGATCTCTCCCAGGCCTACCCCATCGCCCGCGGCACCGCGGCCCTGCTGGCCGCCATCGCCTCCTCGGCCCTGGGCCTCGACGTGCTCGTGCCGCGCGAGTGGATGGGGATCGCCCTTTCGTCCCTGGGCATCGCGAGCCTGGCCTTCGCGGCCTCCGGATCGGGGACACGGCTGCACCGATCGCTCGGCTATCCGCTGCTGAGCGGCGCCTTCACCGCCGCGTACTCGATCGTCGACGGCACCGGAGCCAGAGCCGCGACGAGTCCCCTCGAGTACGTCCTGTGGATGAACACCTGCGCCGCCCCTTTCCTGCCCGCCTACGTATTCGCCACGAGGCGCGCGCAAATCGCGCGGACGGGACTCACCGGGATCGGGCCGAAGATCGCAGCCGCGCTGGTGGCCATGGCGAGCTACGGCATCGCGGTGTGGGCGCTCTCACAGGGCTCGATGGGCCGCATCGCCGTGCTTCGGGAGACCTCGGTGCTCTTCGCCGCGATCCTGGGCTCCGTGGTCCTCAAGGAACCCTTCGGTGCCAGGCGGATCTTCTCCGCCTGCCTGATCCTCGCGGGCTTCGCCCTCTGGCCCTGAGCCCTCGCGTTCAGCCGAGCCGGCCCAGCAGATCCTGCAAGACCTCCCCGCAGTCGCCTTCCACCTTCAGGTGAGCCAGATCGTCCGCGCGGGTCTTCCCGCGATTCACGAGCGCCACCTTCTTCCCCATCTCCGCGGCGGCGAGGCAGAACCGATAGCCCGAGAACACCATCAGGGACGATCCGACGACCAGAACGCCATCAGCCTCAAAGAGTGCCGCGTAGCAGTCGGCCACGCGCGCCTTGGGAACGTTCTCGCCGAAGAACACCACGTCCGGCTTCAGCATGCCGCCACAGGCCTGGCACGCCGGTATCACGACATCCTCGAACGGACCCTCGAGTTGCGCGTCGCCGTCGGGCGCATCGACGGCATTCATACGCGCCCACCGCGGATTGCCGGTGACGAGCTCGTTCTGAATATCGGCGCGCGCCACCGTGGCGCCGCATTCGAGGCAGCGCACGGTGTCGAGCCGCCCATGCAGGTCGATGACCGACTCGCTCCCCGCCTTCTGGTGGAGTCCGTCGACGTTCTGAGTGACCAGGGCGGACACCGATCCGCTCCTCTCGAGCACGGCAAGGGCAGTATGGGCGGCGGTGGGATTGGCCGCGTACACCCGCGCCCAGCCCACCAGGCTCCGGGCCCAGTACCGCTGCCTCGTGGCATGCGAGCCGATGAACTCCTGGAACTGGACGGGCGCCTTGTGCTTCCACGCCCCCTTTTCGTCGCGATAGTCGGGGATGCCCGAGGCGGTGCTGCAACCGGCCCCCGTGAGCACGAACAGCCGTGGCGCGTTGCGCACGAACGCGTCCAGGGACATCTCGGGGCTCACCGGGAACCCGCTGCTTTCTTCAAGCGCTGCGTCGGACCCTTCATGCCTCTCGACTATATGCTTCGCGGGTAATGACCTCGGAACCCTCGAACGACCTCTGGCAGACGACTTCGAACCGACTTTGGAAGACCCTCACCCCGGAGGAGAAAAACCTCGCCGCCGCCGAGATGGTCCTGGATCCGACACCCCTCATCAAGGCGAGCGTCATCGCGGTGGTGGCCGACGCCCGGAAGATGCGTGCCATCGCGGCCCGGAAGCTGCCGCCCGAGGTTCAGGCGAGGATCGTGGCCACGGTGCGGGATCCCGGCGAGATCCTGGCCTCTTCCCTTCTGGTGGCCCTCCATCTGGGACCGCGGAAGCCGATGCTCATCGCGTTTCTCGACGCCCTGGGCCTGCCCCACGAGGACGGCGTCCTCAAGGACGAGTCGACCGATCCCATCAGCCTCGACGATCTCAAGAAGGCCTGCGCCGCGCTCGGGTCCGAATCGCCCGCGGCCATAAGGGTCTACCTCAACACGCTCTGGCTCCAGGACGGCGCACGGTGGGCCAACGCGAAGGACCTGGCCTTCGGGGCGTGATCAGTAGGAATCGCTGACTGGATCCGCGTCAGCCTGACCGGGGAGAGAGAGCCAGTACCGCTCCATCGGCGTGCGCGTCCCGGCTCCCGCGGCATGGCGGGCCATGCGCCGCTGGAACGCCTTCTTCGAGCCCAGACTTCCTTCGAGCCCCAGTTCCGAGGCGAGCACGAATAGCTCCGCTGAATCTTCGTCGGCCCACGGCTCGATGACCGGCTGCAGTTTCGGACCCAGCGCGCGCAGAGGATCCCAATCGGCGGCGTCCCGGAACGAAGGCTTTAAAGCGGAGGACAAACTCGAGCGCTCGCGCACGCCCCCGAAGATCGGCGGGACGCCAAGGCCCGTCAAAAGACGCAGGGCGAACAAGCCATAGCCTCGCGGGGAGCGGAGCTGGCTCGCCGGAGGCAGACGGACGCCGAGGACGGCGAGCCGCAGTCGCACCGCTTCCGCGACCAGGCAATGAGGCCTCTCCTCGAAGAAGAGGAGGTCGCGGCCCGGATCCACGCTCAGCACCGCGCGGAGCGTCTTGAAATAGTCGATGGCCTGAGGTGCGCCCATGAGTCCCAGCGGGACCATGACATGCCTGGGACCGAGGCGGCGGATGACCACCGAGACTCTCTCGCGCCAAGGCTGGAGGGCAGCGCCTTGATCCCCTTCCACGTCTTCGAACCGCCGGACTTCTCCAAGACCACGCGCCGCTATGGCCGGAGCACCGCTCGGATCAACCAGGGGAACCAGCAGGGATTTCCGGCCCGCGGCGCGCTCGGACTTCAGGCGGGCGAAACACGAAAGGGCGGCAAGGGACGCGCTGTCGGCGAACACAACGCTGTCGAACCTCAAGCTGATCGTTCCCCCGCGATCTCGACTGGTAGCGGGGGCAGGATTTGAACCTGCGACCTTTGGGTTATGAGCCCAACGAGCTACCGGACTGCTCTACCCCGCGTCGAGTCGACCTCCGGATTGTATCAGAGAGACCGCGACCGCGGTGATAAGTTCCGCACCACAAATGAAGACGAGCGCGATCATCCTGGTGGGAGGCGAGGGCACGAGGCTCCGGCCCCTGACCCTGGAGCTGCCGAAACCCGTGGTTCCGGTCCTGGATCGGCCGTTTCTGAAGTATCAACTCGACCTGCTCCGCAAGGCCTCGATCACCGACATCGTGTTGTGCGTCGCCTTCCGGCCCGAGCGGATTCGTACCGTCCTCGGCGACGGCCAGGCCGACGGGGTGCGCCTCACCTACGTGCTCGAGGAAACGCCCCTCGGCACCGGCGGTGCCGTCAGGAATGCCGAGGGTGCCCTCGGCGACAGGGTCGTGGTGATGAACGGCGACGTTCTCGCCGACCTGGACCTCTCCGCCATTTTGAGCCTTCACGAGGAAACCCGCGCCTCGGCCACCATCGTGCTCCACCCCGTCGACAATCCCTCGGCCTACGGCCTGGTGGAAACGGATACGACGGGCCGGGTTCTGCGCTTCATCGAGAAGCCGAAGCCCGAAGAGATCACGACCAACAAGATCAACGCCGGGCTATACGTCCTTCAGACCCGTACACTCTCCCTGATGCCGAAGGGCGTCCCGTACTCGATCGAGCGCGGTTACTTCCCGTCGCTGATCGCAAGCGGGGAGCGCGTACAGGCTTTCACCCACACCGGCTACTGGATCGACATCGGAACGCACCAGAAATACCTCCAGGTGCATTTGGACCTCCTCTCTCGGCGCTTTCCGCACGACATCAAGGCGACGCCGCGAGGCTCCGGATTCGTGCATGAGACCGCCACCATCGATCCCACCGCCGTGCTCGAGGGGAACTTCTACGTCGGCCCGGAATGCCAGGTCGGCCCGGGCTCCAGAATCGAGGACGGGACCACGCTCACCTCGAAAGTTCGCGTTCTCGGCGCCACGATGCGACGGTGCGTCATCTGGGGCGACTCCGAAATCGGTGAAGGATCCCTGGTCGAGGGTGCGCTGGTCGCAAACCGTGTCCGGGTGGGGCGCCATTGCCGCGTGCTCTCCGGGTCGGCCCTGGGCGACGGCACCATCCTGAACGATTACTCCCGCACTTCGTAGGGGCCGGTGACGGCTCGCCCAGAGGACATCAACCACATGAACCCCGCGCTTTCGAGCATCTTCAAGGCCTACGACATCCGCGGCCTCAGCCCGAGCGAACTGGATCCCCCGCTGGCTAGGCGCATCGGCATGGCCTTCGTCGACTACCTGAACGCGAAGACCGTCGCCATCGGGCGCGACATGCGCGAGACCTCCCCCGAACTCGCCGCCGCGTTCATCGACGGCGCCAGGTCGCGGGGCGCGAGCGTGATCGACATCGGCATGGTGTCGACCGACATGCTGTACTACGCGGTGGCGAGCCAGGGTCTCGAGGGCGGGGCCATGCTCACCGCCTCGCACAATCCGAAGCAGTACAACGGCATCAAGCTGGTGCGCGCGGGGGCGGTGGCTCTCTCCGGCGACAAGGGCATCCAGGAGGTGCGTGATGGCGCGCTCGGAGCCGAACCCGCGGCTAAGGACGGGCCCCCAGGCGCGCTCCGCCATCAGGACATAAGCGACGCCTACGTGGCGCACTGCCTCGGCTTCATCGACGTCGGGAAACTGCGCCCGCTGAAGCTCGTCCTCGACGCGGGCAACGGCATGGGCGGCCCCACCGCGGAGCGCATCTTCTCTAAGCTCCCATTCGAGCGCACCGATTTGTACTTCACGCCGGACGGCGACTTCCCGAACCACCCGGCCGATCCGCTGGTGGAGGAAAACCGCCGGGACATCATCGCCAAGGTGAAGGCGAAGGGCGCCGACGTCGGCATCGCCTGGGACGGCGACGCGGACCGCTGCTTCTTCATCGACGACACCGGCGAGTTCATCCCGGGCGACTTCGTGACCGCGCTCCTCGGAACCATGTTCTCGAAGCGCGAACCGGGCGCCACCATCATCTATGACGTGCGGGCCTCGCGGGCGGTCGCGGACAGCGTGAAAGCGGCGGGCGGAAATCCGGTCATGCACCGGGTCGGCCACGCGTTCATGAAGGTCAAGATGCGCGAACTGAACGCGGTCTACGGCGGCGAGGTTTCGGCCCACTACTACTTCCGCGACAACTGGTTCGCCGACAACGGCATGATTCCGGCGCTCCTGCTTCTGGAGCTCGTCTGCGGTTCAGGGAAGAAACTCTCGGAGCTCCTCGCCCCTTATCGGGCCAAATACTTCATCTCCGGCGAGGTCAACTCGAAGGTGGCGGACGTGCCGCGTGCGCTTCGGCTGATCGAGGAGCGCTACCAGGACGGCCGGGTCACGAAGCTCGACGGGGTCTCGGTCGACTACGACTCGTGGCACTTCAACGTCCGGGGGTCGAACACCGAGCCTCTGCTGCGGTTGAACCTCGAGGCGTTCTCGCGAGCGGAGATGGAGCAGCGTCGGGATGAGGTTTTGGCGCTGATTCGGTCGTAGGCGACGGTCGGGGAACCCGGCCGTCACCCTATCAGGCCTTCGGCACCTGTTCGTCGGCGTGGTAGCTCGACCGCACCAGCGGACCCGACTCCACGTGCCCGAACCCGAGGGAGAGGCCGAACTCCTTGACCTTGCCGAATTCCTCCGGCGAGTAGTACTTGAGGATCGGAAGATGCTCCATGGAGGGCCGAAGGTACTGGCCGACCGTGAGCACATCCACCCGGGCCTCGCGGATGGAGCGGATGGTCTCGAGTATTTCATCCCATTCCTCGCCCAGGCCGAGCATGATCCCGCTCTTGGTCATGAGGCCCGCGGCCTTCGAGCGAGACAGCAGCTCCAGCGAGCGTTTGAAATTGGCGCCCGGGCGAACCTTCCGATAGAGCCGCGGCACCGTCTCGGTGTTGTGATTCAGGATGTCCGGACGGGCGTCGAGGACGACCTGGAGGGCCGACCAGTTCCCCTTGAAATCCGGAATGAGAACCTCGATCGCGCAGCCCGGGACCATCTCGCGCACCCGTCGGATGGTCTCCGAGAAGGACCAGGCGGCCCCGTCCTTCTGTTCGTCGCGGTTCACCGAAGTGATCACCGCGTGCTTCAGTCGCATGGCCGCGATCGCCTCCGCCACGCGGCGCGGCTCGTCGGGATCGGGCGGCATGGCCGCGAGCCCCGTCTTCACCGCGCAGAAGCCGCAGGCGCGGGTGCAGGTGTCGCCGAGGATCATGAAGGTGGCGGTGCCCCGGTTCCAGCAGTCGCCGATGTTCGGACAGCGCGCTTCTTCGCACACGGTGTGAAGGCGCTGGCCCCGCACCAGGGAGACAAGTGAGTCGTAGCGCTCTCCTATGGGGGCGCGCGCCTTGATCCATTCCGGGCGCGGCAGGGGCGAAACCACCCCCACGCGGCCGTCCAGGTGGACCGGAGTCCCGGCTTCAAGCATCAGATCTCTTCTTCCTCGTCTTCTTCATCCTCGTCCTCGTCATCGAAGAGGTCGTCGTCCTCGTCGTCCAGCTCGTCGAGATCGTCATCCTCCTCGTCCTCATCGTCGTCGGCGTCATCATCATCATCATCGTCATCGTCATCGTCATCGAGTTCGTCGGCGACCAGAGCATCCTCCTCCTCCTCGTCGTCATCCTCGTCATCGTCGAGGATCTCGTCTTCGAACAGATCGGCGTCCGCTTCGGGATCGTCGTCCTCCCATTCCTCGGAATCGTCATCGCTGTTGCGACGCGGAGAGAGGATCAGCGACTCGTCTTCTGAATTGTCGTAGCTCATGGCTTGTCGGTCTCCTTCCCAGACGTTCGGGCTACAACCCCGTGCCTTCAAGGCCCAATCGTACCCGCAGTCGATGGAAAGTCGGATGCTTTTCGCCCTCCGGCATTTCGCGGCTCGCCCCTTCGGTTGACTCCGGCCTCACCTTGTCCTAATGTCATAACAACTGCACCTTCGAAGGCGCTGTTTGATTTCAGACGTCCTCGTCGGCTTCCGACCTACCCTCGCCCCCTGGAGACTCGAATGAAGCATCGAAAAGTATCCCAACTATCCATTGCGTTGCTCCTCGGCGCGACCTTCCTCGCTGAAGCCGCGTCGGCCGGCGACATCAAGGGCAAGGCGAGCGACACCGGCGGCGGCGGGATCCCTGGAGCGGAGGTGACGATCGAGAACGCGGCCACCGGCGCCCAGAGCGTGGTCATCACCGACCAGGCCGGCGCTTATGCATTCACCGGTCTCAAGGCGGGCATCTACCGGCTGATCGCCCGCGTACCCGGCTTCTCCCAGGTTGCGCGCAGAACAACTCTCGCGGCCGACACGAGCAACGCCGAGATCAACTTCGTCCTGACCGTGGGCAACCTGCAGAGCGAGGTGACGGTCACGGCCTCCCGCAGTTCGCGCGACACCCTGGTGGTCCCCCTTCGCGCCGAGAGCCTGGGCGAAGAAACCATGGCGGCCACGAACCCGGCGTCCTCGGGCGAACTGATGATCGAAGCGACCGGCGTGACCCCGGTGGGCAGCGGCCCCTTCCAGATGCGCCCGCGGCTGCGCGGTCTCGACTCGACCCGCGTCCTGATCCTGGTCGACGGTGAGCGCTTGAACAATGCCCGCACCGCCACCGACCGCGCGGGCGTCGAAGTCGGCCTGGTCGATGCCGCGAGCATTGAAAACATCGAGGTCGTGAGTGGGGCAGGCTCGGTCCTCTATGGAACGGACGCCTTGTCCGGCACCGTCAACATCCTGACCGCTCAGCCCAACTTCTCCGACCAGACCCGATTCATCGGGAACGCCAGCGGCTACTACAGCTCGAATGAGAACGGACTGCGCGGCCACCTCGGGATAGGAGTGTCGGCGCCCAAGTTCGCCCTCAATCTCTCCGGCGGCAAGGAGTCCTTCGACAACTACAAGAGCGGAGGCAAGGACGGCAGTGTCCTCGAAGATTCGCGGCCGCTGTACGCGAACGGAACGCTCAAGCAGGCCGACACCATCGACACGAATTTCGGCTTCAACTTCAAGGCCTTCCCCGAGCCTTTCAATGCTCCCTTCGTGCGAACCTCGACGGAGATTCCCACCTCGAACATGGACGGCACCACCCTCAATGGCAACGGCCTCCTCGCCTTCAACGACAAGAACACCCTCAAGGTGAAGTATTTCCATCGCGAGGCCAAGGAGGTCGGCTTCCCCGACTTCGTGCCGCCGCAGTTCTTCCAGGGAATCGTTCTTCCCTACAGCAAGCTCGACAAGGTTTCCGCGCGTTACGAGGCCCGCCTCATCAATTCCTGGTTCTCCCATCTCGCGGTCACCGGCTACTACCAGAAGCAGGATCGGCTGCTGCGCAACGTGGACATTCCCGTCCAGTTCCCCGCCCCCTCCGCGGCGTTCTTCCCCATCAGCGTCTTCCGGCTCATCATCAACAGCGACACCGGGCAGAAAGTGAAGACCCAGGGCTTCGACGTGCAAGGCACGTTCCTCGCGTCGCCCCGGAACGTCCTCACCGCCGGCCTGACCTACTACCAGGACGACAGCGCCGACTATCGGACGAGTTCCACGCAGACGAACCTCGTCGGCCAGGTGGTCCTCGGCGCCCGCGGGCCCGCGGCGGTCGTCTTCCCCGCCCTCGTTCCCCTGGGTGCGCCGAGTGTCAGCCATCCGACGCGCGTTCCCAACGCGACCTTCAGCGACATGGCCGCCTTCGCCCAGGACGAATGGGACATCACCACCAGGCTGCGCGTGGTCGCGGGCATGCGGCTCGACGGCTACAAGGTCAACACTGAAGTCACCCCCGGGTACAACATCGCCGCGGTCATCGCGGGAGCCAAGCCGCCCATCGATCCGGCCACCCTGCCCAACCCGGATGGGGACAACATCAGCCGCACCGCCTTCACCGGTGACGTCGGTCTGGTGTTCAAACAGAGCGAGAACCTGAGCGTGGTCGCCCACTATGGAAGGAGCTATCGCCATCCCAACCTCGAGGAACTTCTCTTCGCCGGACCGGCGACCATCGGCAGCATCGCCCCCAACATCACGGTCGGTCCCGAGAAGGGCGACAACATCGACCTCGGCCTGAAATTCCGCTCCTCGAAGTTCCAGGGATCGGTTTCGTACTTCAACAACAAGTACACCGACTTCATCTCCACCGAGATCACCGCGCTCACCGCCTCGAGCTCCGTCTCGCAGGCCATCAACTTCGCGAATGTCCGGATCCAGGGCTTCGAGGGCGACGTCCAGGTTTCCTGGAAGCTGGGGTCGGCCATCGCCTCCCTTTTCGGCAACGCGGCCTACAACAAGGGCGAGGTCCTGAAGGGAACGAACCCGTTGACCAAGGCCTCGATCGCGGGAACCCCCCAGGACAACATCACGCCCCTGAAGATCCTGGCCGGTGCGCGCCTCACCGACAAGAAGGAGCGCTTCTGGGGCGAGTACTCGCTCCGTTATGAGAAGCAGGTCGACCGGGTGGCCACCACCCTTAAGGCCTCGCCCTTCCTTATCTATCAGGATCTGGCCGGCCTCGCCGGCTTCACCATCCAGCGCATCGGCGCGGGTTACGACTGGCGGAAGGACAAGAAGTCGGTGGGTCTCACCGTGAACGTCGAGAACCTCACCAACAAGTTTTATCGCGAGCAGTTCCAATTCGCGCCCGCGCGCGGCCGCACCATCACCGTAGGGCTCCGTCTCCGCAGCATGTAGATCGGAACGCATGGCAGACCCCGCGATCGGACCCGAACTCGAACTGCTTAAGAAGGATGTGGGCGAGTGGGACGCCGCCCTCACCATCACCCCCTCGCCGGGAGCGGCCCCACAGGAATCGACGGGTCGCCTGGTCGGCCGCCTGATCAGCGGAGGCCGCTGGCTGGTTACCGACTTCAAGAACCACACCACCGGCTTCGAAGGCCATGGCATCTACGGCTACAACGCCGCGACCAAGCGCTACGTCGGAACCTGGGTGGACGACACGCGCACGAACATCTACGTGGGCGAGGGCCAGTGGGACCCGAAGTCCCGAACCATGACGTATGTGTGGAGCGCAACCATGCCGAACGGAAAGGCCATGAACTGGAAGGAGACCTCCGAAGCGGTTTCCGAGAGCGAGCAGGTCTTCCGCGTGCTCTTCCCCGGCCCCGACGGCGGAGAGTTTGAGATGATGCGCGCCGTCTATCGGCGCGTCTAGAGCCTCCCCGCCTCCCGGAAGTCGAGCTCTACTCCTGAAAGGAATCTGGACGCCCTCATGAACCCTCATCGAAGAGTCACCCTCTCGAGCGCCTCCGTGGCCGTGGCCCTGGCCCTCGCCCTCCCGTTCGCGGCGCGCGCTCAGGCCCCGGCGGCCGCCCCCGCCGCAGCCTCGCCGGAACTGCCGGTTCGTATCATTCCGAACCTCGGCGAGGGCGCCGAGTTCTACTTTTCGCCGGACAGCAAGAGTCTCATCGGCAACGCCAAGCGCGAGGGCGATACGACTCATCACGTGTACACCACCACGGTCGACGGCACGAAGATCGTGAAGATCAACAACCAGGGTGAAGACGCCTGCTCGTTCTACTTCCCCGACGGCAAGCACCTGCTCTGGACTTCGACCCGCGACAACCTCGACCTGCCCAAAGGCGCCTGGTCCGACCCCAAGGACTACCCGAAGGGCTCGGAACTGTACATGTCGGATCTCGACGGCAGGAACATCAAGCGCCTCACCGACAACAAGGTGTACGACGCCGAGGCCTCGGTCTCACCCGACGGCAAGTGGATCCTGTTCGGCCGCGACCTCGAAGGCAAGATGGACCTGTGGGTCATGAAGTCGGACGGCACCGAGCCGAAGCAGATCACCTTCACCGACGAGTGGCAGGAAGGCGGCGCGCAGTTCATGCCCGACAGCAACACCATACTCACCCGCGCCTGGAAGCGCGAGGATCAGGCCCAGCGCATGATGCCCATGCAGATCTTCACGGTGAAGCGGGATGGCTCCGATCGCAAGCAGATCACGAGTGAAGCCGGCACCAACTGGGCTCCTTTCCCGGCGCCCGACGGCAAGCACTTCGCTTTCGTTAAGATTCTCACCGACACGCCCCGGCCGAACTGGGAGATCTTCATGATGGACATCGAGACGGGCAAGCAGACCCGGCTCACCTACAGTCCCGGGTTCGATGGATTCCCCTCCATCTCCCCCGATGGCAAGTGGCTGGCCTTCTCCTCTGGCCGCGATGCCAAGCCCGGCGAGCGAAAGCTCTACGAGTACCTCATGGACATCAGTTCGCTCGGGGTGGGCCCGGCGAAGAAGAAGTAGCGGGGCGAGACTCGACCACCTCGATGCGCTCCCCGGCCGGACCGCGCAGCACCGCGGCGCGGCGGCCGTCATAGGGTGCAGCGGCCATCAACTCTGCCGCGGTTCCGGTGAAGCCCGCCTCGGCCGCGCGGCCGAGCACATCCTCGAGGTCGCTGGTCTCCACGGTCAGCATGGAGTTTCCCGGGCGCAACCGATCGTCGGCAATCGGCGGACCCGCCGGCAGGTGGTGCTCGTGAATGTCGACCTCGATCAGGCCATCGCCTTCGCCCTTGTACACGAGCATCATGAAGCCCCAGTCGTCCGGGAGGCCGATGATCCGGTTGACCGACGGCTGGGTGAGGCGTCCGGCCAGACGGAGGCGCATGCCCAGCGTCTTCTCGTAGAAGATCTCCACTAGAGGCCGCAGATCGATCGACACCGCGGCGTTGAACATCGGGCCGACCAGGGTCTCGCACACCGGCAGCGTCCGGGGCGGGGGCACTTTCAGGTACTGGGTGAAGAAGAAGCCGGCGCCGCCCGGGCCGCGCGTGGCGAAGCTCCGTGACACCGCCCCCCCGCCTGCGCCGGAAAGATCGTAGGTATTGAGCTCGCTCACGATCGGAAAATTGCTCGATCCCTTCAAGCGGGCGAAGAGAGCCTCGACATCGCGCGTAAGCAATTCCGCGTTGAACATGCCCTGCTTGTGAAAGGTCCCGGTCTCGTCGTCCGCCGGCCCCTCGACCAAACGAATGAATCCTCGGGATACGCCGGGCGCGGACAAGACCGCGAACCTGGGATGGGCGGAGGCGTTCACGCCCCAGACCCGCGCGAGGCCCGGGTCCACCACGCCGCGGCCGCGGAGTTCGAAGCCGAGATCATGGCGAAGAGCCGACACTCCCGCATCAAATCCCCTTAGGCACACCGTCTGCATCAGCACGTGTTGAATCACGATTCCAACTCCATCCCGGGGTTCAATGTTTCGTCTTTGAGCGCGCACCTCCGTGCGGTCAGGGTAATTGTACTGTTGTCATAACAATCCGCAGCCCTTTCAGGGGATGACCCCATGAGGACTCGAGCCTGGTCGGGGCACGAGCCACGCCCCCGCCGACAACCTCGGGAGCGCGCAGGCCAGCAACAAGGCGACGCCCAGGTGAACAACATGTTCGACGTGCATAACCTCTATAATGTCAACGCCGCGGGCGCTCCGGTCACCACCGATGTGCTCCCGATCTGGAATGCGCCGCGCACCTACCTCGCGGGCATCACCATCGACACGGACTGGACTCACTGAAACTTTCGAGGTCGCTTCGATGAAACGTCTGATTCTGGCTGCGGCGGTAGCCTGCCCGATCGCCGCCTTCTCCCAGGAACCGTCCAACCTCCCCATCGGCGACCCCGCCCGGAAAGACAGGATGGTGGACGTCGTCCTCGACGGCATCAACGACGACGCCACCGGCGAAGTCATCACTCCGAAGGAACTGGCGGCACGACTCGCCGCCGTGCGCGTGGTTTTCGTGGGTGAGAGCCACACCTCGATCGAGTACCACAACGCCCAGCGCCGGCTGATCGAGGAACTCACCGCGCTCGGCCGGAAGGTCTTCGTCGGCCTCGAGATGTATCCATACACGGAGCAGGCTTGGCTCGACAAGTGGTCGGCGGGCGAACTCTCCGAGGACGTCTTCCTGAAGGACTCGCGCTGGTACAAGAACTGGGGCTACCACTGGCTCTACTACCGCGACATCTTCATGTTCTCGCGCGATCACAGGATCAAGATGTTCGGGGTCAACACGCCCCGCGAGGTCGTCGCCGCCGTCCGCAAGAAGGGCTTCGCGAATCTCACCCCCGAGGAGGCAGCCCGAATCCCGAGCAAGATCGACACCGACAGCGCCGAGCACAAGCGCCTCTTCAAGGCCTACTTCGCCCCCGAGGACTCGCTCCACACCACAGGCATGACCGACGAACAGTTCGACGCCATGTACAACGCCCAGGCCACCTGGGACGCCACCATGGGATACAACGCCGTCCAGGCCCTTCAGAAATTCGGCGACAAGGGCGCCATCATGGTCGTCCTCATCGGCTCTGGACACGTGTCCTACGGCCTGGGCGCCGAGCGCCAGGCGAAGCTCTGGTTTGACGGAAGGATCGCGTCGGTCATCCCCATTCCCGTCGAGAACGACAAGGGCGAGAAGCCGGTCGTGCGCGCCTCGTATGCGAACTTCGTGTGGGGTGTCGCCAATGAGAAGACTCCGTTGTTCCCCGTCCATGGCTTTTCCATCGGCCAGAAGAAGGACGACGCCTATCCTGTGATCGCCGTCCAGCCCGACTCCGTCGCGGCGGCCGCGGGCTTTAAGGTCGGCGACATCCTCGTCTCCCTGGACGGTGTCGCCCTGACCGACAGCGAGATCCTGAACCGTCTCATGTCCCTGAAGCGCTGGGGGGATTCGGCCGAGTTCAGGGTCAAGCGTGGCGCCGAAGAAGTCACCCTGAAGGCGTTCTTCCGACGCAAGCTTTAAGAGACACCAGACACCACACGCCCTACCTCCTCTTCCAGGAAGGCCAACCGACATGCGCGCCACTTCTCTTTTGATTGCGGCGCTCGTCGCCGTGCCCCATGTGAGTTCGGCGCAGGCCCCGGCCGCGCCGGCGCCTGCGGCGGCCCCCAAACGGGTCCGTCACACCATGCAGGTAACGCTGGATCCGAAGACGCACCGGCTCACGGTGAGCGACGAGGTCGCCCTGCCTTCGGGCACGCCCGCGGAGTTCCTGCTGAACGGGAATCTGCGCGTCACGAAGTCGGAGCCCCCGGTAAGCGAGATCCCGCTCGGCGAGACCGAGAAGTTCTTTGGCATCAACGCGGGCGAGGCCGGCTCCTCAGGTCTCAAGCTCAAGCGGTACCGCACCGCGGGGGGCACGGCCTCGGTCAAGGTGTCCTACGAGGGCGTCGTCGATTTCGGCCTCGCCGACCAGAAGGAGGAGTACACGCGCGGATTCCGCGAGACCTCGGGCCTGCTGAACGACCAGGGCGTGTACCTCGCGGGCAGCGGCTTCTGGTACCCCTACTTGAGCCGCGAGCTGATCGACTTCAACGTCGAGGTCGCGCAGCCCGAGGGCTGGCACGTCATCAGCCAGGGCAACGGCACATCACGCGACGCCTCTGGCCGCGCGAAATGGGACTCGCACGGGCCCATGGATGAGATCTACCTCGTCGGCGGCCCGCTGCGCGTCTATCGCGACTCCGCGGGCGCGGTGGAAACGCTCGCCTACATCCACGAAAAGGATGACGCCCTCGCCGCAAAGTACCTCGAGGCCACCGCCCAGTACATCGAGATGTACCGCGGCCTGCTCGGCCCCTATCCCTACGGCAAGTTCGCCCTGGTCGAGAATTTCTGGGAAACGGGCTACGGCATGCCGAGTTTCACGCTCCTCGGGCCGCAGATCATCCGCTTCTCCTTCATCCTCACCTCCTCCTATCCCCACGAGATCCTTCACAACTGGTGGGGCAACTCGGTCTTCGTGGACTACGAGACCGGTAACTGGTGCGAGGGACTGACCTCGTACCTCGCCGATCACCTCATCCAGGAGCAGCGCGGCAAGGGCGCGGAGTACCGCCAATCGACCCTGCAGAAGTACCGCGACTTCGTGAAGGAAGGCCGGGACTTCCCTCTCACCGAATTCCGCTCGCGCCACAGCGCCGCCACCGAGGCGGTGGGCTACGGGCGGACCATGATGGGCTTCCACATGCTGCGCCGCGAGATCGGCGACGACAACTTCCGCAAGCTCCTCCAGCGCTTCTACCGCGAGTATCGCGAGAAGCGCGCGTCGTTCCGCGATGTCCAGAAGGTCGCTGAGGCGGTGTCGGGTAAGGACCGGAAGCGCTTCTTCGACGACTGGATCACGCGTCCGGGCGCTCCCATCCTCGCCGCCTCGGCTCCCGCGGTCCGCAAGACCGCGACCGGATATGAGCTTGCGGGCACGCTCCAGCAGACCCAGGGCGGCGCGCCCTTCCTGCTCCAGGTTCCGATCGTGATCCGCACCGCCAAAGGAACGCAGGCCGAGATGGTCCGGCTCGATGGCGCAAGCGCGCCCTTCACCTTCGCCTTCCCCGCGGACAAGGAGCCCCTGGCGCTCGATCTCGATCCGGAGTTCGACATCTTCCGTAAGCTCGACCCGCGCGAGACGCCGCCTTCCATCGGACAGATCTTCGGCGAGCCGCACATCCTGGCCGTCCTGCCCGCCAAGGCTCCGGCCGACCGTCTGAAGGCGTATCGCGACCTGGTCGAGGGCTGGCGCACGGACTCCCACATCGTCGACGTCAAGCTCGACCGCGAGGTCACCTCCCTGCCGAAGGATCGCGCAGTCTGGCTGCTGGGACGCGACAACAAGTTCGCGCCCGCGATCTTCGGGAAGGTTCTCAAGGACGGGGCCACAGAGATCAAGATCGAGGGCGAGTCCATGCCGCTCAACGGCCACTCGGTCATCCTCACCGAACGCCATCCCGACAACATGGAGAAGGCGATCGGCTGGATCTTCGGCGATCCTCTCTCTGCGATGCCCGGCCTAGGCCGCAAGCTTCCCCACTACGGCAAGTACTCGTACCTTGGCTTCGACGGCGAGGAACCGGTGAATGTCCTGAAGGGCCAGTGGTCGCCCTCCGATTCGCCCCTCCACGTCGACCTCCGCCCCGCCGCCGCCCGGACCGCCGCAATTCCGGCCATGGCGCTCAAGGCCCGGCCCGCGCTGGCCGAGCTTCCGCCCGTGTTCTCACAGAAGGCGCTCATGGAGCACGTCGAGTTCCTCGCCTCGCCCAGGCTCGAGGGACGCGGCCTCGGCAGCCAAGGGATCGGCTCGGCCGCCCGCTACATCGCCGAGCGTTTCCAGCGCATGGGCCTCGAGCCCGGCGGCGACCAGGGCGGCTACTTCCAGAAGTTCACGGTCGACAAGGGCCCGCAAGGCACGCCGGTCGAGACCATGAACGTCATCGGCATCATGCGAGGCTCGAAGGCCGAGTGGAAGAGCCAGTCGGCCGTTCTCTCCGCTCATTACGATCACCTCGGTCTCGGCTGGCCGGATGGCCACAAGGCCGACGAGGGCAAGCCTCACCCGGGCGCCGACGACAACGCGAGCGGCGTTTCGGTGATGCTCGAACTCGCGAAAGCCCTCAAGGCCTCGGGCCAGCCGTCTCGAACCCTGATCTTCATCGCCTTCTCCGCGGAGGAGGCCGGGCTGAAGGGGTCGGCCTGGTACGTCGAGCATCCGAAGATGCCCCTCGACCAGATCATCGGCGTCATCAACCTCGACACCGTGGGCAAGCTCGGCAACGACAAGATTTCGGTTCTCGGGACGGGCACCGCCGCCGAATGGCAGCACATCTTCCGCGGCGCCGGCTTCGTGACCGGGGTCGAGAACCGGCTCATTCCCGAATCGATGCAGTCCTCCGACCAGATGAGCTTCATCCGAAAGAACGTGCCCGCCATCCAGCTCTTCACCGCCGTGAACGCCGACTATCACCGGGCCTCCGATACCCCGGACAAGATCGACGCGGCGGGCCTGGTCAAGGTGGCATCGTTCGCTCGCGAAGGCATCGCGTATCTCGCCGAGCGTGAGACCCCCCTCACCAACACCATTCCAAAGGCGGCGCCTCCGGTCGCCGCCCCCGCAGCGCCGAGCGGCGACCAGGCCCAGGGCCGGCGCGTGAGCTTCGGCAGCGTCCCCGACTTCGCCTTCACCGGCCCCGGCGTCCGCGCGGGCGGCGTCGTGCCGGGCTCCCCGGCGGAGAAGGGCGGCCTCAAGGAAGGGGACGTGATGATGAAGCTCGATGCCACGGAGATGGCGAGCCTCCAGACCTTCTCGGACTTTCTCAAGACCGCGAAGGCCGGGCAGACGGTCAGCGTGTCGGTGATGCGCGACGGCAAGCCGCTCACCCTGAGCATCACCCTCGTCGAGCGCTGAGTCTCGATCCCCCGCGCGGGGAGGTATCACACCACCGCGGCGCGCGTGGGCCGAGCGATTTGACGGGCTTCTCTGCATTCTGGGGTCTCTCGTGAGAGCGATTTGGCGATGGCGAAATCCCTTGCCACCGAAGCAACTGCGAACGGGCGCTCGCTATGCCCTGGGCAACTCGGGGCGGAAATGGGCACAAGCATCCCTTTGGAGCTTAGCCGGGGCTCGCGCAGGTCCTGCGCGAAGTCCCGAGAAGACAGGGGGCCACCCTGCACGATTTGCGGCGCAATTGGAGCGCGGGTGCGACCCGGGTCACACTCCGCACTGTGATTCGTTGCGAAAATCCTGGTCGCCCGTAACGCAGGAGACATTGCAGGGCGAGGGCACGGTTCCTGCTACTCCGTTGCTGGGGGATCCTCCTCCATAGCCAGTTTGTCCCTTAGATTCGGAGTGACCGATGCGAAATCCCCTTGCCCGGCTCGTCCTACCGCTGGCGGTGGGGATGTTCCTGATCGGCGGCGCCACCCCCGCATGGTCGCAGTCGTGCACCTGGGGAGCGACCCCCACCATGCCGGCGCCGGCGGCCGTACCTCTCGGGGCCGACCAGACACGCCTGCAGACGCCCGCCCGGCTGGCAATCGACACCGAAGGCAAGGTCTACGTGGCGGATACAACCGCCGGGCGAGTTGTCGTCAGGGACTCATGGGGCCGACTCGTTTCCGTGAAGCAGGGGCTCGCAAAGCCCCTCGCCATTGCCGTCGATACGTTCGGCCTCATCTATGTCGGCGAAGCCGCGACCGGGAGCATCTCTGTTTTCGGACCATGGTGGGACCTTCGCTACAGGTTCGGTCAGGGCGAGGGCGAATTCGCGATGCCCAACCACATAGCGATCGATCCCGAGCCGTCGTTCCAGCGCGTGTACGTCGCCGACAGCGCGGCGAACGCGGTCAAGGTCTACTCCACCATCGGAAGCCTCCTCTTCCAGTTCGGAGGCAAGGGCGCCAGCCCTGGACAGTTCGACTTCCCTGCCGGGATCCACGTCAGCCGCGCGGGCGAGGTCTTCGTCGCGGATCAGAACAACGACCGGGTACAGGTCTTCGACCGCAGCGGGACGTTCCTGCGCTGCTTCGGCGGGTCATCGAGGCAGCGTTTCGGGCGGATCCAGGGCGTAACGAGCGACGGGGACGGTCGCGTATATGTGGCTGATGCCTTTCAGGGTTCAGTCTGGGTCTTCGAACCCGGCGGCGCCCAACTCGGAACCGTTGGCAGCTTCGGGGAGGGTCCTGGGGAGCTGGTCGGTGTGGGAGGGATCGCGGTCGACGCCAACAACCGGCTTCTCGTCGCTTCGATGGGCAACGGCCGGGTGGCGTCCTACGGGCTCGACGCGTACAACAACCCCCGCGCGGTCCATGCAAACGCAGAGTTCTTGCCGCCGGAGCGCAACGTCCGCATTGATCAGCGAAAGACCCTGGAGGCGCCGCGCTCCGTGCGGGGCGCTCCTGATTCCTCCAAGGACGCACCCTTTTTCCGCCGGGAGCCGCGATCATTCGATCGCTGGAGGACCTTGTCAATCGAGATCGCTTCGGGCGGGATAGATCAGGTTCGGCTGGACAGCATCGTGGCCAATGGCGTGCGCGCGGCCCGGTCCGGGGTGGGCGATCGCGATTCCAACGGAGTGCCTGAGATCACGGCCTATTTCGAACGGACGGCCTTGGTCGCAACCTTCCCGGACGACGCCTGGGCGACGGGAGATGGGTTTGTAGGAATAACGGGCGAGTTCTTCGACGGAACTCCCCTCGAGGCCACCGGCGTGCTGGACCTGCGGAAAGAGTTCAAGGACACGCAGAAGGAGGAGATGCTCAGGGAGGAAATGGTGGAGAAGGTCGGCAAAGGGCAGCCTGAAGCAGCCCGCAGGGAGCACCACCAATGAAAGCCCTCAGGATCGCGATCTCGGCCCTGGCGCTCGTGGGTTTCGTCCCCGCGGCATTCGCCACCGACCCTCCCCACAACGCCGTGTCGTCTATCAAATGCACGAGTTGCCACCAGTTGCACAAGGCGCCCAGCGGGACTATCACCAGAGTCAAAGGCAACGCCAACCTTTGCATGAGCTGCCACACCATCGGCGGAACCGCGTCCGCTCACTCGTTCAGCATTGGGGACCAGGGCATGCCCGCGCCGGGACTTCCTGCAGGCGTCAGCGCGGCGGGAACATCTCACCGATGGGACTCCGGGGCTTCGGGCCGGGTGGCTGCGGTCGCCCCCAATACGTCGACGGGCACGGTGGAATCCGCCGGCGCGTACACCGGCGTCTACGCCAAGGCCTACACCATCACCATCACAACGCCCGGGATCGTGGGAGTTGCCCGCTTTGGCTGGACCGCCACCTCCCCCCCGGGCGGTTCCGGCGTCAACATCGTCACCGCCGCGAGCGTGGCTCTGGACCAGGGCATCGCCGTCACCTTCACGAACGGGTCGGGAACGTCCTTCGTGTTCAACGACAAGTGGTACGTGTACGTGCGGCCGGACATCAACCAGCCCACGAGCGCGCCCATGACCGCGCGCGTCTCGAACGGGAAGATCATGTGCTCCACCTGTCACGATGTTCACAGCCAGGCGAGAGAGCCCTTTGGGGTTGCCCCTGCGTACAGCGGCGCGGGCACCGGAGCAGGGCGACACTTCCAGCGCATCGCCAACGATACGAACCTGATGTGCACGAACTGCCATGCCGCGAGAAACGTCACGGCCTCGAGCGCCGGGTCCCACCCCGTGGGCGTCGCCATACCAGCCGGCGCCTATCGCAACCCCACCCTCATGCCTCTGGACAAGACCACGAGCAACGTTCGCTGCTCCTCCTGCCACACCGTTCACTACGCTCCGACCGCGGACGGAAAGCTCCTGCGCGCGAGCAATGTCAACAGCATCTGCACCGATTGCCACACTCTGGCGGACACCGCCTCGCCCGCCTCGCACCTCCTGAACACGAACGCGAACACGCTCTGGCCGGGCGGGCAGTACGGCACCACGTTCCCCGCGATCACGGGCATCGTGAACCAGGGCTCGTGCGGGAACTGCCACCAATCCCACGGCTGGCCGGACACCGCCAACACCGCCGTGGACTACGTCAAGCTGCTCGTCGAGAGCCAACCCAACCTCTGCTTCACCTGCCACGACGGCATCCCCGCCTCCAACCAGAAGGCCGACTTCGACGGGACGATCTGGGCCACGAGCACGAGCCTGAGCCTGAAACTGAACACGCATCACGACGTCAAGCCTGCCGACCAGACCGTGAGTGGCGCCGTCATTGGGTGCAAGGACTGCCACAACGTCCACCGCGCCACCACGTCGGCCAAGGCGGTGGCCGACCCCGACCCCGGCGACGGGCGAGTGCCCGCCCCTGGTCAGACCTGGCCGACATCGGACCTGCGCTCGGAGTGGTGCCTCGACTGCCACGACGGCTCGCTGCCGCCGACCATCACCCCGCCCACCGTCGCGCTCAAAAACGTGCGGAGTTTTTGGCACGTTCCCCTTGTGAAAACGGCGGACGTCCACGGCAGTAAGACGGGGAACCCGCAACTGCGCAGCGGGACCGGATGGGTCGTGGGCGACGTCGTGCCCTGCACGGCCTGCCACGACCGAGGCCATGGCAGTTCGAACCTCTTCCAGCTTCGAACGACCGTCTACGGCAAGGACGGCACGACAATCATCGGGTCCAACCTCGCCGTCACCGACCTCCTCGGCGGCACGGCCGTCAACGGCTACAACTTCTGCAACACCTGCCACAACGGGTTTGGTATGACAGGCCGGACCGACTGCTTCAGATGTCACTCCCACGGCAGCGGAAACTTCTGAGGAGGGCGCCTGTGGTGCTCGAGTAGCACCGCGACCCGGAAGGCTCCGTTCGCGGAGAAGAGTTGGCTCGTTTTCTGTCGCGTACTGACTCCTTGGTTCCTTGGTACGGGGGGCTCGTCAGGCGTGGCAATCTGATAGGCTCTGCGCGTCTCACAGCGATTGGAGAGTATGCCCGCCAGCCTGAGTTTCGCCCCACGCGCGGCCGTCCTCTTCTCGGCGGTTTTTGCCGTGGCCCTTTCGGGTTGGGCGGCCACCCAGACTCCGCCAGCGGCCAAGGCCCATCCCCGGCTGGTCGACGTGGCCACCACCCAGTGCCGCACCTGCCACAAGTCGCTGGTCGACGGGAAGGCCAACGTCCACGCTCCGGCCAAGGAGGACTGCACCTCGTGTCATGAAGTGAACGTCTCCCCCGAGGGCACGCGCATCACACTTCTCGCGGAGGGAACGGCGCTCTGCCTCACCTGCCACGACGCGCTCGCGGCGGCGGTCGAGGGCAAGTTGAAGGCCAAGCACGCGCCGGTGACCGAATCGTGCACGTCGTGCCACGATCCCCACGCGTCGGCGGCGCCGCGGCTCCTCATCGCGCCGGTCAAAGAGTTGTGCACGACATGCCATGAGCTTGCCACCCTGCAGGCCGGGCACTCGAACCAGCTGACTCCGGGCGCCAACTGCAGCACGTGTCACACGCCTCACGGCTCCGATATCCCCCATATGCTGGCGGGCGCCGTCCAGCACGTCCCGTTCAAGGAGAAGAGCTGCGACGCCTGCCATCGCCCTCCGGCCGGAGGGAGGGTGCGTTTCCGCGCAAGGGGCGAGGCTCTCTGCTCGGCCTGCCACGGTGGCATAGCCGCCGCGGCCAAGGATGGCGGCAGCGTCCATGCCGCGGTTCGGGCCTCCCGCGAATCGCCGGGCTGCCTCTCGTGCCACGCCTCCCATATGAGCGGGAACGCCAAACTCCTCGTGAAGACCGGGACCGCGATCTGCGAGAAGTGCCACGGGGATGTGGTGCGCGCCGCGTCCGCCAAGGGCGGCCACGCGCCCGCGGCCGAGGACTGCACCTCGTGTCACGACCCGCATCGCTCGACGCGCGCGCGCCTCCTGAAGGAGGAGCCGAAGGCCCTTTGCCAGAGTTGCCATGACCCTGCCGACGACGCCCTCAAGAAGGCGCACCTGGGAGCGGACATGGCGAGCCTCGACTGCACGTCGTGCCACTCTCCGCATGGCGCCGGCAACCCGAAGTTGCTGGCCCGCTACGTTCACGCTCCCGTCCTCGAGGGCTGTGACGGCTGCCATGAGGGAAGCTCGAGTCAGCTGGTGGAGAAGGGCGAAAAGGCGCTGTGCCTGGCCTGTCACGAGGAAGTCGGCAAGCGAGCGGCCGCCGCCAAGGTCCCCCACGCGGCGATGGAGGGAGCCGAGTGCAAGGACTGCCACAACCCCCACGCCTCCGCGCAGGAGAAGCTGGTCAAGCTGCCCCGCGGAGGGGAGTGCATCGCGTGTCACGAGGCGCAGGGCGCGGCCCCGGGCGAGGTGATTCACGGCGCCGTCGACCTGCTGGGCTGCCGCTCCTGCCACGAGCCCCACGGCGGCGACAATCCCAAGATGCTGCGCACCGTCGGCAACGCCCTCTGTCTCGGCTGCCACGCTCCCGAGAAGCTCCGGGCGAAGGAGGGCGCCGCCACGGTCATCCTGGCGGACCGGTTCGAAGTGCCCGCGGCCAGGGCCAGAACAATCCGGACGGTGCTCCTCTCACCCGATGGCGTGCGCGGCCACCCCACCCCGGACCATCGCGTCTCCGGGGCCGCGAAACTGGGCCACGCCTCCCGCGTCTCGAGCACCTGGAAGGAAGAGTTGAGTTGTCTGGCCTGTCACGACCCCCACAAGGGCCGCTCCCGCCAATTGCTGCGGTGGAACATTGCCGACGGGACCGAGGCCTGCCTGAAGTGCCACCCGAAATGAAGTAGCAGCCGCTACTTGATGTGGCAGGTCAAACAGAGCTGGCTGCCGACATTGGACAAGCGCAGAAACGGCGTCTGCGCCGGGTCGTGCACGTCGTGGCAGGTGGCGCACTCGACCTTCCCTGAGAAGAGGGGCAGGTACGACCAGCCGTTCACCGGGTCCGGCGGCGTTAGAAAGCCCGGGTCCAGCGCGGTGGTCGGATAGCTGATCGCGATCGGATGGTCGTTGCTCAGATCGGTCCCCTGCCACTTCGGGCGCTGCCCCCCATAGAAGTCGGGGTGACACCGCTCGCAGTTGGGCCAGGAAGTGGTGTCGGGGATGCCTCCGGGGCCGGGAGCGTTGACCAGGTCGTGCTTGTCGCTCCCGACATACGTGTTCACCACCGCGGTGCCGAGAGTCCCGTCATGGCAGCCCAGGCAGAGGATTGAAGCCAGACTGTCGTTCGGGTTCCCCGGGATGGAGTTCAGGGTGGCGCTCTGGTAAGGCGTGAACACCTTGGTGCGGTCAATGAACCGGTTCCACAGCGGCGCATCCAAGACCCGGTTCGAGGAGTGCGGGGTATGGCAGAACGCACAGATCTGGTCCGAGTCGCCCCCCCCGGCGGTGGAGAGATCGTGCCGCGAACCGCGGATGCTTGCGCCATCTGCGGACTGCGAGGCGATCAGCGCCAGCAGGGTGAGGACAGACGGAAGGAGGATTCTCGAATGCATCCCCTCTCCCGTGCAGGTCCCATGCCATCAGCCCTCGCGGGGTTCGACCCTCGTGCCATCTCGTCCATCCCGCATAAATGCCGCTCGGACTCCGCAAGAAGGTGAGCGCTCGCCAGCCGCGCCTTTGAGCTCCCGCGCAAATTCTCGGCGAGGCGACGACCTGCGGCGCAAACGCTTCGCCTGGTTTCCGGCCTGCGCGGAGCGATGACCGAGGTCTCAGTCCCTTGCCAGCGGCAGGACCAATCCGTAGCCCTCGGGAGCGTGGTCGCGGCCGTGGCATGTGAGGTAGCACGTTCCCGCTCCCGGGCCGCCCGACACAAAGGCGAGCCGCCCCGTCCGCGCCGACGGGGCGACCCCCGCGATCAGGGTCTCCTCCCCGAAACGGATCAGCGCCCGGTTCATCACCGACCCGTGCGCGCTGTGACAGGTGGCGCATGAGGCCTTCAGTTTCTCCACGTGGGACCGGTGTCCGGGAAAGGGAGAGGACGCCCGCATCAAGGCCTCGCGGTCGTGGCAGCCGTAGCAAAGAGCGGCTTCCGAATCGGACGCCCCGTCCACGGTGGCGTAACGCGCCTTCAGCAGAAACGGTTCGGCAGAGCCATGAGGGCCGCGTGCTCCCTGAGGATCGCTGTTGCCATGGCAGTCGGAGCAGTTGATCTCCCGCCCGCGCAGGGAGGGGATCACCGATGGGGAGCTGCCACGCGCAGGGGCATGCACGGGATGATAGGACCGGTTGCCCGGATCCAGCATCCGGCTGAGGTCGGACAGGCTCCGGGTCAGGGCGCCCTGGCTGCCGTGGCAGCTCTCGCAAAGCTCGTACTCGAATCTCTGGGGATCCTTGGGAGACATCCGGCGGCGCCCGGGGGGCGGCGCGCCCAATCCGGGATCCCGCATGCCGCGATGGGGCGAGTGGCAGGACGTGCAGGTGACGCCTCGGCCATCGTGCTCCGAGTAGGCTCTCGGCTCCATCGAGTGTCGTGACGGCAGCATCAGGGCCTGCGAGAGCGGCCGCAGCTTCGCCTCGCTCGACACCAGGCCCGCGCGCACCGCGCCGTCGAACTGCGCCCTCGACCCATGGCAGCCGAGGCACACCGTCTGCTGCGCTTCGGGCAGCATCGGCGAACGGGGGGCGCCGTGCCCCCGGTGGCAGGCGGGGCAACCGGCCGGAACGATGGAAGTATCGAGGTGGGGATCGAGCGAAGTTCTGGTCCCCAGCTGGGCGGCCGCCGGAGCCGCAGCCAGCGCCAGGACGAGAGCCAGCCCTAGTACAGCTCGTGGCATGCCAGACAGACCTCGTTGACCGTTGGCTTGATCCAGAAACGGGGAACCCGCCCCGCTTCATAGTAACGGTCGGAGTGGGCGTCGTGGCACGTGGTGCACTGCATCTTTCCCGCGGCATCGAGCTTGACCTTCCCGTCCGCCATCACGAGGCTCCGGGTTCGGACGCCCATGTCGACCGCCGCGTCCCGTCTGCTGATGTTCGCTTCCGGCAGGGTGAAGGAGACCGGATGGCTGCCGCTCAGGTCGGTGCCGATGAACGATCGGCGATTCCGATCCAGACGCTGAGCGCCCACCATCGTGACCTGACGTCCCGCGCGACCGAGATCGCCGAGGGCGATGGTTCCATCGTGGCACGACAGGCACAGGCGGGAAGCTCCATCCGGCTGCGGCATGGGCTCGACCGCGCCCGCGGCCCGGCGAACCGCCGGGACGTCGTAGCGCGGGACCTTCGACATCGCATGCCCCCACAGCGGTTCGGACACCACCGCGCTGTGCGGAACATGGCAGAACTTGCAGACCTGGGTCTCGGCGGCGGCCTTCACTTCGCCCGGCCCGCTCACCGAGAGATTGTGCAGGGTCGCGGAGACCCCTCCCTGCTGGGCCGGCGCGGGACCGGCGAGCAACGTGAACGCGAGCGGAAGAAGATAGCGCCGGTTCACGGCTTTCGATCTTGGTCGATGAGTCGGAACACCTGAACCCTCCGGTTGAGCACGTCGACAACCGCCATCCGGCCATCGGGATTCGCCGCAATGCCGGCCGGAAACGAAAAGCGACCCGGCTCGGGCCCTGGACCGCCCAGGGTCAACAGCAACGACCCGTTTCGATCATATAGCGACACCTGATCGAGATAGGCGTCCGAAACCCACACGTTCCCCGCAGAATCGGCGGCGACGCCCTTCAGCCGGGGCATCTCTCCGGCCGCGTCGCCCAACTGACCGAAGGAGTCAACGAATGACCCGCTCGCGGGGTCGAGGCGTTGGACGCGAAAGTTCAGCGTGTCCCCGACCAGGAGGAATCCCGAGGCCAGCGCGAGCACGGTCGGAAAATTGAAGCGGCCCGGACCCTCGCCCCGTTCGCCGATGATGCGTCTTGTTCCATCGGTGCCCAGGGCCAGCACTCGATGCGCCCCGGTCTCCGCCACGAAGACCGTATCGCCTGAGCAGGCCAGGCCCGTGGGCCGGCTCAGGCCTTCGGTCAGCCAGCGCAGCCTTCGCAGGTCGGGCCCCAGGATGGCCACGCGACCGCCTTCCGAATCGCTCGCGACAATGCCGGCGGGACAGACCGCGACGCCTACCGCGGCCCCGGCCGCACCCTCGGGGGAAGAGACGACCTTGCCCGCAGAGGTAATGCGAAGGACCGTGCGGGCGCCCGGATCGGCCACAATCAGGTCGGACCCGTCCCAGGCGATGCCATGCGGCCGGGCGAAGACCGGCGCGGACCCGGATCCGGAAAGCCAGGAAACCAGGGGAGCGCTGGTCGACCGCTGCTGAATCACGCGCTCGAGGCGAACCCGCGGCTGTCCCGGGGGCCAGGCCAGTTCGAGAGCGACTTTCTGCTCCCTGACCCGGACGCCCCCGCAACCGAGCAGCGCCAGCACCGCGAAGCTCGGGAGAGCCTCTCGATATCCACGCCTCACCGAATGTCGCCGCCTTGGGGCCCGGCGGTGACGATCGGCAGGAAACCAAAGAATCCACGAGACAGGGAGATGATCAGGCCTCGGTTCTCGCGCGTCGGAGTGGCCGGGGTTTTTTCGCGGCTCCAGAAGGCGTCGGCAGTCAACGTAAAGGCTCCAAGCCAGAATCGTACTGCACCGTCCATGCGCTCGCCGTCGATGTCGGGCGAAAAATCCAGTCTGCGGTGATCCCGACGGTAGTTGCCGGTGAGCGAGACCAGCCGGGCCGGGCGAAGCGAGGCCGAAACGGAAGCAAACTCATACTCCTGAGCGGTCACCGAGCGAAGGCGGGTGGAGCCGAGCATCCCCGCCACCGAGACCCTGGCCGTTGAAAGCTGCAGGGTCTGGCTGAAGGTCTGGGTGCTGGCGCCGGATGGAGCGAATCGTCCGTTCTGCTCACGACGGCTGGCGTCGGTGAAGCTGAAGGCCAGGACGCTGCCGAGCCTCTTGGTCAGGGTCAGCCGGGCCTTCAGCACATCCTCGGTCCCGATCGTGCCGAGTTGAGCGCCCAGATCGGGCAGGTTCGCGATGGTATCGCCGACCACGCGCAGGCGGTTGTGGTTCCAGCCCCCGTCGATCTCGGCGCGCAGTGAATTCTGATCGCCGTGCCCCACATTGCCTCCGATGTCGAAGGCCAACGCCGTGTCGCTGCCCCCCGTTCCCGCGCCGCTGCGGCTGAGGAACAGCAGCGACATCTGGTTGTTGATGGCCACGTCGAACTCACCCGCGCGGCGGGTCCAGGTCGAGCCGATCCCCACCTGGGGTGCGTTGAGGCGCGCGCCTCGCGACGTCTGGAAGCCGTACCCCACCAGCGGCACCACGGTCAGTTGCTTGCGAGCGATCCAATGGTAGCGGGCTACAAGAGCGTGAGACTGGGTAAACGCTCCGGTGGCCCCGCTCACGCCCCCGTCGTAACTCAGCTCCAGGGTGTCGTGTTCGCGCAGCGGGCGGTAAGCGCGCGCACTGGTCCTATAGAAGCTGAAGTCGGACGGCTGATCGAGATACTTGAGGTTGCGCTGGAGGCCGTTGAGGTTGGCCTCCCACTTCCATACCGCGCCAAGATCGCGGCGCACATCGTAGTTACCCTGGAAATCCCGAAAGCGCAAACCCGCGAGGCCGTAATCCTGAACCCGGCGCTCGAACCGCAGACGCTGCTGCACGCTCTTCGTGGTTCGGTTCCAATCGAGGGCGATCTGCTCGTTCAGGCTCGTGCCGGCGAGCCCGGTGTAGCTGAGGGTGGTGCGATCCACCCAAAGCCGGACGTCCCGAAGCTTGCCCCGCCGCACGGCAAGGCTGCCCCCGAGCGACATGGCGTTTTCCGGGGTCTGCCTGAGGGCCAGCACGTCTTCAGTCGTGAAGCCCGAGTAGGCGAAGCGCTGTCGTCGCGCGTAGAACTGAAGCGGATACGTCCCTTGAGGCAGCAGCGATATGTCCGCGTTCATGCCCCATCTTCGGCTGTCGATCGAACTGGCGCCGGAGGTGTCGGTGAGCGCCCTGGTCACGCCCAGGCCGAACTGGCCGAGCATCGGATGAATCACGTACCCCCTGACGCCCAGCGATAACTCGATGTCCCTCTGGTCCGAAGAACTGATGGACGGGCCACCGAGAGAATTACGGTAAGCCCAGCGCCG
>JANMVV010000083.1:0-2025 GCA_031392925.1 Vicinamibacteria bacterium
TGGGCTTCGAGCGAAACCTCGAACCCTGGGAGATCGTGGATCAGGTCCTGCGCGTGCGCAGCGAGTCGCCGGAGCGTCCGGTCACCGGCGTCGTGTTCCAGGGTCAGGGCGAGCCGTTCCAGAACTACGACGCCGTCATGAGCGCGGCGGATGTGCTCCGTCACCCGTGCGGCGGCCGCATCGGCAGTGACCGGATCACCATCTCCACGGTCGGTCTACTCCCGATGATCGAGCGTTACATCGACGAGGGGCGACCCTATCGCCTGATCCTCTCCCTCACCACCGCGTTCCCGGAGAAGCGCCAGTCGCTCCTGCCCGTCGCGTCCAGGTGGCCGGTGGAGGATCTGGCCGGCGCGATGAAACGCCTTTCGAAACGTCAGCGCAACGTCATCAACCTCGCGTGGGTTCTGATCTCGGGCGTCAACACGGGCGCCGAGGAGGCCCGCGAGCTCGGGCGCCTCTTCAAAGGCGAGCGCGTCCGGCTGTCCGTGATCGACGTCAACGACCCTACCGGGCAATTCGCTCGTGCGACCGATGAGGAGCGCGGCCGGTTCCTGAACGCGCTGTCGGAAAACGCCATCCCTTTCGTGCGCCGATACTCGGGCGGACCCGATATCCACGCGGCCTGCGGGATGCTGGCGCGACACGCGCGGGGAGGGGAGGCGCACGCGGTCTGAAACCGCTGTACAGTCTCGCGCCATGCCAAGGCTCAAGACCTTCTCCCTTTCGCTGACCCTCCTTGCCGCCACACTCGCCCCCGCGCAGACCCCCGAACTCGCGGGCCTGAGACTTCGGACCATCGGTCCCGCGAACATGAGCGGCCGTACCGTGGATATCGCGGTGGTCGAGAAGGATCCGATCCTCTTCTACGCGGCGACCGCAACCGGAGGTATCTGGCGGACGAAGGACAACGGCACGACCTGGGCGCCCGTCTTCGAGAACGAAGCGGTTCACGCCGTCGGCGCCATCTCCATCTTCCAGCCGAACCCCGACCTCCTCTGGGTGGGCACGGGAGAGCGCGCGAATCGGCAGAGCGCGTCCTGGGGCGACGGCATCTACAAGAGCGCCGATGCGGGGAAGACCTGGACCAACGTGGGCCTTCGTGACAGCCGGCACATCGGCCGTATCGCCACGCATCCCCGAAACCCCGACATCGTCTGGGTCGCGGCCCTGGGGAACCTGTTCGCGCCCAGCAGGGAACGCGGTCTCTTCAAGACCACCGACGGCGGCAAGACCTGGCGCAACACCCTCTTCATCGACGAGGACACCGGCGTGGTCGATGTCGCGGTCGATCCGAGCGATCCGGCGATCGTCTACGCCGCCTCGCATCAGCGTCGTCGCGCAGCCTATGGCTTCCACGGCGGCGGGCCGGGCGCCGCGCTCTGGAAATCCACCGATGGCGGCGAGACCTTCCGAAAGCTGACCCATGGGCTGCCCGCGGGCGAGTACGGCCGCATCGGCATCTCGATCTACCGCAAGGATCCGAAGATCGTGTACGTGTGTGTCGAGCAGGGCTCGGGCTACAACGCGTCCACCGAGTACGCGGTCTACGAGGCCGGCGTCTTCCGTTCCGAGGACAAGGGCGAGAGCTTCAAGCACATGAGCAACTGGAACCCGCGTCCGACCTACGGCAGCCAGATCATGGTCGACCCATCCGATGATCAGCGCATCTACATGGAGAATCCCTTCAGCTTCTCGGACGATGGCGGCAAGACGTTCAGAGCGCCGCCCCAGACGCTGCATGGCGACGATCGGTACGTGTGGGTCGATCCTATGGACTCCCGCCACCTCATCAAAGCGGACGACGGGGGAGTGGGCATCAGCTACGACCGCGGTCTCAGGTGGCTCTATGTCTCGTCGTTGCCGGTGAGCCAGTGGTACCGCGTCGCCGTCGACATGCAGCGGCCGTTCTGGGTCTATGGCGGCCTTCAGGACAACGGGAGCTGGGCCGGGCCGTCGGCGGTGCCCTACTCCTCGGGCATCCTCAATGAAGACTGGATCCGCACCAACGGCGGGGATGGTTTC
>JANMVV010000094.1:0-3498 GCA_031392925.1 Vicinamibacteria bacterium
GGCAAGCTCGGCGACATCTCCATCTACGGCCAGGAGTCGAACTACACCACGTGGCGGCTCGCCAAGATGAACCTCGCCATCCGCGGCATCGACGCGCAGATCGGCCACGGCGACACGTTCCACAACGACGCCCACCCCGACCTCAAGGCCGACTACGTCCTCGCGAACCCGCCCTTCAACGACAGCGACTGGCGCGGCGAACTGCTCAAGGACGACAAGCGCTGGGTCTACGGCGTGCCGCCCGCGAGCAACGCGAACTACGCGTGGGTGCAGCACTTCATCCATCACCTCGCGCCGGGCGGCATGGCCGGCTTCGTTCTCGCGAACGGTTCGATGTCATCCAACCAGTCGGGCGAAGGCGAGATCCGCAAAGCCATCATCGAAGCCGACATGGTGGACTGCATGGTGGCGCTGCCCGGTCAGCTCTTCTATTCGACGCAGATCCCGGTGTGCCTCTGGTTCCTCAGGCGGAACAAGAAGAACGGCCGATTCCGCGACCGGCGCGGCGAAACGCTGTTCATCGACGCGCGCAAGATGGGCACTCTCACGGACCGCGTTCATCGTGAACTGACCGAAGGCGATGTCGCGAAGGTCGCGGGCACCTATCACGCGTGGCGCGGCGACAAAGCCGCGGGCAAGTACGCCGACGCTCCTGGATTCTGCAAGGCCGCGAAGCTTGAGGACATCCGCAAGCACGGCCACGTCCTGACGCCCGGGCGCTACGTTGGAGCCGAGGCCGTCGAGGACGACGGCGAGCCGTTCGACGAGAAGATGAAGCGGCTCACCGCGACGCTCCGCGGGCAGCAAGCCGAAGCCGCGAAACTCGACGCCGCCATCGCCAAGAACCTGATGGCCCTCGGGTATGGCCGCTAGGAAGCTCCCGACGGTAGGTGCGAGGCCGTCCGGCTTCGCGGCTCTGCTCGCGGACATCAAAGGCCGCATTCAGTCGGCGCAGACGCGCGCTGTCCTCGCGGTCAACCAGGAACTCGTCCGCCTCTACTGGGACATCGGTCGCATCATCAACCAGCGCCAGACGCGGGAGGGATGGGGCACGGCGGTCATCCCACGACTGGCCCGCGCGCTGCACAATGAGCTGCCCGAACTGAAGGGCTTCTCCGAACGCAACATCAAACGGATGCTAGCCTTTCACCGAGAGTACCCTGTCCTGGCGCCGCCCGTATTGGTGAAAGTGCCACCGCCGGTGGCACAAAGTCCCGCGGTCTCAAAAGTGCCACCGCCGGTGGCACTTTTGCCCGATTCGGTTATCTGGTCCGTGCCTTGGGCTCACCATCTCACGCTGCTGGAGAAGGTCAAGGACCTCGGCGCGCGACGCTGGTACATGGAGCAGACCCTGCACAATGGCTGGAGCCGGAACATCCTCGCGATTCAGATCCAGGCCGCGGCTCACGCGCGACGGGGAAAGCTGATTTCCAACTTCGCCACCACTCTGCCCGCACCGCAGTCCGACCTCGCGCAACAGGCGCTCAAGGACCCTTACATCTTCGATTTCCTCACCCTCACCGAGCCCTTCCAGGAGCGCGAACTCGAAACCGAACTGGTCCGCCAGTTGGAGAAGTTCCTGCTCGAACTCGGCCAGGGCTTCGCGTTCGTCGGACGGCAGTTCCGCCTCGACGGCGGCGATGAAGATTTCTACATCGACCTGCTCTTCTACCACCTGCGACTGCGCGCGTTCGTCGTCATCGACCTGAAGAAAGGGAAGTTCAAACCCGAGTACGCGGGCAAGCTGAACTTCTACTGCAACGTCGTCAACGACCGGCTCAAGCACGCAACCGACGCCCCGACGATCGGCCTGATCCTCTGCCAGACGAAGGACCAGCTCCTCGCCGAATACAGTTTCGCCGGCATCGACAAGCCGATCGGGATCTCAACGTACGAACTCACGCGGGCGTTGCCGAAGCGACTGCGCTCGGCGTTGCCCACGGTTGAGGAGATAGAGGCGGAGTTGTCGGCACCAGCGAAACGGCGCGCGTCGAAAGGGACGACAAAGGGTCGTTCGAGGAAGCGATGACACGGCTGGCCACGACCTTTGGGCAGTTGATTGCCGAGGGCGCCTTGGAAGTTGGCGATGGCTACCGCGCAAGGAACGACGAACTTGGAGGTACCGGCATCCTCTTCCTGCGAGCTGGGCACGTGACCGACACCCATATCGACTTCGATGGCGTCGAGCGTTTCCACTCGAGTCTCGACGACCGAGTTCGGTCGAAGATGGCGCGCCCCGGTGATGCCATCGTCACCACGAAAGGGAATAGTACCGGGCGGACGGCCTTCGTCTCCCCTACGATGCCTCCCTTCGTGTACTCGCCTCACCTGAGCTACTGGCGAAGCCTCGATTCGGCACGCATCGAGGCGGGCTTCCTGCGCTACTGGTCGAAGAGTGCGGAGTTCGCCGACCAACTGGCGGGCATGAAGACATCCACCGACATGGCCCCCTACCTCAGCCTCGTCGATCAGAAGCGTCTCCAGATCACGCTGCCCGCTATCGAGCAGCAGCGCATGATCGCCAGGGTTCTAGGGACGCTCGATGACAAGATCGAACTGAACCGCCGGATGAGCGAAACGCTGGAGTCGTTGGCCCGCGCCCTCTTCCGATGCTGGTTCGTCAACTTCGACCCGGTCCGCGCAAGAGCCGAGGGCCACGCGCTCGGCCTTCCGGTGCCCTTCGCCGACGTTCTTCCCAACTCGTTCGAGGACTCGGAGATCGGTGAGATGCCGACCGGCTGGAAGGTCGCCGGTTTGGACGAACTCGGGCGCTTTCTGAATGGCCTGGCGCTTCAGAAGTTCCCACCAACGGACGCCCGATCCCTTCCTGTTGTGAAGATCACGCAACTGCGCTCGGGCAATACCGGCGGTGCCGACCGAGCCTCCGCGGACTTGGAGAGCGACTATGTAGTTGAGGATGGCGACATCTTGTTCTCGTGGTCTGGCTCACTCGAATGCGTCCTGTGGGCCGGGGGACGCGGTGCCCTGAATCAACACTTGTTCAAGGTCACGTCGCAGAAGTTCCCGAGGTGGCTGCTCTACTTGGCCATCCATCACCACCTCGAGGAGTTCCGCCAAATTGCAGCCGGCAAGGCCACAACCATGGGGCACATCCAACGGCACCATCTGTCGGGCGCCAAAATCGCACTGCCCCCCGAGCCGCTGGTCCGCGAGATGGATGGCATCCTGTCCCCAATGTTCGACCGAATCCTGAATTGCTCTACGAACTCGCGCTCACTCGCTGCGGCCCGTGATGCTCTCTTGCCGAGGCTCATTTCGGGGATGCTGGGCCTCAATAACAAGGGGGCGGAATGATCATCACTGAAAACCACCTTGACGAGTGGGTCCGAGGCAACGCCCGAGAAGCGCAAGGCCTCATTGTCGAGCTGGTGTGGCGGTTGGTCGTGGCCTCATGCCCGAAGCCGAAGGAGTGCCGGTTCCCGCTGGGCGACAGTATTGGGCAACATGGCTCCGACGGAGTGCTCGATGTTGGGGTTG
>JANMVV010000098.1:0-7327 GCA_031392925.1 Vicinamibacteria bacterium
CTGTCGACGCCTCTCCGGTCAAGCGCCATGCTTGACACGCGTCACGTGACAGATTACAGTTCAGGAGTGATCAGGACGTTCGCGGACAGGCACACCCAGGAGTTGTTTGCGACCGGCAGGGCGAAAAAGATCTGGGCGGACATCGCGAAGCGAGCGACGCGAAAGCTGGAATACATCGACTTGGCTACCGACATCGACCAATTGAGATTTCCTCCAGGGAACGGGTTGCATGAGCTTGAACGAGACCGGCAGGGGCAGCAGTCGATCTCGATCAATGACCAAGGGCGCATCTGCTTTCGGTTCGTCGATGGGGATGCCGATGACGTCGAGATCGCTGACTACGATTGAGACGAGGTATGAGATGAGCATTCCGAATACTGGCCGGCGAAGGATCCGCCCCACCCACCCGGGCGAGATGCTCCGGGAGGATTTCGTCCCCGACTATGGTCTTACGACCTCCCGCCTGGCCGAGGCCCTGGGAGTTTCGCGCCAGACCATCAACGAGCTTCTGCGGGGCCGTCGGGCCATGAGTCCCGAGATGGCGCTTCGCCTCGCGCGGCTGTTCGGCAACTCGCCCGAATTCTGGCTCAACGCGCAGCGGGCGGTGGATCTATGGGATGCAGGTCAAGCCATCAAGGACGACGTCCAGCGCATCAAGCCGCTGAAGGTCGCATGACAGAGGTGGCGCTCGATACACCTGATGGCGATTTCGAGCACGGCGCCGACCTCGCTGGTCTTGAAGTGGCCGAGCCCTTCCCAGCAAAGCTCGCCGCCCTGCCCATACCAGGCGCCATCGAGCAGCGCGCAGCCTCCCCTCGGGGGACGACCGCGTGCAGGTGGGGAGCCAACGCCAGCGGACCCGATGGCCGATAGCATCGCAGTCCAATGCGCACCGCCGCCTCGGCCGCCTTCGCGGCCGGGCTTCGCGCGAGTGCCGCTGCCGACGCGGCCTGAAGATCCGGCTCAGCCTCGAAGGCGGGCAGGGGCCGCTCCATCCAGCGCGCGGCACCCAATCGCATAGAGCGTGTCGGTCGGATAGATGACGAGCGCGCCCTGCTGCAGGCGCGCGGCCACCTCCCTCTGCTCGTCGGGCGTCAGCCCGCGAGCTCGAAGGTCATATCGCATGAGGTCCGCCACGCGAAGGATCGTACAATCACAAGCCTTGATCGAACGACTCCTCACCCGGTGGCCGTCCCTTCCCCAAGGCCTACAGGCGCCGCTGACCGTGATAACTCTCATCGCCTGGACCGGCGCCATGGTTCTCGTGGTCCGCAAGGCCACCGAGCAGACCGCTCTCGCCCTCACCTCCGAGCTCGCGGCCTACGGCGAGCGCGCGCGCTGGAGCGGCATCTACTATCGCGGCGAGAAGATCGGCTTCTCCGTGAGCCAGATGACCGAGCGGCCGGGCGGGTTCAAGCTGCAAGAAGACGGACAGATGCTGATCACGCTCATGGGCGACAGCATCGCGAGCAAGCTCCACACCGAAGTGAACGTCGATCCAGCGTACATGCTGCAGGACTTTTCGTTCTCCCTCGACCCGGGCACCGGTCCCCTCTCCATCAAGGGCGTGCTCGAGACGCCCACGCGCCTTGCCATCAAGATCACCTCGTCGGGCAGCGAGAAGTCCAGAACCTTCGACCTGAAGGAGCCGCCGGTCCTCTCCCTCAATCTCCCGAAGCGCCTGCTCGCCATGGGCCTCACCGAAGGCGCGCGCCATCAGATCCGGATCTTCGACCCGGCGACGCTCACCAACGGACTCGCGACCATCGAGGTGGGCAAGCGCGAGGTCGTCCGCATTCTGGAAAAGCCGGTGCCCGCATTCAAGATGACCATGACCTACTCCGGCATCACCGCGACGTCGTGGATCACCGAGGTGGGCGACATCGTGAAGGAGGAGAGCACGATGGGCATGGTGGTGGTGCGAGAAAGTCGCGAACGCGCGATCGCCCTCGCCATGTCCTCCGAGGTCAAGGCGGACATGATCGAGTCGGCGGCCATCCAGCCCGATTCGAAACGGAACATTGACGACGCGACGTCGCTCATGAGCCTCCGGCTCGAGTTCTCCGGCGCCGAACTTCCCGGCACACCCGAAGAGAACAACGGAGCCGGACAGACGGTCACCGGCAACATCGTCGACATCGTGGACCCGAACAGCCTCAAGGCCGGGCCGATTCCCGCGGACATCCAGGCATCCTTGGCCCCCGAGGCGTTCATCGAGAGCGACGCGCCCGAGATCGTGGCCGAAACCGCGCGGGCGCTCGAACGCGTGGGAGCGAATGCCACGGCTCGGAAGAAAGCCGAGCTGCTCGTGCGCTACGTGAACGCGGCGCTCGAGAAGAAGCCGACCATGAGTATCCCGTCGGCGGTCGAGGTTCTGCGCACGAAGGTGGGCGACTGCAACGAGCACACCGCGCTCTACGTCGCCATGGCGCGGGCCGCGAAGATCCCGTCGCGGGTCGCCATCGGCCTCGTGAGCATGCGCGGCGCTTTCTACTATCACGCGTGGCCCGAGGTGTTCGTGGGCGACGCGAAGTCGACCGCCGATGGGAAGACCGGGGTCTGGATCCCCGTCGATCCGACCCTGAACCAGTTCCCCGCCGACGTGAGCCACGTGCGTCTCGCCCGCGGCGGCTTCGACCGACAGACCGCGATCCTTCCCCTGCTCGGCCGCGCGAAGATCAAGATCCTGCAGATGGTCGATGGCCCGTCCCAGAGCAACACCACCGCGCTGGTCGGCGCCGAGAACACTCAGGGGCCGGCGCTCGCTCTCGACTTCCCTGCTCCGGAGAGCCGGAACAGCTGCTGGCGACGGCCGGCGCCGCGTTAGACCGCTCCCCCTCTTCTATGATCACAGTCAAAGACATCCACAAGCGATACGGCTCGTTCGACGCGGTGAACGGCGTGTCGATCGTGGTGCCCTCGGGCGAGATTCACGGTTTCCTGGGCCCCAATGGCGCGGGCAAGACGACCACCATCCGCATGATCGCCGGATTGTTGAAGCCCACGTCCGGGAGCATCAACATCGACGGAGCGGATCTGGCCCTCGAGCCCGAGAAGGCGAAGGCGGCGCTCGGTTTCGTGCCCGACCGTCCGTTCATCTACGAGAAACTCACCGCTCTCGAGTTCCTGAAATTCTGCGGCGGCCTGTATGGCATGGAAGGGCCGACTCTGAACGATCGCGCCCTCGAGCTGCTCGAGCTGTTCGAGCTGACCCGCTGGAAGGACGAGCTGATCGAGGCGTTCTCGCACGGCATGAAGCAGCGCGTGGTGATGTGCTCGGCGTTCCTCCATCACCCCAAGGCGGTCCTGGTCGACGAGCCCATGGTCGGCCTCGACCCGCGCGGCGCGCGCCTGATTAAGGACATCTTCCGCGTGATGGCGAAGAAGGGCGTGTCGATCCTGATGAGCACTCACACCCTCGAAGTGGCGCAGGAGATGTGCGACTACGTCCGCATCATCCTCGCCGGCAGGATCATCGCCGAGGGCACGGTGAACGACGTGCTCTCCATGGCCGGCGAAGGCCACGAAGCCCTCACGCCGGTCTTCCTCAAGCTGACCGGCGGCTCCGGCTTCCAGGAGATACCGGACGCGATCTGACGGCAAGCGTCGTTGCGAGGGCCCTCGCAATGACGCCAGGTCAAATGGGCTGGGTGAGGCGGGGCCTATGCCTGCTTGAGTTCGGTCCTCACATCCAGCAGTTCCGGAAAGAAGGTCAACTCGAGGGCCTTGCGGAGGAAGCCAACTCCCGACGAGCCCCCCGTGCCCGGGCGAAAGCCGATGACGCGCTCGACCGTCTTCATGTGCCGGAACCGCCAGAGCTGGAAGTACTCCTCGACATCCACGAGCTTCTCGCACATCTCATAGGCGTCCCAGTGCTTCGAGGGGTTCTCGTAGATCTCCACGAACACGGGCATGAGCCGCGGGTCGCGCTTGTGCGGTTTGGTGACATCCCGGGCGACAAGGTCCTCCGGGACCGCGAAGCCCCGGCGAGAGAGGTGGGCAAGAAACTCGTCGTACAGGCTTGGCGCTTCGAGCACCGTCTTGATCGCGGCATACGCCTGCGCGTCGTGACGGTGCGCCTCGATCAGCCCCGCGTGCTTGTTCCCGAGCAGGAACTCGATCGTCCGGTACTGCAGGGACTGGAACCCCGACGAATTTCCGAGAACGGAGCGGAACTGCAGATACTCCGAAGGGGTCAGGGTCTCGAGCACCGCCCACTGATTGAAGAGCTGCATCTGGATCTGCTTCACCCGGGCCAGGATCTTGAAGCAGGGCGAGAGATCGTCGGCTCGCAGGTGCCGGATCGCCGCGGTCAGTTCGTGAATCATCAGTTTCATCCAAAGCTCGGAGGTCTGATGCTGGATGATGAAGAGCATCTCGTCGTGATGAACCGGCTTGGAGAGCGGCTGCTGCGCGGCCAGCAGCTGGTCGAGCCGCAGGTAGCCCGCGTAGGTGAGCCGGTCCTTCAGATCGAGGACAATGCCGGGCTCGATCGCCCTGAAATTCTCCGGCGCGTCGGGCTTTCCGGCGGGGGTGGTTTCGTCGGTCATGGTGTGCTTCGAGACTATCAGCAGGCCGCAGGGGACGCCCACGTATGATCCGCCCTTCATGACCGCGACCGCGCTGCCCGGCCTCAAGAAGGGCTTCCCCTTCCTGCTGCTGCCCACCTGGCTCGGCACCGCGAACCGGGCGAAGCGGCGTGAGAAGGGCGATGGCATCCGCAGCGTGGTCTTCGGCCTCATCGCCATCGGCGTCGCGGTGACCCTCTTCGCGGTCTCGTTCTGGCTGACCTGGCAGCTCACCGACTACGAGGAGCTGGGCGAATACCTCCTCCGCCTGGGCATCTCGTGGCTCTTTCTCACCTTCCTCTCGTTCCTCGCCTTTTCGGCACTCGTCACTTCGCTCTCGACCTTCTTCCTCTCCGAGGATCTGAAGCTCCTGCTCGCCGCACCCATCCCCAGGACGCGGCTCTTCTACTCGCGATACGCGCGCACTCTGCTCCAGTCCTCGTGGATGGTCCTCGCCTTCCTGACCCCGGTGCTGCTCGGCATCGGCCTCGCCCGTTGCGCTCCCGGCTATTACTACCTCACCGTGCCCGTCGTGATGGCGCCTTTCGTGGTCATCCCGGTGGCCTTCGGATGCATGGTGACCCTGATGCTGGTGAACGTCTTCCCGGCGAAGCGCGCGCGCGACATCCTGATGCTCACCGGGCTCCTGTTCGCGGTCGCGATCGTCATGCTCCTGCGCTTCATCCGGCCCGAACGGCTGCTCTCCGTCCGGTCCCTCCCCGACATCACTGCCTTCTTCGCGACTCTCCAGTCGCCCATCACCCCGCTCCTGCCATCCTACTGGGCGGGCGAGGCCACGTTCGCGCCCCTGATGAATCGCACCGGCTGGCTCTACCTGATCGCTCTGTGGACCACCGCCCTCGCCTCCACCCTGATCGCGCGCATGGCCTACGGTGCTCTGTACTTCGAAGGCTTCTCGAAATCGCAGGAGGCCCGCAAGGCTCGCTTCTCGCGGCTCGCCTTCATGGACCGGATCGCGGGATGGCTGCCCCTCTCCGCCTCGTCGCGCAGCCTCCTGCTCAAGGACGTGAAGATCTTCATGCGCGATTCCACCCAGTGGTCGCAGCTCCTCCTTCTGATGGCCCTCGTCGCCGTGTATCTGTACAACTTTTCCGTGCTCGACCTCGACCGTATTCCCTACATGGGCCGGGTGGTCAGGAACGCCTACGCGTTCGTCAACCTCGCCATGGCGTCCTTCGTGCTCTCTTCGATCGCGGTGCGGTTCGTCTTCCCCGCCGTCTCCATGGAGAGCACGTCGTTCTGGATCCTGCGCACGTCGCCGGTCTCGATGAGCTCGTTCCTCTGGTCGAAGTTCGCCACCGGCTTCGTGCCCGTGGTCTTCTTCGCGACCTTCCTCACCGTGGTGGCCAACCAGATGCTGGGCGTCCATCCCTTCCTGAAGGTCCTCACCGCGGTGGCCGTGATCTTCATGTCGCTGGCGCTGGTGGGCCTCGCCGCGGGCCTGGGGGCCGTGTACCCGCGCTTCGGCGCGGAGAACGTGAATCAGATCGCGGGCTCCTACGGCGGAGTGGTGTTCATGGTGACCGCGGTCGCGTTCATCTGCGTCGAGATCGCCATGCTCGCCTGGCCCACCTCGATCTTTCTCTTCTACGACTTCCGGAGCATGCCCATTCCCACTCCGCGCCGGGTCGCCATGGTGGTGGGCATCGCGAGCGCTTTCGGCCTGAGCGTCGCGGTCTTCCACTTGTCGATGAAGCGGGGAATTCGGGCCCTCACCGAGCTCGCGAGCTGAAAGCGGCCCGCCCTCTCGTCATTGCGAGGCCCAACTCGGTTGGTAGTGGGCCGAAGCAACCCCGTCCCACCACTACCCAGCGTGGTTAGTGGCTCGACGGGGTTGCTTCGGGCCGGCACCAACGGCCGGGCCCTCGCAATGACGTTGTTTAGCTCTCAATCCTTGAAGCGATCCAGCAGGATCGCGACCAGGATGTCGCTCATGACATTCACGCCCGACCGGACGCGTCCGATGAGCCAGTCGACGGAGAAGAGCACGGGCAGGACGCCGACGATCACCGTCTCGGGCAGGCCCACGGTGGCGAGAACCAGGGGAAGGACGATGAGCCCGGCGTCGGGTATCCCGGAAATGCCGATGCCCGCCATCAGGGACGCGAGCGCCACCACCGCCTGCTGCGAGAAAGTCAGGTCGTAGCCGAGGGCCTGCGAGAGGAAGAGCGCGGCCATGGCGTCGTAGAGGACGATGCCATCATTGTTGAGATTCGTGCCGATGCACGCGGAGAGACGCGAGGAAGCGTCGGAGATCTTCATCCGGGTGAGGCTGTGCAGGGTGAGGGGCACGGTCGCGAGCGACGAGTTCATCGACATGCCGGAGAAGAGGGCGCCCGCACCCTCGCCCCAGTAGACCTTCGGCGAACGCCGGCCCACGAACCACGCGGCGAGGGTGTAGTAGCCGACCGCATGCAGCAGCAGGCCCGCGACCATGGCGATCACGTAGACGCCGAGATCGCCGAACACCTTCGTCCCGTCCTTGCCGATGACCTGGGCCAGGACGCCGAACACCGCGAACGGTATGGCCTGCACCACCATGGCGAGAACCCCCACCAGGACCTCGAACCCGCCCTCCGCGATCTCCGCGAGGCGAAACACCGAGGAGTCCTTGCCGTGACGGGTCATGAGCCGGCGGAGGGAGATGCCGATCAGGATGGCGAGAAAGACCACGCTGATCACGTTGCCGTTGTCCTTCTGGAAGGGATCGACGAGGTTCGCGGGAACGTAGCCGGAGA
>JANMVV010000125.1:0-8698 GCA_031392925.1 Vicinamibacteria bacterium
AGGTGCGCGCGCGCGAGCGCCACCAGGTCGGCGCGGCCCGCGGCGAGGATGGTGTTCGCATCCGCGTACGACGAGATCGCACCCACCGCCATGGTGGCGATCCCCGCCTCGTGCCGGATGCGGTCCGCGAAGGGGGTCTGGAAGAGACGCCCGTAACGCGGACGTTGTTCGGGCACGGTCTGACCCGCGGACGCGTCGATGAGATCGCAGCCGCGCTCCTTGAACGCCTTGGCGATGGCCACCGCCTCTTCGGCCGCGATGCCGCCATCCACCCAGTCGGTCGCGGAGATGCGCACGGTGAGCGGCTTCTCCGCGGGCCAGGCCCCGCGGATCCCGTCGAACACTTCGAGCGGATACCGGAGGCGATTCTGCAGCGATCCTCCGTAATCGTCGGAGCGGTGGTTGGTGAGAGGGGAGAGAAAGCTCGCGAGGAGATATCCATGGGCGCAGTGAAGTTCGAGAAGGTCGAAGCCCGCCTTCCGCGCGCGCCTCGCGGCCTGGGCGAAATGGCCCTTGACCTCCGCCATGTCCTCGGCGGTCATCTCGCGGGGAGTGTTCTTGGCCTTCGACCACGGAATGGCCGAAGGCGCCAACAGATCCCAGGATTTCTCGGGCGGGAGGGCGTGGTCGCCCTCCCACTCCAGCGTGGAAGCGCCCTTGCGGCCCGCGTGGCCGAGTTGAATGCCGATCTTCGACCTGGTATGCCGGTGGACGAACTCGACGATCTGCTTCCACGGCTTGACCTGCTTGTCGTCGTAGAGCCCGGTGCAGCCGAGAGTGATCCGGCCGCCCGGCGTGACGTCGGTCATTTCCGCCATCACCAGGCCCGCGCCACCGATGGCCCGACTGGCGAGGTGGACCAGATGCCAGTCGTCGGGCATCCCGTCCACCGCGGAATACTGGCACATCGATGAGACCACGATGCGGTTTTCCAGCACGAGATCGCGCATCTTGAACGGAGTGAGGAAAGGCGGCGCGATTCGACGGGTGCCGCCCCGGAAGTCACGCTCCGTCAGCTCCAGCAGAGGTGCGATGACGCCCGCCTGCGCTTCGGACTCGACCGCGAACCACCCGTCGATCCGGGCGACATAGCCGGGATCGCGCTTGCGCAGATCCTCGTGAGTGATGCGCAGGCTCCGGGTCACGAGGTTGAAACCGAATTGAATCGGCGGCGTCCCCATGTAGCGCTCGGTGTCCTCGAACCACTCGAGGCTCGCCTGGGCTGCGCGCTGAAGACTTTCCACCGGCCCCCGGCGCTCCTTCTCGTAGCGGGTCAGGGCCTCGGGGATCGAGCTCCCCTGGGAAAGAGATGCGACGAGAGCGATCGCATCCTCCATCGCGAGCTTGGTGCCGGAGCCGACGGAGAAATGAGCGGTGTGCGCGGCGTCCCCGATCAAAACCATCGAGCCATCGTGCCAGTGCTCGTTGACGATGGTCGGAAAGCGCCGCCAGATCGAACGGTTGGGAATAAGCGGAGCGCCCTGCAGTTCCTCGCGGAAAAGGGCCTCGCAGTATGCGACGGTGGCCCCTTCGTCGGTCTCGGAGAGGCCGGCCCGGCGGAACGTCTCGTCGGTCGCTTCGACGATGAAGGTCGAGCAGGGACTCTCGCGGTTTGGATGGGTTTCGTACTGGTAGGCATGGACACGGAAGAGGCCGTGCTCGTTGCTCTTGAAGTAGAACGTGAACGCGGGAAACCGCCTGGTGGTTCCAAGCCACACGAAGCGATTCTTCCGCTCGTCGATCCGCGTCCCGAAGCGACCGGCCGACTCCGTCCGCAGCAAGCTCGCCACACCGTCCGCGGCGACGATGAGGTCCGCCGCGGGAAGCTCGGCGCGCGACTTGATCTCAACCCCATTCCGGATCTCGACGCCCAGGCTCAGGGCCTCGTTGCGCAGGATTCTCAGCAGAGTCGAGCGGGCCACTCCGCTGAAGCCATGGCCGGTCGACCTTAAAAGCTCACCCCGGTAGTGGACGTCGATGTCGTCCCAGTGGTGAAAGCTTTCCTTCAACCGGTCGATGGTGGAGGGATCGGCATTCGCCAGGTTGTCCATGGTCGCGTCGGAGAAGACCACGCCAAAGCCGAACGACTCGCCCGGATGGTGCCTCTCGAAGAGGGTCAGCGAGTGCGACGCGTCCTTCTTCTTGAGAAGGATGGCGAGGTACAGGGCCGCGGGGCCGGCGCCCACGCCAACCACTCTCATGCCTTGACCGGCTTCAGAAGCTGAGCGGCCACGAGCAGGTACTGGATCTCCGTGGTGCCCTCGTAGATGCGCAGGGCCCGGACGGAGCGGTAGAGCAGATCCACCATCGATTCCCTGAGGACGCCTCGGCCTCCGAGGATCTGGACCGCGTCATCAACGATGGTCTGGGCGTTCTCGGTCGCGAAGGCTTTCGCCATTCCCGACTCGAGGGTCACCCGCTCGGCTCCCTTGTCCTTCTCCCACGCGGCTTCGTAGACGAGCAATCGGGAGGCCCGCAGACGGATGGCCATGCGTGCGATCTTCTCCTGGATGAGCTGAAGGTCGGAGAGCGGTTTGCCGAACTGGCGGCGGGTTCGCGCGTGCTGGATGGCCTCCGACAGAGCCCGCGCGGCCATGCCGCAAGCGGCCGCGCCCACGGTGGCGCGGAGTCGATCCAGAGTGGAGAGCGCGAGCTTGAGGCCTTCGCCTTCCTTGCCCACTCTCGCCGATTCCGCCACCCGGCAGTCGAGGAACGCGATCTCACCGAGAGGATGGGGGGCCGACATCACGAGTGGCCGCACGAATTCGAGCCCCGCGGCATGAGAGTCCACCAGGAATGCGGTGATCGACTTCGGGTTCGCGAGTTCGACCGCGGCGAAGACCACGTAGAAGTCAGCGAGCCCTCCGTTCGAGATGAGGGTCTTCACGCCGTTCAGGACGTAGGCATCGCCATCGTGCCTGGCCAGACATGCGATCCCGTGCGCATCAGAACCGGCCTCGGGCTCGGTCATGGCGAAAGCACCCATCGCGGCGCCCGCGATGGCCTCATGGGCGAGGGCCATCTGAAGAGGCGTGCCGGAGAGAAGGAGGGGGGTCGCCCCGAGAGCCTGAAGGGCGAAGACGGCGTCGGCGAGAGGCGAGTGAAACGCGAGTTCCTCCCTGATCAGGCAGCAGCCGCGATAGTCGCGCGCCTTGATGGGCTCGAGGAGCCCGGCCTCGCCCATGAGCTTCAGGAGAGCCTTGGCCTCACTCCTGCCATCGATGTCGTTCTGAGGCGCCTTGCGTGACGCCAGGACATCGCGGCCGAAGGCCTCCGCCTTGTCCAGCAGGGCGGTGTGCGACGGCTCGAGAAACGCCCGGATCGGCTGGAGGTCGACGCTCATTCGAATTTCGGCTCCCGCTTCTCGAGGAAAGCGCGGTGCGCCTCGATGAAGTTCGGGCTCTGCATGCAGATGGCCTGCAGCTCGGCTTCGTTGTCGAGGGCGGTGCGCAGGTCGAGGGCGGCCTCGCGATTCAGCGCCTGCTTGGTCACGCCGAGGGCGAACGACGGGCCCTTGGCAAGTCTCGCGGCCAGGGCTCTGGCCTCGGTCGCGGCCTGCTCAGGCTCGAAGACACCGGTGTAGAGGCCGATGGAGAGCGCCTCCGCGGCGCTGATGAAATCCCCGAGCATGAGCAGCCGCCGTGCGTGAGCCTCGCCCACCAGCCGCGGCAGGAGCCACCCCGCGCCCATGTCGGCGCCGGTGAGTCCAACCCGCGTGAAGAGGAACGCGATCTTCGCGGCGGTCGAAGCCACGCGGAAGTCTGAAGCCGCCGCGATCACCGCGCCCGCGCCGGCCACCGGGCCGTTCAGCGCGGCCACCACGGGGCGGCGACACTCGCGTATCGACAGGATGAGTTCGCAAGTCATCTTCGTGAAGGCGAGCAGGTCTTCGATCGGCTTCCCGAGAAGCGCGCCGATGATGTCCTCCACGTCGCCGCCGGTGCAGAACGCGCGACCCCGCCCCGTGATGATGATGGCGCGCACGCCGGGCTCGGTGTCGAGGGCCCGAAAGGTCGCGGCCAGTTCGCGATAGACCTCGAAGGTCAGCGCGTTGAGCCGATCCGGCCGATTGAGCGTGATGGTGGCGACTCCGGTCGCGGCATCGTGCTCGTAGATGAACGCCTTCGGTTCGAGAGCCACGCTATCTGCCTCCAATGACCGCGGTGGCTTCGATCTCGACCAGAGCGCCTTCATCGAGGAGCGCTCTCACTTCCACCAGCGCCATCGCGGGATAGTGAATTCCAAAGTGGGCCCGCCAGACCGGGCCGAGGGCCTTGCGGCATCGGCGATAGAGCTGGAGGTCGGTCACGTAGGCGGTCATCCGTCCCACGTCTTCCGGCTGACCGCCCGCCTCCTGGACCACGCGGACGATCCGCCTCAAAGCCTCGCCGAACTGCGCCGGCAGCAGCGTCTCGGGCCCCCCCGCTTCGCCCGGGGTCAGCCCGATCTGTCCGGCCACGAAGAGAACGCGGCCGCCTTCGCGGCCCAGCGCGCCGTTCGCGTAGCCGGGCGTGGGCCCGAGATCGGGCGGATTGATGATGTCGACGCTCATGCGAGCAGACCGCCGCCATCGAGGACCAGGGCCTGGCCGTTGATGCCGCGACCGTCCTCGGAGCAGAGCAGGGACACCATGGCCGCGACTTCGGGGGTGGTCAGAAGGCGCTTCTGCGGCGACTGGTTCTTGATGGAGTCGAGCGCCTGCTCGGAAGGCATGCCGGTCTTCGCGACGATGCGCGAGACGCTCTCCGAGACCATCCCGGTGTCCACAAAGCCGGGGCAGACTGCGTTCGCGGTGATGCCGTTTCCGGCGACCTCGGCGGCGACGCACCGCGTGAAGCCGAGAACCGCGTGTTTCGAAGCCGCGTAGGCTGCGATGTATCGGGCGCCGAAACGCGCGGCCACCGAGGCGATGTTCACGATGCGGCCGGAGCCGCGCTCAATCATCTTCGGCAGGGCGGCCTGGGTGCAGAGGAAGGTGGCGGTGACGTTGATGGCGAAGATCCGGTTCCACTCGTCGAGCGAGATCTTCGCCACGGGCGCCGAGGACGCGACGCCCGCGCTATTGATGAGGAAGTCAATGGGCCCGAGCGCGGTCTGGACCTTGCCCACCAGCGTGGGAGCCTGATCGGGCTGCGAGAGGTCCGCGATGAAGTACTGGGCGCGGCCGCCCGCCTTCACGATCTGGTCGACCACGGCCCTGACTTCGGACTCCGTACGCGCGCTGACCGCGACCGTCGCCCCATCGCCAGCCAGGCTGCGAGCGATCTCGGCTCCGATACCGCGGCCTCCGCCGGTCACGAGCGCCACCTTACCGGTGAACTTCATGCTTCATTCTCCCTTGCCCGGTCGTCGGGCGGCCACCAGGGCATCGGCCAGGATCGCGCCCAGGGTGGCGATGGTCTCGCGGCCCTCTTCATCCGAGGCGCCCCGAGGGAAACCGAAGTATGCGGAAGGGCCTCCCGCCTCTTCGAAGGTCTTCTTCCCCTCCTTGATGGCCTGGCTGAGGGACCTGGGGTTGGGCTCGAGGGCGACGCGAATGGATTCGCGCACCAGGTCGGGTCGCTCGGCCATCACGATCGACGTCTCGAACTGTCCGGCGTGGCAGGCGCCGCTCTTGAACTCGGCGGTGAGGCGAAGGGCCCACGGCTTCCGGGTGATGTCCGGGAACGTGATGGCCACGCCGTGCTGCTCCTGGGCCGCGCGCACGCCCTCGTGCAGTGACGCGATGTGCGCCGGATCGAGGTGCGAGTTGGCGACGATGATGTGCGCGAAGCCGGCCCGGTGCAGGCTGAGGGCGGCGTCGACCAGGATCGCGGTGACAGTCGCGGGGGAGAGCGAAAGCGTCCCCGCGAAGCCCGAAGCGAAGCCCGCGGAAGTCCACTGAAGAGGGGGAGCGATCACCACGTCCGAGAAGCCGCTCGCCAAAAGAGCCCGCGCGCCGGCCGCCGCCATGGCGCGGGCGATGATCACGTCGGTCTGGAGCGGAAGGTGCGGGCCGTGCGCCTCGATCGCTCCGACGGGCAGAATGACCACCGCGTCCTTACCCATCGCCCGCACTTCCGCACACGTCATCTCTGCCAGATATTTCATTGACCCCGGGTTCCTGCCGCCCGTATTCTCGCAAGGACCAAGGGGCAAACGGAGAAGAACCGCCGGTGACACCGAATATTTCCAAGTACGTGAATCTGGCGGATTACTGCCTCGACGAGAGAGTTCGCGAGGGCCGCGGCGAAAGGCGGGCGCTGATCACGGACGAAGGGGTTTACACGTACGCGGATGTGCAACGCCGCGCGAATCGGTTCGCTCACGTCCTGCGCGCCTCGGGAGTGGAGCCGGAGCAGAGAGTGCTCATTGCCCTGAACGACACCCTCGACTGGGTGGCGGCGTTTTTCGCGACGTTGAAACTGGGCGCGGCCGTGGTCATGGCGAACCCGGGGCTCAAGCGCAGCGAGATCGAGTACTTTCTCGAATACACGCGGGCCAAGGTGGTGGTGGCCGAAGGCGATTCCGCGGCGCTTTTTCGAGAGGCGGGTGCTTCCGTTTCCACCCTTCGGGAAGTCCTGGTGAGAGGCGAAAGCCGGCTCGAAAGGCGTCTCGACTCCACGAGCGAGGTCTTCGCGACGTTCCGGAGTCATCGGGACGACGCGGCGATCTGGCTTTTTTCGGGCGGCACCACCGGCCAGCCGAAGGGGGTCATCCAAACCCATGGCTCCTTCCTCAACACCACCGAGCTTTACGCCAAGGGGGCCATGGGCTACACGGAGAACGACATCACGCTGTCCGTGCCCAAGCTCTACTTCGGCTACGCCACCGGATCGAACCTGATCTTTCCGTTCTCGGTCGGCGCCACCTCGGTGCTCTTCTCGGCGAAGTGCACGCCCGACGCTCTCTTCGAGCAGATCGCGAGGCACCGGCCCACCATGCTCATCAACGTTCCCACCATGGTGCACCAGATGACGTCGCACCCCGACGCCGGGAAGCAGGACCTGAGCTGCATCCGGGCAACCACCTCGGCGGGCGAGGTGTTGAGCGAAGGGCTGTATCGCCGTTGGCAGCACCTCTTCGGCGTCCCTCTTCTGGACGGTCTGGGGACCGCCGAGATGTGGCACATCTTCCTGACCAACACCTTCGCCAACACGCATCCGGGCAGTCTCGGCCTCGCCGTTCCCGGGTTCGATGTGCGCGTGTGCGACGAGGAAGGCCGGGAACTTCCCCGAGGAGAGACCGGCTTCCTCTGGGTGCGCGGCGCGTCCCGCGCCATCGCCTACTGGCACGAGATGGACAAGACGCAGCAGGTCTTCCGCGGCGAGTGGTACGCCTCGCGCGACATGGTCCGTCAGGACGCGGAGGGCTACTTCTATTACTGCGGTCGCGACGACGACATGCTCAAGGTCTCTGGACGCTGGCTTGCTCCCGCCGAGGTCGAGAACTGCCTGCAGGAGCACTCGAACGTGGCCGAGGTCGCGGTGGTGGGTGTCGCCGACGCACAGGGTCTGGTGAAACCGTGGGCCTACGTGGTCGCGCACTCCTGCGCGCCGGAGGCGCGCGCCTCGTTCGCGGAGGACCTGCGCGCCTTCGCGCTCGAACGGCTCGAGCCCTTCAAGGCGCCGCGGCAAGTGGTGGTTCTCGAGACCATGCCGAGGACCCACCTCGGCAAGATCGACCGGGGCCTTCTGCGAAAGATGTAGGCCAGTTCGGCGGCCGGGTCAGGCGGGAGGCGGCGTGCCCTGCAGGCCGATCTCCTCCGCCACCGGCTTCAGCGCCTCGATGATGAACCCGACGTGCTCGTGGAGAGACCGCCCCACCGCCTCGGCACCGCCGTAGATATAGGACCGGTCCACTGAGCGCGCGAAGGCCTTGTCCTTGAACTTCTTCACCACGGATTCCACGGGCAGGTCGTGGATGCTCTTCGACGGCCGCACCTTCACGCAGGCGCCGATGAAGCCGACCATCTCGTCGCACGCGTAGATCGACTTCTTGAGCGGGGTGTCGCGCGGGATGTTCATGTAGTCGGCGTGCGAGGAGATGGCCTCCACGATCTCTTCCTCGTAGCCGCGCTCGCGGAGGAGGTGCTGACCGAGCACGAGGTGCGTCTCTTCGGTCGGGTGCTTCTCGTAGTCGAAATCGTGAAGCAGGCCGACGATCCCCCACTTCTCGATCTCCCCTTCGTCCGTGACCCCGTAGTAGCGGGCGTAGGCCTTCATCGCCGTCTCCACTGCGACGCCGTGTTTGCGCAAGGCGTCGGTCAGGGTGAATTCGTGGAGCAAGGCGAGCGCTTCCGCGCGGGTCTTTCGTTCGGACATGCACGGAGGATAGTGGGTTTGGGGGGGTTGCTTCGTCGCATTGCCAACGCAGTGGCTCCTCGCAATGACGAGCCTTTGTGCTTTTCGCAGATCGGCAGGGAGGTGGTCGGTGTCCGGGATCGCAATGACGGCGCGGGTGCTAGGCGGGGAGGCCCTTCGCCGCCACCTGCTCCATCTCGTCGGCGAAGGCGTCGATCTCTTCGATCGTGGTGTAGACGTTCGGGGTGATGCGGAGGCCCTGGAATTCCGCGTGCACGATGGCCACGGTGAAGATGCGCTTCTTCGCCCACAGGTGGCCCTGCAGTTTGCCGGTGTCAATGTCGCGGATGCCCACGTTGGCGATGGCGCAGCTCATCTGCGGGTCGAAGCTCGTGTTGATGACGAACTTCGGATTC
>JANMVV010000246.1:0-1673 GCA_031392925.1 Vicinamibacteria bacterium
CTCGAGGATCTCGAACTCGCGCGGGGTGATGCCGAGCTGTGCGAGACGCGCCTCATTCCGGGTGAAGGGCCCCACGACCGGGACCTCGCGCACTACCACCAACTCCCGGGTCTTCGTCAGCTTGAGGCCGAGCCAGATCCCGAGGGCCGAAAAAAGGAGGGCGACGATCCCGCCGTAGATCTCGAGCGAATGCGAGAGCACCAGGTAGCGGTACTCGATGACCTTGAGCAGGACGATCAGTGCGCCGCCGAGGAGGCCGTAGAGGAGGACGTGGCGGGTCAGGGTGTGCGACTCGTTGTGAGGGCGGTGTGGGCGCCCATGATGGTGATCCCGGCGGCGCCGACCGCACCGAAGATGCCGATCACCGCCGCCACGAAGGCGGCGATCGACGCGGGGGTGTCGCCGGGGGCGAAGGCCTCCGTGTTGGCGATCGCCGCCAGGATGAGCGCGGTCGTGAACCCATACCCCAGCATCAGCAGGGACCAGACCAAGGCGGTCATCTCCCGCGCCTCGAGCCTGAGGAGCGGGATCACCGACGACTCGGCGAGGAGCCAGACGCCGACCATGATCAGCGCCTCGTGGGCGGTGTGCCAATGGCGGGCTGCGCCGTTGGTCGACTCGACCACGGTGGGGACGCCGCAGAGGAGGCCGATCAGCAGGACGATGGCCCCGTGGAAAACGAGGCGGAGGCGCTCGGTGGTAGGCATGATGGATTCCGTGCTCGGGGATCAGGTGTTCCGGCGCGACGCCTTGGCCTGCTGCACGATGGTCTGCACGGCGATCGTCCCCGGACGACGTCGGTGCAGGCCCCGCAGCACGCCAGGACCAGGAAGAGTCGTCGCATTTCATCGACAATATGCCGAGCCAAGAGCGCCCCCGCCACGGACCGAGCCGGCGGGGGCATTTCGCGCAGTCGTCAAGCCGGAAGGATCAGTGGAACCGAACAGGCACCCGAAGCTCGGCGGCGTGCTCGGCGAGGCCCGACGGGTTGTCCTTGGCCAGAACAAGGGTCCCCGTTCGGGACGCAGGCGGAGTGAAGGTGAGCGTGACCGTGAAGGGCACGAATTCCCGGGTCATCCACTCTCCTTCGGCGCGTGCGTGCATCCGGGCGAGGGTGTCGCCGTCGGCATCGATGAGGTAGACGGGAAATGACGCCTCGAAGAACCAAGGGCCCCGCGCACTGCCGGCGATGATGAGGGGGCTCTGGAGGATCGCATCGGGGAGCGGCGTCCGCAGCGCGATCAGGTCTGGCAGCGTGGCCGGCTCGCGGGGGGTGCCGCGGCCGCATCCCAGGAGGACCAGCGTCACGAGCAGGGGCATTCTGTTCATAGCAGATCCTGGCGCCACGGGTCCGCGGCGACGTTGATGAGACTCGGCGCAACTCAGGCCGCCGCCGCCCCGGTCCCCTGGACGTAGGTGCGCCGGATGAACCCCTGCTCCACCGCGAAGTAGAACAGGAACACACAACATTGATTGAGCGCGGCGATGGCGAGGCCGGTCGGCGAGCCGAACCAGATGGCAATGGCGTACGCCTGCAGCTGGCCCACGCCGTACATGGGAGCGCTGAGATACTTGTACGGCCCCGTTTCGACGAAGGCACAGACGCCTCGCCCGAGGAACATGTCCTTCCAATAGTAGATGTCCACGGACACGGCCATCGCGGCCCAGAGCTT
>JANMVV010000253.1:0-9376 GCA_031392925.1 Vicinamibacteria bacterium
GCCGGGATGAGCAGCAGAGCGACGAGCCAGATCGGGGAGGCCAGGGTCATGGGATCAGGCGGGAAGGACGCGGAGGCCGCGCGCCCAGAGGAATCCGGCAAGGAGAAGAAGGGCGGCGGCCGCGGTCAGGAAAGGGGGAAACAGTTCCTGGAATCGGCGGAAGGAGACGCTCTTGAGCCGGCTCGTTTCCAGGGCATCGATGCGGCTGAAGATGTCGCGAAAGCTGGACTCGTTGGTGGCCGAGAAGAACGCGCCGCCCGTTCGCTCGGCGATGCGCTTCAGCAGGTCTTCGTCGATCGGGACCTCCATGTTCACCGTCCGCTGGACGATGCGGCCGGTGAATGGATCCTGGGCGCGCACCGGGATGGGGGCGATGCCGCCCTTGCCCACACCCACCGTGTAGATCTTGACCTCCATGGCCTTGGCGATGTCGGTGGCGGTGTCGGGATCGATCTCGCCGCTGTTGTTGGCTCCGTCGGTGACGAGGACGACCACCTTGGTCTTGGACTCGGACTTGCTCAGGCGGGACAAGGCGGTCGCGAGTCCGGAGCCGATCGCCGTTCCGTCGGGCAAGCGGTCGAGGGCCACATCCTCGAGTTGCCGAAGGAGAAGGGCCTGGTCGGTGGTCGCGGGCGACTGCGTGATCGCCCGGCCGGCGAAGATGACGAGTCCGACCCGGTCGCGGGTTCGCTTTCTGATGAAGTCGGCGACCACCGATTTCGCGACGGCGAGACGGTTGTCGGGCTGGAAGTCCATAGCGGCCATCGATCCGGAAACGTCGAGGGCCACCACGATGTCGACGCCCTCGGTGGTGAGCTGGTCGCGCCCGAGGCCCTTCTGTGGCCGGGCCAGGGCTATCACGATGAGGCTGAGAGCGATGGTGGCGAGCCCGAGGGGGAGCGAGCGGAATCTGGTTCTGAATGTCCGGGGCAGGCCCCGCGCCATGGACGCGCGCGGGAGAGTGAGAGCGGGCTGAAGGGCCTCGAGGCGGCGCGAAAGGAAAGCGAGTAGAAGGGGCAGGGGCAACAGGATCAGCATCCAGGGTGCTTGAAACTGGAGGGCGGAGAAGGTCATGCCGTCCTGCGGTCCTGCTGGCGTGACTGCATTTCCATCTCGGCCCGGCGCAGACGGTCGATGCGACCTACGATTTCCCTCACGAGTTGAATCTGACGATCCGCGTTGCTGGCATCGGACGACCCGCCGAACTTCACGAGGTCGGCCGAGGTGACGAGGTCGCGCAGCGCCACGGCGTGAGGCGTCGTCCAGGAGTGGGTCTTGACAAACGAAAGTGTCTCGGTCGAGGTCATCTCGAGGACCGGGGCTTCGAGGCGTCTTTCGAGGTACTGCTTCAGGATCTGGACGAGCTGAATGTAGAAGGCCTTGGGCTCGAGAGTGGCGCGCGCGGTGGCGAGCCGGTCAAGTCCGGTCAGCGCCTCTTCTTCGGGCGATATCGCCGGTGTCACGACGGGGTCGACGGATTTGTTCGGGAACTTGATGCGGCGGATCAGCAGGACGAGTCCGGCAATGAGGAGCAAGCCCGCGATGCTGCTCGCCACCCAGAACGCGCGGGAGACGAGGACGGGAAGCGGGGGCGCGAAGTCGGCGGGTGCTGGGTTCTTGTCGTTGGGGTCGAGGGTTGAAACGACGTTGAGCGGAACCGGCGCGCTCTTGACCTTGCCCGCGGATCCATCAGCCGCTTTGTATCGAACTTCGATCTCGGGAATGCTTCCCTCCGCCCCGATGGCGAAGACCTGGGCGTCGTAGGTGACGGAATTGGCCAGAGCGGTCGCCGGGTTCGACTGAATCAGTTCGACCGAACCGTCATTGATCTGCTTCGGAAACTCCCAGGCCGAGCCCGGGCCCCGAGCCTCTACCACGACCTGAAAGCGCTCGCCGATGGAGACATTGGCGGTACTCGGCCGCACCTCGATGACGGGGCCTTGAACCCCGGCCTGGGCCAGGGCCAGGAAGAGCGAGATGCCAAGGAAGGACTTCACCGGCGCTTCTCTCTTCCCTTGAAGAACCCCTGCAGGGGGCGGTCGTAGGGCTCGGACGTGATGAGGGACAGCGAGTCCACGCCGCACTGTCTCAGGCTGCCGCGGGTTTCCTCGACGTCGGTCGGGGTGAGAGCCGCCCGGACTCTCGGATCGTGGGTGTCGACAACCACGAGGTCGCCGGTCTCCGGATCGGTGAGGCGGACCAGGCCGACGTCGGGAATCGACTTGTCCCGGGGGTCGGAGAGGTGAAGGGCAAACACGTCGTGCTTCCTTCGGAGCGCGGCCAGGGCCTTCTCGTAGCCATGATCCTGAAAATCCGAGACGATGGCCACGATGGACCGCCGCTTCAGGATGCCACGGGCGAAACGGAGCGCCGTCTGGATGGACGTGCCTTTCGATCGGCTCTGGTGCACCAGGGTGTCGCGCACGATCCGAAGCGCGTGCATCTCTCCGCGCGAGGGAGGGATGAACATTTCGACCTCATCCGAAAAGAGAACAGCTCCCACCCGGTCCTTGTTCGCCACCGCCGAGAAAGCGAGGACGCCGGACAACTCCGCGGCAAGGTCGCGCTTGGCGAGATACCGCGAGCCGAAGGAGGAGGAGCCCGAGATGTCGATCAAAAGGAGCAGGGTGAGATCGCGCTCCTCGACATATTTCTTGACATGGGGCACACCGGACCTTGCGGTCACGTTCCAGTCGATGGTGCGAACGTCGTCCCCCGGCTGGTACTCACGGACCTCCGCGAACTCCATCCCGCGCCCCTTGAAGGCGGCGTGATAGCTGCCGATGATGCCGGACTCGAGAATCAGTCGCGTGTGCAGCCGGATCCTTCGGATCTTGCGCAGCGTCTCTCGGTCGAGGGTCGACACGGTTCCTTGTTCCTTTGACGAAGCGGAACGGGGCGTCAGGGAACTTCGACGCGTTCCAGGATGCGATCCACGATCGCGTCGCTCGTGACGTTTTCGGCCTCGGCCTCGTAGGTGAGGAGGATGCGGTGACGCAGGACGTCGCGGGCGATTTCCTTCACGTCTTCGGGAACCACGTAGGCGCGGCCCCGCAGGAAGGCCACGGCGCGCGCGGCCTCGGAGAAGGCGAGGGTTCCGCGAGGCGAAGCACCGAAGCTGATGAGGTGAGAAAGATCGCCGAGGCCGACCTCGCGCGGCTTCCGGGTGGCGGTCACGATCTCGATGATGTAGTTGCGAACGCGTTCATCGAGATGGATGTTGCGCACGAGCTTGGCCAGGGCGAGGACGGAGGACTGATCAAGCCGCTTGGAGACGCTCAGCTCGTCGGCGGTGACGAGGAGCATGCGATCGAGGATCTGACGCTCCTCATCCTTCTTCGGGTAGTCGATCCGCGCCTTCATGAGGAAACGGTCGATCTGGGCCTCAGGGAGCGGATAGGTGCCTTCCTGCTCGATGGGGTTCTGGGTGGCGAAGACGAGGAAGGGCTCGGGAAGGATGTAGGTCGAGTCGCCGATGGTGACCTGTCTCTCCTGCATGGCCTCGAGGAGAGCCGATTGGACCTTCGCGGGCGCTCGATTGATTTCATCGGCGAGGACGAGGTGCGCGAAAACCGGGCCCTTGCGAACCGTGAACTCTCCCGACTTCGGCTGGAAGACCAGCGTGCCTACGAGGTCGGCGGGGAGAAGGTCGGGGGTGAACTGAATTCGCGAGAACGAGAGGTCGAGCACCTTGGAGAAGGTCTTGATGGCGAGGGTCTTGGCGAGGCCGGGAACGCCCTCAACCAGAAGATGTCCTCGGCACAGGAGCGCGATCAGCAGGCGATCGATGAGGGCGGGCTGGCCCACAATCACCTTCTTGATCTCGGCGGCGGCGGCCTGAACGCGCAGGGATTGTTCGCGGACAACGTCGTTCAATTGGGTGATATCGAGTTCTGTCATTCGACCTTCAGGGGAAGTGTTAGAAGCGGGCGGGCCGGCAAGTCACCTGGTAGCTGGTCCAGGGCTGGCCGTTGCCGAGCACGATGTCGTATTGGTCATTCCATTGGTTCGTCGACTTGACCGCGACCTCGTCCTTGGGGCCGCCCTGCACGGCGCACAGGCCCCGGGTGCGCAGAACCCGGGCCACCTCCTGGACGTAGGCGTCTTCACTTCGGACGCGTCCAGCGTCGAAAAGGTCGGGGCGGGTCCTCAAGACGTCGGCCTGGGCGGCTTCCACCTGGGCCTGGAAGCTCGGCGTTTCCTCACGGCAGGGCGAGCCCTCGGGCATGGGGGTGAGAGAACAGGTCCCCTGGTTTGGAGTGGGGCTCCCGATGGGAGAGGCGGTGGGGGACGACGAAGGCTGGGGAACGGGCGTGGGGGACGACGGTGAACCGGGCTGGAGGACCACGCTCTCGGTGGGCACGGGCGATGGTAGTGCGCTCACGGGAGGATTCGGATTGGTGCCGGGCACATCGACCTGGTCAAGCTTGCAGGCGATGACCGAAAGGAGAACGAGCGCGCCGAGCGCAAAGCGGCGCGCGAGGGCGCCTGGGCGTGTAATGGTCATAGGGTGTGTTGAGTTTAAGCCTTGGGCCTCACTGGTCCGATCGAGGAGCCGGGGCATCAGTGGATGAACATCGCGTCGCCGTAGCTGTAGAAGCGGTATCTGGAGCGGATGGCTTCGGCATAGGCGGCGAGGGTGGCCTCCCGGCCCGCGAACGCGGCGACGAGGAAGAGGAGGGAGGACCTGGGGAGATGGAAGTTCGTCACCAGCGCGTCGATGGCCTGGAAGCGGTGCCCGGGGCGAATGACAAGGTCGGTCTCGCCGGGACCTGGCTGGAGGCGCCCGTCCCTCGCCACGCTTTCAAGGGTACGCACAGTGGTGGTGCCGACCGCGATCACGCGACGGCCGGCGTCTCTCGTGCTCGCGTACGCGTCGGCGGTTTCTTTCGGCACGAAGAACTTTTCCGGCGGAACGCGATGATCGACGATGTCGTCGACGGTCACCCGGGCGAACGTGCCGGGGCCCACGTGGAGCATGATCTCGTGGACGGCGACGCCCCGGTCGCGAATTCGATCGAGCAGCGCGGAGGTGAAGTGAAGCCCCGCGGTGGGTGCGGCGACGCTGCCGGGCTCCCTGGCGTAGACGGTCTGATACCGCTCGTGATCGAGCGGCCCGTCGGCGCGATCGATGTAGGGGGGAAGGGGCAGGTGTCCGATCCTCTGCAGGAGGTCGAGGACATCCGCGCGCCCCTCGAACTTCATGGTGCGGGCTCCATCTGGATGGACGGCGACGACGCGGCAGCGCTCGTGCTCGTGCTCGCCCAGCGTGACCACGGCGCCCTCCTTGAGCTTCCGGCCCGGACGCACCATGGCGCGAAACATATCGTCACCGGTTTGTTCGGGAAAGAGATACAGGACCTCGGCCCTACCGCCGCCGCTGGTGTGACCGAGAAGGCGGGCGGGAAGAACGCGGCTCCGGTTCACGATCAGGAGATCGCCCTCTCGCAGCAGGTCGGGAAGCGATGAGAATCGGGTGTGTCCGATCGCACCCGTGCTGCGCTCGAGGGTGAGAAACCTCGATGCGTCCCGATCCGGCAGCGGGGTCTGCGCTATGAGATCCGGCGGTAGGTCGAAGTCGAAGTCCTGCGTCTTCAGAAGAGCTTCTTTTGTGGGCGGTTGGTCTCGGGCCGGTCCAGGCCGAAGTGCTTGTAGGCGCGGGGTGTCGCGACACGACCGCGGGACGTGCGGTCGATGAAGCCGATCTGGAGCAGGTAGGGCTCGTAGATGTCTTCGATGGCGTCGGATTCCTCACCGATCGAGGCGGCGAGCGTCCCGAGGCCCACCGGGCCCCCACTGAACTTCTCGATAATGGTGAGGAGCAGCTTCCGGTCGATTTCGTCGAAGCCGAAGTCGTCAACGGCGAGGAGCTTGAGCGCGTCGTCCGCGACGGCGCCGGTGATGTGTCCCTGCGCGCGGACCTGCGCGAAGTCGCGAACCCGTCGGAGCAGGCGGTTGGCGATTCGTGGTGTTCCTCGACTGCGCCTCGATATCTGCTGCGCGCCTTCTTCATCGAGAGGCACGCCGAGGAGCCTGGCGGACCTGGTGACGATGATCTGGAGATCTTCCGCGCTGTAGAGGTCCAGGCGCATGACGATCCCGAACCGGCTTCGCAGGGGGGCGGTGAGAAGCCCCGCGCGAGTGGTGGCGGAGATCAGGGTGAAGGGCTTCAGGGGCACCCGCATGGAACGGGCGCCGGGCCCGGTGCCGATCATCAGATCGAGGCTGAAGTCCTCGAGCGCCGGATAGAGGATTTCTTCCACCTTGGCATCGAGGCGGTGAATCTCATCGATGAAGAGAATCTCTCGATCGTCGAGGGCGGTAAGAAGGGCGGCGAGGTCGCCCGCTCGCTCGACGACCGGGCCGGAGGTGGTCTTGATCGGGACGCCCAGTTCGTTCGCGATGACGTAGGCGAGCGAGGTCTTCCCGACGCCAGGCGGACCAAAAAGGAGGATGTGGTCGAGCGCTTCACCGCGGTTCTTCGCGGCCTCAATGGAGACACTGAGATTCTCGACGACGTTGCGCTGACCTATGTAGTCGACGAGCCGGAGCGGCCGCAGGGAGACATCGAAACGAACATCGTCGTCGAGGCGGGCACGCGAGATCAGTCGGGGGTCTTCTGTGGCCATGGCGCGTCTAGCGTCGTGAGATTACGCGGAGAGCGTCGCGAAGAAGGTCGCCAAGGGACGCTTCGGGCTGAAGCCGCAGAACCTCGGTGGCAGCGCGGTCGGCTTCCGCGGACGAGTAGCCGAGGTTCCCAAGGGCGGAGAGAAGGTCGTTGCGCTTCGGGGAGGGTGTTTGCGGCTCGGCGGTCCCGACGTGAAGGGCGGCGATCTTGTCCTTGAGTTCAAGGATCAGCCGTTCGGCGGTCTTCTTTCCGACTCCCGGGACTCGCGTGAGGCGAGCGACGTCGTTGGCGCGGATCGCGTGAACGAGATCCTCGACTTCGATGCCGGAGAGGACGCCCAAGGCGACCTTTGGGCCGACACCGCTGACGCTGATCAGCTTCTCGAAGAGCTCGAGCTCAGGGGGCGTGGCGAAGCCGTAGAGGACGAACTGGTCTTCGCGGACATGGGTGTGAATGAGAAGCTGCGCCTGGGCGCCCTGGTCGCCGAGGCGGCAGAACGTGGAGATCGGGACGAGCACGCGGTAGCCGACACCGCCGACGTCGAGGATGAGCTCCTGGGGGGTCTTCTGGAGCAGCACGCCGCGGAGGAAGGCGATCATCGGACCTTTCCGCGGGCGTGTTCGGGCATTAGGTCCGCACCGCAGATGGCGAGAGCGAGGGCGTCGGAGGCATCGCCGGGCAGGAGATCGGCGGGCAGACCGAGAAGGCGGCTGACCATCCACGAGACCTGCTGCTTGTCCGCGAGGCCGTAGCCGCTCACGTGGGCCTTCACAGTGGATGGCGCGAACGCGGCGAGGGGGAGGTCCTTGGCGGCGGCGGCGAGGAGCGCGGCGCCTCGTGCGTGTCCGAGGGTGAGGGCGCTGCGCACGTTCTTCGCCTGGTAGATGCCCTCCACGGCCACGCGCTCAGGCGCGTGCTTCTCGATCACTCCGGAAAGCCCGCGGAAGATGGCAAGGAGGCGCATCTCAAGCGGAGCCTTCACCGGAGGTCGAATCACGCCGAAGTCGATCACGCGGTGCTTTCGTTTTGGGCCCAGATCGATGACACCGAAGCCGGTGGCGACGAGACCGGGATCGATGCCGAGGACGATCAGGGCGCGGCCCTAGGACTCGTCCGCGCTGCTGGCGTCGAAGTTCGTCCAGACGTTGTTGACGTCGTCGCTGTCTTCCATCGCATCGATGAGCTTGACCATCTGGGAGGCCTTCCCCCCGTCGAGCGCGATGACGTTCTCAGCGTACTTGCCGATCTCCGAGTCGTCGGGCTCGATGCCCGCGTCCTTCACCGCCTTCAGCACGGCCTCGTGCGCGTGCGGGGTGGTGTAGATCTCGAAGCCCTCGGGCGAACTCTGGATGTCGTCGGCGCCCGCCTCCAGAGCGATCTCCATCAGCTTGTCTTCGGTGGTCTTGTCGGCCGCGATCGCGATGTAACCCTTCTGATGGAAGAGGTAGGACACGCAGCCCGCGGTTCCCATGTTGCCATTGTGCTTGCTGAAGATGTGGCGGATTTCCGAGACCGCGCGGTTGCGGTTGTCGGTGGTGCCTTCCACGAGCACCGCGATTCCACCGGGGCCGTAGCCCTCCATGGTGAAATCCTCGTAGTTCACACCTTCGAGGTCGCCGGTGCCCTTCAGGATCGCCCGCTTCACGTTGTCCGCGGGCATGTTCGCGGCCTTGGCCTTGTCGACCACGGTACGCAGGCGGGGATTCGTGATGGGATCGCCGCCGCCGATGCGAGCCGCGATGGTCATTTCCCGGATCAGCTTGGTAAAGACCTTCCCTCTCTTCGCGTCAAGCGCGCCCTTCTTGTGTTTGATCGTGTGCCACTTCGAATGACCGGACATTGGGGTTTGAGGCCTCCAGAAGACGGATGAGTGATTCTAGACCCCGCGCGAACGGAGCCTTTGGCCAGGCCTTTGCGGAACGCGGCCCAAAAACGAAAGGCCCCGGAAATCCCGTCACGATTCTCGAAAGAATTCGTAAATGGGGAAGCGGGGCCTCATCGATCCCGGTACTGGGGATCCCTTTTCAGTGGGTCGAAACTCGAAAAAAGAAGAAGAAAAATCCCGGCAACGTCCTACTCTCCCACCAGGTTGCCCTGGCAGTACCATTGGCGATGGAGGGCTTAACTGCCGTGTTCGGAATGGGAACGGGTGTGACCCCTCCTCCAAGGTCACCGGGAAAATCAGTTAGCTGTAACGGGCTCGCAGGCGAGCCGCACTCGATAGCAAACGACGCTTTCGAAAGTTTGAAGTCTTCACTTCACCAGCAGTACAAACGCTATGGTCAAGCCTCACGACCGATTAGTACCCGTCAGCTGAAAGTCTATGCTTGCGCTCGACTCTTATACCTCGGGCCTATCAACCTGGTAGTCTTCCAGGGGTCTTTAGGCAGGTTACCCTGCGGGAGATCTCATCTTGGGGTGGGCTTCACGCTTAGATGCTTTCAGCGTTTATCCCTACCGAACGTAGCTACCCAGCGATGCCACTGGCGTGACAACTGGTGCACTAGAGGTTCGTCCATCCCGGTCCTCTCGTACTAAGGACAGCTCCCCTCAAATCTCCTTCGCCCACAACAGATAGGGACCGAACTGTCTCGCGACGTTCTAAACCCAGCTCACGTACCGCTTTAATGGGCGAACAGCCCAACCCTTGGAACCTTCTACAGCTCCAGGATGCGATGAGCCGACATCGAGGTGCCAAACCTGGTCGTCGATGTGAACTCTTGGACCAGATCAGCCTGTTATCCCCGG
>JANMVV010000256.1:0-45075 GCA_031392925.1 Vicinamibacteria bacterium
GCGGGCTTCGTCACCGATATCGCCTCGGACGCTATCCCGGCGGGCCTTTCCGAGGATGTGGTCAGGCTCATTTCGTCCAAGAAGGGCGAGCCGGAATGGCTTCTCGACTTCCGGCTGAAAGCCTTCCGGCACTGGCAGACCATGCCGGTCCCGACCTGGGCCCGGGTTCACTACCCGCCGATCGACTTCCAGTCCATCGTCTACTACTCTGCTCCCCGGCAAAAGCTCGACGGACCAAAGAGCCTGGCCGAGGTGGACCCGAAACTCCTCGAAACTTATGAAAAACTTGGGGTTCCGCTTCACGAGCGGGCGGCCCTGGCGGGTGTCGCGGTGGACGCGGTCTTCGATTCCGTTTCCGTCGCGACCACATTCAGGGACAAGCTCCGCGAGGTCGGCGTCATTTTCGGTTCCTTCTCCGAGGCCGTCCGCGAGCACCCCGAGCTGGTGAAGAAGTACCTGGGCTCGGTGGTCCCGTACTCCGACAACTTCTACGCCGCCCTCAACTCTGCGGTTTTCTCGGACGGATCGTTCTGCTACATCCCCAAGGGCGTCAAGTGTCCGATGGAGCTTTCGACTTACTTCCGGATCAACGCCAAGAACACCGGCCAGTTCGAGCGGACGCTGATCATCGCCGACGACGACGCGGCGGTGAGCTACCTGGAAGGCTGCACCGCGCCGATGCGCGACGAGAACCAGCTTCACGCCGCGGTGGTCGAGCTCGTGGCTCACGAGAACGCGCGCATCAAGTACTCCACGGTCCAGAACTGGTACCCCGGCGACAAGGACGGCAAAGGCGGGATCTACAACTTCGTCACCAAGCGCGGCGCCTGCCGCGGCAACCGGTCGAAGATCTCGTGGACCCAGGTCGAGACCGGCTCCGCCATCACCTGGAAGTACCCGAGCTGCATACTGCAGGGCGACGATTCGGTCGGAGAGTTCTATTCGGTGGCGCTTGCCAACAACCGCCAGCAGGCCGACACCGGCACCAAGATGATCCACATCGGGAAGAACACCCGGTCGACCATTGTCTCCAAGGGTATTTCCGCGGGCCACGGACAGAACACGTATCGAGGTCTCGTGAAGATCGGAAAGAACGCCGAAGGCGCTCGGAACTATTCGCAGTGCGACTCGCTTCTTCTCGGCTCCAACTGCGGCGCGCACACCTTTCCCTACATCGACGTTCAGAACCCCACGGCCCAGATGGAGCACGAGGCCACCACGTCGAAGATCAGCGACGATCAGATTTTCTACTTCCAAAGCCGGGGCCTTTCGACCGAAGACGCGGTGTCCATGATCGTGAACGGCTTCTGCAAGGAAGTGATCAAGGAACTGCCGATGGAATTCGCGGTCGAAGCGCAGAAGCTCCTCGGTCTCAGCCTCGAGGGCTCGGTTGGCTAACCCCATGCTCCGTATCACCGATCTCCACGCCAACGCCGGCGACAAGCCCATCCTCAAGGGCGTTTCCCTGAGCGTGAATGGCGGCGAAGTTCACGCCATCATGGGCCCGAATGGGTCCGGGAAGAGCACGCTGGCCCATGTCCTTGCCGGCCGGCCCGGCTACACCGTCACCGGCGGCGAGGTCTTGTACAAGAGTTCCCCGCTTTTCGACATGTCGCCCGAGGTCCGAGCGCGCGAGGGCGTCTTCCTCGCGTACCAGTATCCCGTCGAACTCCCCGGCGTCTCCAATCTCTACTTCCTCCGCTCCGCGCTGAACGCGATCCGCAAGCATCGCGGCGAGCCCGACATCGACGCGATGGACTTCCTGGCCATCGCGAAGGAAAAAGCGAAGCTCGTCGACATGGACGAGGCTCTCGTGAAGCGGAACGTCAACGAAGGCTTCTCGGGGGGCGAGAAGAAACGGAACGAGATTTTCCAGATGGCCGTGCTCGATCCCTCGCTTGCGATCCTGGATGAAACCGACTCCGGCCTCGATATCGACGCCCTGCGCGTGGTCGCCTCCGGCGTGAACCGGCTGCGTTCCGAAGATCGAGCCATGATCATCGTGACCCACTATCAGCGTCTGCTCGACTACGTGGTTCCCGACTTCGTGCACGTCCTCGTGGACGGAAAGATCGCCCTTTCCGGCGGCAAGGAGCTCGCTCTCGAACTCGAGTCGAAGGGCTACGAGTGGCTCGAGAAGGAGCCCGCGAGAGCTTCGTGATGGTAGCCGCCTTCCGCTGCGCCCGGGCCCCGGCGCTGGCCCCCTCCGACGAGCCCCGCAAAGGGTTCGCCGGGGTAACCTGCGGGGTTCGCTGAATGGTCAGCCGGTCCGCAACTCCGTTCGATGAGATCGCTTCCGCGGTGAAGACGTGGTCGGGGCCCGCGTGGCTCACCGACACCCGGAAGGCCGCCGCCGCGCGGTTCGCGCTGGCCGGGCTTCCGACCACCCGGCTCGAAGCCTGGCGAACCACTCCCCTGCCGGATCTCGGCGCCAAAACCCTGTTCCCCGGGTTCGCCTCCACGGTGAACAAGGCGAAGTCCGTGGTCGCGCCGTTCGCGGCCGGCGAGGCGGTCACCCTCGTGTTCGTGGACGGATTCCACTCGGTCACCCTTTCGTCCTCTGAATCGTCCTGGCCCAGGGGCGTGCGTCTCGCGCCCATGTCGCGACTGCTCGCGATGAGGCCCGAGGACCTGCGGCCGTGGTTCGGAGTCGAGGACGGCGCCGATGGCGCCATGCACGATCTCAATGCCGCGGCCTTCCGCGATGGCGCGTCCATCGTGGTCGAGGACGGTGTCCAGGTTCCGGTTGACCTGCGCGTCATCCTGGCCGCGACATCCACCGAACAGCCGGTCGCTCAGCACATTCGCAATCTGGTGCACATCGGCCGCGGCTCCAGCCTCCGTTTGATGATCGCGGTGGTGGGCGGCGCCGATGCTCTCGGCTTCACGAACAACCACACCGGGATCTCGATGGCCGAAGGTTCGCATCTGGATCTGGTCCGCGTTCACGAGTCGCCGCTCGGGGTTCCCCACTTCGATGCTCTCTCGGCGACTCTGGGCGCCCATTCGACGCTCAGCGACACCGTTCTACAGACCGGCCCTTCATGGACCCGGTCGGAGATCGACATCGTCCTGAACGGTGAGCGCGCCGCCGCGGATCTGGGCGGAGTCTTCGTCGCTCGCGGCACGCAGGTGAGCGACATCCACACCATCCTCTCGCACGAGGCTCCCGGCGTGACCAGCAAACAGAACTATCGCGGCCTCGCCGCCGATGAAGCGCGCGGGGTGTTCCACGGCCAGATCAAGGTAGAGGCCGAAGCGCGCGGGGCCGACGCGACCCAGAGCAACAAGAACATGCTTCTCTCGAAGCGCGCGCAGGTGCATTCCACGCCGGCGCTCGAGATCCTCACCGACGACGTGAAGTGCAAGCACGGCAGCGCCACCGGCCAGATCGACCAGGTCCAGCTCTTCTACCTCCGCTCGCGGGGCATCGACCCGCGGGAGGCGACGCTCATGCTCACCCGGGCCTTCGCGGGCGAGATCCTGTCGCGCGTGACCGCCTCCACGACACGGGCGCTGGTGGAGGCGCAGATCGCGCCGAGCCTCGAGGCGCTGGGGGTGGCCGCATGAGGACCCTGAGTGCGGCGACACCCCCCGCCCTTGACGTGCAGGCCGTGCGGGCCGACTTCCCCATCCTGGGCACGAAGGTCCACGGCAAGCCGCTCGTCTATCTCGACTCCGCCGCATCGGCCCAGAAGCCGCGTCTGGTCATCGACGCGGAACGGCGGGTCTACGAAGAGATGTACGCGAACGTCCACCGCGGCGTGCACGACCTTTCGATGCGGGCGAGCGAAGCCTACGAGGCCGCGCGGGGGAAGGTCGCGCGTTTCATCGGAGCGCCCTCGGTCAAGGAAGTCATCCTCCTCCGCGGAACCACCGAGGCCATCAATCTGGTTGCGCAGACGCACGGACGCGTCAACGTGAAGGCCGGCGACGAGATTCTCATCACCGCTCTCGAACACCACGCGAACATCGTTCCCTGGCAGATGCTGTGCAACGACAAGGGCGCGAAGCTCGTGGTGGCACCCATCAACGACGCGGGCGAGGTCGAGATGAATCGCTTCGAGGAGCTGCTCACCGGGCGCACGAAGATGGTGGCCTTCGCCCACGTGAGCAATGCCCTCGGCACGGTTCTCGAGGTCGAGCGCATGACCGCGCTCGTCCGCGAGCGGGCGAAGAACGCGGTGGTCCTGGTCGACGGCGCCCAGGGCGTGCCCCACATGCCGGTCGACGTGAAGACGATCGGCTGCGACTTCTACTGCTTCTCCGCGCACAAGATGTACGGGCCGTCCGGCATGGGCGCCCTGTGGGGCCGAAAATCCCTGCTCGACGCCATGCCCCCGTGGCAGGGCGGCGGCGACATGATCCTCACCGTCACCTTCGAGAAGACGACGTACAACGAGACGCCGTTTAAGTTCGAGGCTGGGACCCCGAACATCGCGGGCACGATCGCCTTCGGCGCCTCGATCGATTACCTCACCGGTCTCGGGCTCGACGCGGTGGCCGCAGCCGAACACGAACTGCTGCTCTACGGAACCGAGGCCTTGACCTCGATCCCCGGCGTCCGGATGATCGGCACCGCCGCGCATAAGGCCTCGGCGCTTTCGTTCGTGATCGAAGGCGTTCACCCCCACGATGCCGGCTCGATTCTCGACTACGAGGGCGTCGCCGTTCGCACCGGACATCACTGCGCCCAGCCGGTCATGGACCGCTTCAACGTGCCCGCCACCATCCGGGCCTCGCTCGGCGTCTACAACACGCGCGAGGACATCGATGTGCTCGTGCGGGGAATCCGCAAAGTCCAGGAGATGTTCGCGTGAGTTCCGATCTGCGCGATCTCTACCAGGACGTGATCCTCGACCACGGCAGGAAGCCGAGGAACGCCCGAGTCATTGAAAGCGCGACGTTCACGCAGCCCGCCTACAACCCGCTCTGCGGCGATAAGGGCACGCTCTACCTCTCCATGGATCCGACGGGCCAGAAGATCGCAGACGCCGCGTACGTGGGCCAGGGGTGCTCCATCTCCACCGCCTCGGCCTCCATCATGACCGACTTCGTGCGCGGCCAGTCGCGCGAGGAGGCGCTCAAGACGTTCGGACTCTTCCACGACATGATTACCGCGCCGCCCGACCAAGCCACCCATCGCGCGGTCGCCGATCTGGGCAAGCTCTCGGTCTTCTCTGGAGTCGCCGAATTCCCCGCCCGCGTCAAGTGCGCGACGCTCGCCTGGCACGCGCTCAAGGCCGCCCTGACCGAAGGCCCGGCGGCCGCCCCCGTGAGCACCGAGTAGCGATGCGCGAACCCCGAACCGTCTCACGCGACATCTTCGGCGCGCTCGTTCCCTACGGGACGCCGCACGAACTCAAGGCCGGGGAGACCGTGTATCTCACCCAGTCTCTAGGTGGCTCGCATACGTGCGTCACCGAGATGGGATACATGGTCCGGATTGACGCCAAGGACGCGGACGCCATCGGCGAGAAGGTCGACGTGGCGCCCACCGCCGAAGAGATCGGCCAGACGCCGCTCGAACAGGTGGTCTGGGACCGGCTCAAGACCTGCTATGACCCCGAAATACCGGTGAACATCGTAGATCTTGGCCTCGTCTATTCGGTGAATGTCTCGGAAGTCGATCCTGAGGACGGCGTTCCGGCCGGAAAAAAGGTCAGTGTCCGCTTCGCGCTCACCGCTCCCGGCTGCGGAATGGGCGATGTCCTGAAGCAGGACATCATCCGTAAGGTCAACGAGCTTCCCCAGGTGGTTCAGGCCGATGTCGACGTGACTTTCGATCCGCCCTGGACTCAGGACCTCATGAGCGACGCCGCGCGGCTCCAGCTCGGTTTGATGTAGACACCCATGAAGCTATCAGCCCAGGAAGAATACGGTCTCAGGTGCATGCTCACCCTGGCTCGCGCCGAGCCGGGAGCGTCCCTGACCATCCCCCAGATCGCCGAGGCCGAGCGCATTTCCGGCCCCAATGTGGCGAAACTGCTCCGGGCGCTGAAGCGCGAGGGCTACGTTGTTGCCCTTCGCGGTCAATCGGGTGGGTACGCCCTGGCCCGGAAGGCGAGCGAAATCAATGTGGGCGAAGTACTCGCGTGCCTTGGCGGCCGGATATTCGATGCGGGATTTTGCGGTCGTCACTCCAGCGCCACGCGGGGCTGTGGCCACAACTCCGATTGCTCCGTCCGTTCGGTTTGGAGGCTCGTCCAAAGGGCTGTGGACGACGTCCTGAGCCGCCTGACCCTCGCCGACCTTCTGGTCGAGGAATCGGGCGTGAGCCTGCCCGATCGGGCCCGGCGTCGATCTCTCCCAATTGTGCAGGTTTCATGATTGCCATGGATCCGATGCCCCAGCCTGGTCGTAAAGCCAGTAGGACAGTAACCCTGGACCGCTTTCTGGCATCTATTTTGCTAGAATCGACGTTGAGGATGCTCTGGCGGAGCCGTACATCCTCCGAGTGTGGCCAGTTTGCCACTCTTGCCGCCAACTGAAAGGAGTACTTGATCATGCCTGTTAGCGTTCGCCCCGCATTTCTATCCGACGGTGTCGGCATCCTCACTCTTCTCGAACAGAAGGGCTATTTCCCAGAGCCCCTGGGCTTCGCCAATACGTTTCGCAAAACGTTGAACGATCCGGACTTTCTGGTTCGGGTGGCTGAATCCGAGGGCAAACTGGTGGGCCTCGCCGCCCTCTCGTTCCGCCCTCAGCTTGGCCTTGGGGGCACGCTCGCCAGTCTCGATGAGTTCATCGTGACCGAGGGGTCCCATCGCCGAGCCGCTGAAAGGGCCCTGCTGAAGGCCACCGCACGCAAGGCACGCGCCATGGGCGCTCGCAAGGTTGTCCTGCAGCCGACCGAGACCAAGCCTCAGCCGAAGAACGCGAGCCAGTTCTACATTCGTAACGCGGCGTAAGAGCGTCGCTCTCTCCTTTCAGTGGAGTCCATTCGGCCGCTCCGGCGGTTCGATGGCGCGAAGATAACGCGTCGTCGAATCCCGGAGCGGTTCTTTTTTGTTTGCTAATCTCCGCGCATGGAAATGGTCCGCTACTGCCCTGTCTGCGACGACGAGTTCCGCCCGGATATCACCGTGTGCTCGGACTGCGGGAGCGCCCTGATCCTGCAGAAGGAAGGGCTCGGGGCGAAGGGGGTGGCCGACGCGCTGGCCGCGGAGCGGGGTGACCCGGCCACTGTCCACGCCGAGTGGCGTACCGCCCTCGACCGACTCCCCGTATCCAGCCTGGTTCCGGTGCGTACGTTCGACTCTCTCAACGACCTCGAGCCGGCGGTCGCGTCGTTCGCCGAGATCGAGCTGCCGTCCCGAGTGCTCGTGCAGAACGGCCGATACCTCCTGCTGATCCGCCCCCATGACATGGCCGAGGCGCAGAGTGCGCTTCACCAGGCGCTCGTCGATGCGGACGACACCGCCGACCCCACCTTTGACGCGAAGGCCGGCCGCTATTCGAACTGTCCGGCGTGTGGCGCTCGCCTCGCCGAGAAGTTCACCGGCGAGTGTCCGGAGTGCGGTCTGGAACTGACGGGACCGGGCGTGAGCGTGACTCTTCCCGAGGTCGAATGAGCCCGGCCACCGGGGACGCACTCGGCGAGCGATGAGCGGTTTCAAGGAAACCGAGACCTTCGACTTTCGCGGGCCCGCGGGCCGGATCGAAGCGATTCTCAACCTGCCGCCTCAAGGGATCGCGCCTCGCGCGGCCGCGGTGATATGCCACGCCCACCCCCTGCACGGTGGAATGATGCACTTCAAGGTGATATTTCGCGCGGCGAAGGCGCTTCAATCGCAGGGCATCGCGGTGCTCCGGTTCAACTTTCGCGGGGTCGGACGCAGCGAGGGCGCGCACGACCACGGCGTTGGTGAGCAGGACGACGCCCGGGCCGCGCTCGCGGAGATGGAGCGACGGCTTCCCGGCCTCCCCCTGCTGCTCGGCGGCTTCTCCTTTGGCTCCGCGATGGCGGCCAAAGTGGCGGTCTCGGACGCGCGCGTGAAGGCGGTCCTCATCCTCGGATTCCCCATCACCCGCCTCGACTCCACCGCGGACCTGGCCCAGATTCTGAAGCCGCGCCTCTTCGTTCAGGGAAGCGAGGATGAATTCGGACCGGGCGCTGCGATCCGGACCCTCGTGTCCTCGCTGCCCGAGCCGAAGCGGCTCGCGGTCGTCGAGGGAGCGGATCACTTCTTCACCGGACGACTCGATGAACTCCAGGCCCCCATCGAGGAATGGGCCTCGACCAGACCCTGGGAGGTCGCCCCATGATTCCCCGCCTCAGATCCACCAACACCGCCCTGGTGCTCATCGACCTGCAGGAGCGATTGCTTCCGGCGATCCACGAGCAGGACCGCGTGATCTCGAACACCCGGCTCCTCCTGCGCGCTGCGAAGGTGCTGGATTTGCCGGTGGTCATGACCACCCAGTATCTGAAGGGCCTCGGCCCGACCCATGCCGACGTGGCCGAACTCGCCCCGGCGGTGACGCCGTTCGACAAGCTGACCTTCAGTTGCTTCGGCTCGCCCGGGTTCATGCAGGCGGTGGCCGCCACGGAGCGCGATACCCTGTTGCTGTGCGGTGTGGAAGCCCACATCTGCGTTCTCCAGACCGGACTCGATGCGCTCGCCGCCGGCTATCAGGTCCATGTCCTCGTCGATGCCACCAGCTCACGGACCGCTCAGAACGCGGATATCGGACGACGACGTCTGGAACTCGCGGGCGCCGTTCTTTCCTCCACCGAGATGGCGATCTACGAACTCCTCGGCGCCTCCGGCACGCCGGCCTTCAAGGCCCTGCTTCCGCATTTCAAATAATGCCGCGCGCAGGCCGCGCGATCCCTCCCACCTTCCTCGTTAAGCTTGGAGCCAACATGACTACGACCACCGCCCTCGCCCTCGACGCGTTCTGGATGCCCTTCACCGCCAACCGTCAGTTCAAGCAGACGCCGCGCATGCTGGTGAAGGCCGAGGCAATGCACTACACCACCGACGATGGCCGCCAGGTCCTCGATGGAACCGCGGGGCTGTGGTGCGTGAACGCGGGGCATTGCCGCGCGAAGATCGTCGAGGCGGTCCGCCGCCAGGTGGGCGAACTCGACTACGCGCCCCCCTTCCAGATGGGTCACCCCAAGGCGTTCGAACTCGCGAACAAGGTCGCGGAACTCCTGCCCGCCTCGCACAAGCACGTGTTCTTCGTGAACTCGGGGTCGGAAGGCGTCGACACCGCGCTGAAGATCGCCCTGGCTTATCACCGCGTGAAAGGCGAGGGCGCGCGCCAGCGCCTGATCGGCCGCGAGCGCGGTTATCACGGCGTCGGCTTCGGCGGCATTTCCGTGGGCGGGATGGTCAACAACCGCAAGACGTTCGGTTCGATGCTCACCGGCGTCGACCATCTGCGGCACACCCACGATCTCGCGCGCAACGCCTTCACCAGGGGCCAGCCCGAACACGGCGTCGAACTGGCGGAGGATCTGGAGCGCCTGGTTGCGCTGCATGACGCCTCGACCATCGCCGCGGTGATCGTCGAGCCCATGGCTGGATCCACCGGCGTTCTCCTGCCTCCGAAGGGCTACCTGCTGCGGCTCCGCGAGATCTGCGACAAGTACGGAATCCTGCTGATCTTCGACGAGGTCATTTCGGGCTTCGGCCGCCTCGGCGCCCCGTTCGCCTTCGACAAGTTCGGGGTCACGCCGGACCTGGTCGTGGTCGCCAAGGGCCTGACCAACGGCACCGTGCCCATGGGCGCGGTGTTCGCGAGCGACAAGGTTCACGAGGCTTTCATGACCGGACCCGAAGGGGCCATCGAACTCTTCCACGGATACACCTATTCGGGCCATCCCGTGGCCGCGGCCGCCGGAGTGGCGACGCTCGACCTGTATCGGGAGGAACGGCTTTTCGAACGCGCGAACGATCTGGCGCCCTACTGGGAAGAGACCATGCATTCGCTCCGCAGTGTGTCCAACGTGATCGACATCCGGAACATGGGCCTGGTCGCGGGCATCGAACTCTCGTCCATCCCGGGGAAGGTCGGCGCCCGCGCCTACGATGTCTTCGTGCGAGCCTTCAGGAAGGGCCTGCTGATCCGGACCACGGCCGACATCATTGCCCTCTCCCCCCCGCTGATCATCGAGAAGGCGCAGATCACGGAGATCGCGAACAAGCTCTCGGAATCGATCAAGGAAGCCGCGTAAGGGCCTTCGCTAGAACTCACAGCCGTAGTCGACGATCAGATCGTCTTTCAGTCGCTGCGCGACGCCGCGGCAGGACAGGCCCGCCGCGAGCTTCCCGTCCTGCATTTTCTGCAACTCACGCCAGCGCGCGCGATGGACATGCAGTTCGTGCATCACCCGCTCCTTTTGATCCGCGGGGACGTGCAGATCCACGCAGGCGACGTACTGATCCACGAACTTGTCACACTCCGGCACCCCGAGAGGCGTGAGCGGAGGGGGCTTGGGAATGGACGGGTCGCCCGCGGACGGAGCGGCCGGGTCCGCAGCCAGCCCGGACACTGGGGGTTCGGACGTCTCCTTGGGCTTGCTACCACAGGCCGGAAGCACGGCGACGAGGATCGCCAGTGCGAGCGAGCAGGGCCGGGGCTGTTTCATGAGGCGCCGAGACTACCCCGCCCGGAGCGAAGCCAGAAGCCGGTCCAGGTATGCGCGGTACGGCCGCGTCTTCAGATAGTTCGACATGCGGCGGACGGTCTGATAGCGGACACCGCCGGTGAAGTCGGGAGGCTTGCCGGAAAGCGCCCGCTCGAACCGGGGAAGATCCTCTCCCCGGCGGCGGGCATCCGCGACCCGCGCGACCAGTTCCGCCTGCCGATCGAGCAACGGATACGCGCCTCCGTCGGCGGTGAAATGGCCGAGCACGAAGAGATTCCTCTGCAGGCGGTGAAAGACATTCAGGAAGAGACCGGAGACATCGTCATCGGGAAGCACCCCGTCACTGAGAAAGGGCACGCCGCGAACGTAGCCGGTGGCGAGCACGATGAGGTCCAGCGCGTCGACTTTTCCATCCGCGAAAACAACTTCGCGGCCCCGGAACTCCCTGATGTCCGCCCGCGCCTCGATGTCGCCATGCTGCAGCGCGTGGAGAATCTGCGTGTTCATCACCGGATGCGATTCGAAGATCGAGTGATCGGGCTTCGGAAGTCCGAGACGCGTGAGGTCGCCGTTGAGAAGCCGCAGCAGGCCCTGGAGGATCGGGCGCTCGATGAAGTAGGGCAGGCGAGGCCCGTCTTCGTCGAACACGTCCGCCGGCTTTCCGAAGATGTGCTTGGGAATGAAGTAGTACCCGCGCCGCAGGCTGATCAGGGCCCGGCTCGCGGAGCGGCTGGCGTCGCAGGCGATGTCGCAGCCCGAGTTCCCCGCCCCCACGATGAGAACCCGCCGCCCCTCGAACTGCTTCGGGCGTTTGTAGTCCCGCGAATGGATGATCTCCCCTTCGAAGCTGCCGGGGAACGTCGGCACGAAGGGCCGCCACTCGCAGCCCACCGCGCTCAGCAGACCCGCGTAGGTCCGCTCGGTCCCGTCCGCGAAGCGAACGATCCAGCGCCCTCCGCCCTGAGGCCTCGCGCTTTCGATCGAAGTCCCGAACCTGAAATGACGGCGCAGATCGAACCGCGTGGCGTACCCTTCGAGATACCGGAGGATCTGCCGGTGGGACGGGTAGTCCGGATACGCGTCCGGCATCGGAAAGTCGCGAAAGGTGGAGAGCGTCTTCGAAGAAATGAAATGCGCCGACTCGTAGATCGGCGACCCGGGAAACCCGATGTTCCAGATGCCCCCGACATCGGGATTGCGCTCGAACCCCTCGAACGGAAGATCGAGTGCCTTGAGCCATCGGGCCGCCGCGAGTCCGGCCGGCCCGGCGCCGACGAGACAATAAGGAAGAGTCTCCATGCGGGCGGCAGAATAACGTTCAGTGGGGGCCGGCGATCACGCGGGGCGCACACCCACGAAGACCTCACGGCGAAGCACCGGGTCGTCCACGCGGCGGACCTTGAACCCGACCGCGCGGAAGGCACGCAGCCAGATCGCCTTCGGAAAGAGCCCGAACTCGTGAACATCCTGGTGAGCCTCCACTCGGCCACGGGCATCGCGAAGGAGGTAGACGAAATGAACCTCGTATTTGGTGTCTTTTGGGTCCGGATCGAAGTTCCACTCTAGATAGCGAAGGCTCCGATCCGCGCCGTCATTGCCCCCGTGATGCGTGAGCGAAGAGTAGGTCTCCCGCGTGCAGTCGGGGGCGACCAGGGTCGCTCCCCCCGGCCGGGTGTGAATGAAGGCGGTGCGCAGGGCGCGGACCAGATCCCGCTCGCTCGTCATATGCATGATGGCATCGTGAATGAACACACGGTCGAAGGTCCGCCTCAGTCGTGTCGTGCGCATGTCTCCCCGCACATGGGCACACTCCGGATTGAGCCTGCGGCTGCCCTCGATCATCCCGGCGGAGCGATCGACAAGCGTCATGTCGAACCACTTCTTCAGGTACGAGGCGTTGTTCCCTCCGCCCGAGCCCAGTTCGAGAAGCGTCTTCGACGGCCGCGTGCCGTGCGAGATCAGAAGCCTTCGAAACGGTCGCGTCTCGACCCGGTAGTCGGCGGGACTCGAGAAGAGATGCCACCAGGCGGCGAGATCGCGATACAGGAAGGGCGTCTTCATGCGGGTCGAGACCTTAATCGAAACGAAGGCAGTTGATCTTCGCCGCCGAACGCGGTCAACTGCGTCTCGTGGCTGCCGAAACGAACCAGGCGAACGACCGGACCGCGCTCTCCGAGGCGGCCGACAAGGTCGCCCGCGCCCACGCTTCGCTCGCCTCGATGCGATCGTTGACCCAGGCGGACGTGGACAGGATCGTGGCGGCGATGTCCAGGGCCGTGATTCCCGAGGCCTCCAGGCTCGGGGAACTCGCGAACCGCGAAACCGGATACGGCAACGTCGAGGACAAGACCACCAAGAACCTCTTCGCGTCCGAACGGGTGGCCGCGCACATCGCAACCATCAAAACGGTGGGAATCATCCGCGACGATGCCACCACGGGCATCACCGAAATCGGCGAGCCCATGGGCGTCACGGCCGCGATCATCCCTTCCACGAATCCCACCTCGACCGCGATCTTCAAAGCTTTGATCGGGGTGAAGGCCCGATGTCCGGTGGTTCTCTCCCCTCATCCCTCCGCGCGGCAGTGCGTGGTCGAGTCCTTCACCGTGCTCGAGAGGGCGGCGCGAGCGAGCGGTCTTCCCGAAGGCGCACTGCAGTGCCTGGAAACGGTATCGCTCGCCGCCACCGAGTCTTTGATGAAGAGCCGCCACACCGCGGTGATCCTCGCCACCGGCGGCATCGGCCTGGTTCGCGCGGCCTATTCCTCCGGGAAGCCCGCCTACGGCGTGGGGCCCGGCAACGTGCCGGTATACGTGCATGCTTCCGCAGACACCGCGCGGGCGGTTCGCGACGTGATCGCCGGGAAGACGTTCGACTACGGAACGCTGTGCTCCTCCGAGCAGGCGCTGGTTTACGACGCGTCGATCCGCGAGCAGGTGATGAGGGCCCTCGAGTCGGAACGGGTTCACGTTCTCTCGCCCGAGGAAGCGGCGAAGGTTGCGACGTTCGTGATCGGAGAGCGCGGTCTGGTGAACGCCAGGGCGGTCGGCCGTTCCGCGCCGGTCCTCGCCGAGGCGTCCGGTTTCAAGGTAGATCCGCTCACCCGGGCCCTTGCCGCCCGGGTCCCCGGCGTCGGGCGCGAGCACCCCCTGTCCGCGGAGAAGCTCTGTCCGGTCATCGCCCTGTATGAGGTCTCCGGTCCCGATGACGGCATCCGCCGCTGCCAGGAACTCCTCTCCTTTGGCGGGACCGGCCACACCGTCGGCATTCACGCCGCCGAAGAGGACCTTCTGCGCCGTTTCGCTCTGGCTCAGCCCGCATCCCGGGTCATCGCGAACTCGCAGACGTCCATGGGCGCCACCGGCCACACCACCGCCCTTCAGCCCTCGATGTCCCTGGGCTGCGGAGCCGCGGCCGGGAACATCACCTCCGACAACATCACGCCGCTGCACCTCATCAACGTAAAGCGACTGGCCCGGGTGAGGCCCGCCACTCCATTCCCGGGTGGCAAGGCCACGGCGTCCTCGCCCGGGATCACGACCGTAGACTTCGTCTGCGAAGACGATGTGAAACGCGCCAAGCGCGAGGGCCGTAGGATCTTCCTGGCGCCGCGAGCCCTGGTGACGCCCGCGGCGAGAGACGAGGCTCGAGGGTCAGGGGTCCTCGTGCCTCCTCAAGACTGAGCGGAACGGACAGGCCCTTGCTAGACTCTGCATGGATGAACAGGGCGAATTATTCGAAGGGCCGTGCCACGGGCCTCGCCATCTGCGGCCTCCTGGCGGCCTTCTTGGGAGCGGCCTCCGCCTCGGCGCAGCCGGTCGGATCGAGCGCGCTCGATCCCGCGATCCCAGCGAACACATCCGATCTGGACCGGGGCCTCGCGCGCGCTGAAAGTCTCTTCCGCCAGGGCGATGCGGCGCTCTCCGAGGGGCGCCAAGCCGAGGCCCGTGATGCTTTCGATGGAGCCCTCGATGTCTTCGTCGGAATGAAGGGTCCGGTCGCCACCGACCCGCGCTTCCTGGGCGCGTATCGGGGCCTGGTCGAGCGGATACAGGCCGCGGAGGTCGCCGCCCGCCGCCCGGCAACCGCGACGCTCTCCGATCCACCAGCAAAGACCGAAGCCACGCCGCCCGCTCAAGAGCCAGCGACGACCGAGCCTCCGCCCGCGGGCACCCTCGCCGAGCTCGGCGCCCGGATCGAGACCCTCACCCCCACGGAGGCGGCCCGCCAGACGAACGAGGCGGTGCTCGGCAAGGAGGAAATCGACCTGCCCATCGAATTGAACGACCAGGTTCTGGGCGCGATCGACCTCTACACCGGCAAGTTCAACAAGTGGTTCTCCGCTGCCCTGTCCCGGGGACTTCCTCACCTTCCCCGCATCCGCGAGATCCTGGCCCAGGCCGGTATCCCGCAGGACCTGGCCTACGTGCCCATCGTCGAGAGCGCCTTCAATCCTTCGGCGCTCTCCCGAGCGAGTGCGCGGGGTCTGTGGCAGTTCATCCCGTCGACCGGGAAGCAGTACGGCCTCAAACAGGACTTCTTCATCGACGAGCGATCGAGTGTCGAGAAGGCGACCGTCGCGGCCGCCCAGTACCTGAAGAACCTCTATGCCATGTTCGGCGACTGGAACCTGGCCCTCGCCGGTTACAACGCGGGCGAAGGAAACGTCCAGCGGGCGATCCGCAAAGCACAGACCAACGACTTCTGGGCGCTCGCCAAGACCAGGTCGTTCCGGGCCGAGACCAAGAACTACGTCCCGCTCATCCATGCCGCCATCATGATCGCCAAGTCACCGGAGTCCTACGGCATCGACGTCTCCCCCGAGGAGCCCGGGGCGGTGGAGACCGTGCGGGTGGCGGGCTCCTACCCCATCACCACGGTCGCACGCTGCGCGAACGCCCAGCCCGGCGACATCCGGGAGCTCAACCCCGAACTGCGTCGGGGCATGACGCCTTCCTCGGACTTCGATCTCAAGGTGCCGCGGGGCTCGGCCGGCCAGGTCACCGCCTGCCTCGCCTCCGAGAAGGCGATGGACTACGCGCGGCATGTGGTTCGAAAGCGCGACACCTTCTCCCTGATCGCGAAGATGTTCGGGGTGTCGGGGAGCGAGATCGCCCGCGTGAACGGCCTCACCCTGCAGTCCCGCCTGAGACCCGGCACCGAGCTTGCGATCCCCCGACCCACCCGGACCTCTCCCGCGATGGTCGCGGCTTCCGGGAAGAGCGCCGCCCCCGGAGATACTTCTTACCGAATTCAGAAGGGCGACACCCTGTCTTCGGTCGCCGCGCGACACAGCACCACGGTCGAGGCGATCAAGGCCTTGAACGGCTTGAGTTCGTCGCGGCTGTCCATCGGACAGGTTCTTCGCGTCGCCTCCGCCTCGAACCAAAGCTCTCCCGAGTAGCGTTCGTAATCGTCTTCTCCAGGGCTGCGGAGGACCCGGTTCGGACCTTCCACCACCCATACTTCTGGCCGAAGGCGCCCCTCCTGGGCGTCCGCCCGCTCTCCCACGGGACATTTTGACCATCGGAGAGAGCCATGCTTGCGAATACACATACCGGAGCCGTCGCCGGAATCAAGGGCCAGATCATTCGCGTGGAAGTTGATTCGGCGCCCGGCTTCCCAGGCCTGTTCATCGTGGGGCTTCCCGACTCGACGGTGCGAGAGAGTGAAAGCCGGATCAAGGCTGCGCTGCGGAACTCGGCCCTGGAGTTCTCGTGGGACCGAAGGATCACCGTCAATCTGGCCCCCGCCCATGTGAGGAAAACCGGGAGCGCTTTTGACCTCGCAATCGCGGTGGCGCTCCTCGCTTCCGCCGGCGAACCCTTTCCCGAACCAGGTGACTGTCTATTCCTTGGAGAGCTGGCCCTGGACGGCAGCCTCCGCGCGGTTCCCGGCGTCCTGCCCATCATCATCGAGGCCCGCGCCCGGGGCTTCCGGCGGGCAATCGTTCCCCGCGCGAACCTGCGCGAGGCTTCCCTCGTGCCCGGCATCGCAGTCCGCGGCGCCTCCTGTCTTCTTGGAGCCGCGCGCCCCGAACACGAGAGCGCGGACGGCTTCGCCGATGACGACCCCACCGCCGTCACTGATCCTCCGCCCCTCGATCTGCGCGATGTCTCGGGTCAGCCGCTGGCTCGCCGCGCCCTGGAGATCGCGGCGGCCGGCCGTCACAACCTGCTGATGATCGGACCGCCCGGCTCGGGCAAGACCATGCTCGCCAGACGCCTGCCGGGAATCCTCCCCCCGCCCTCCGATCAGGAGGCTCTCGAAATGACCGCGGTTCAGTCGGCCGCGGGACTGTCTCCCCGCGGCCTCGTGACCACCCGGCCGTTTCGCGCCCCTCACCACACCGCCTCGTCGGTCTCCCTTGTGGGCGGGGGGGCCATCCCCAGACCCGGCGAGATCAGTCTCGCCCACGGCGGCGTCCTCTTTCTCGACGAACTCCCCGAGTTCGCGAGGTCGACGCTCGAAGGGCTTCGGCAACCTCTGGAGGAGGGCCGGTTGCTCGTCTCTCGCGCTCGTGCCACCTACGAATTCCCTTGCCGCTTCCAGTTCGTCGCGGCCATGAACCCGTGCCCGTGCGGCTATCGAAGCGATCCTGTCCTGCCCTGCCGGTGCACACCCGAGGCCATCGCCCGCTACCAGGGCCGCATCTCCGGGCCGTTGCTCGACCGAATCGATCTGGTGGTCGAAGTGCCCCGACCCGAGATCCGGATCGCGACCACCGCGGAGGCGTGGGCCAGGGCGGCGGGCGAACCCTCATCCCGGGTGAGAGAGCGCGTGGCCGACGGAATCCGATTTGCTTCCAGGCTCCCCCCTCCGGGGCCGGGGCTTTTCGCCGCCGCCCTCGAACCGGCAGCGGCCGCCACGCTCGAGGAGGCGGCCCGGACGCACGGCCTTTCGCTCCGGGCCGTTCACCGAACCGCGAGAGTGGCAAGGACGATCGCGGACCTTTCCGGTCAGAGAACCATCGGACGCGCGGCAGTGCTCGAAGCCCTCCTGTTCCGGACCGGGGCGGCGTTGACGTCGCTTAAAGTAGCGTGATAACCTGTTTTTTCGAGGTCCAACCTTCGACTTCGCAGGTTGGCATTTCGGGTGATCGCACTCCGTCCGGATTCCGACTCAAGCCATGAACCCTCCTGATTTCTTCACCCTGATCTTCGTCCCGAACGCTCGGGCGAAGTTCCGAAAGTATCAGATCCCTTTGAGCGTAGCGAAGGTCGCAGGCCGGGTAGCGGCGGTGCTGGGTGTCGTCCTGATCGGCGCCCTGCTCCATTACTCGTCGCTTCTGTTCGAGGTCTCACGACTCCGTAAGGTGGAGGAAGAGTCGCGCAATCTGCTCGCGAAGACTCATCAGATCGAGCAGGATGCCTCGGCCCTGCGCGCGCAGATGGGCCAGCTGAGCGGCATCGTCAACAAGCTCGGCGTGATGGCGGGTGTCGATGCGCCTCCGCCCGACCCCAGCGTCGGCGGCACCGGCGGCGGCACCGCTGCGGATCGCTCTGCTCCCAGCGTCGCGAGCTTCGCGGAAATGAGCACGCGACTCAACGAGCTCACCGAGAAGTCCCGCGAACTCACCGGCGTCTTCGACAAACAGCGCTCGCTCCTGGCCACCACCCCGTCGGTGTGGCCGGTTCGCGGGTATCTCTCGGCCGGCTTCGGCAACCGCGACGATCCATTCACCGGGCTTCGCGACTTCCATCCCGGCCTCGATATCGCTGCACCCCTCGGAACCAAGATCCTCGCCCCCGCCGACGGCACCGTGATCTTCGTTGGCATCAAGGGCGGCTACGGGAACGCGGTCACCATCGATCACGGCCGCGGCGTCGCCACTCACTACGGGCATCTCGACGCCTTCAACGTCCGCGTCGGTCAGCAGGTCCGGCGTGGCTCGGTGCTCGGCTTCGTCGGCAGCACGGGTCGCTCGACGGCGCCGCATCTTCACTATGAAGTGTGGCTCAACGGCTCCAACCAGAACCCGCTTCTCTACATCCTCGACGAATACCGGTCGCTCGGGTAGAAAGCCTCACGGGCTTGGACCCCGAAGTTCAGCGTTCGTTTCGAGCCCAGTCTCCGGCCCCATACGGGTTCGCATGTGGAAACGAAGCGTGCTCGTGCACGATGCGCCACTCGCCGTTCCCGCGCTCCATGGCCCACGTCCCGCGCATCTCCAGGCTGAGATCGCGATCCTTGATCCGCCAGTCGTACCGATTCGTCGCGGCCACGAAGCCCGCGTCGCCCCGCACCCGGATGAGCAGATCCTCGCCCCAGGCGTAGCCTCGAAGCTCCATCGACGCGTCGAGAAAGTGCCGCCAGCCAACCCTGATGCTCTCCCACCCCACGTTCCGCATGCGGGGTCCTTCAACGAACACGAGCAGGGACGGGTCGTTGAGGTAGCAGGCTTCGATCCCGACCATGTCCTTCGCGGCGATGGCCGCAAACAGGCTCTCCATCCGGGCCATCAACCAGCCCTCTTCCGCGGTTCTCAAAGCAGTGCTACCGGAGGATGAAGTTGTTGCAGTGCGGGCACCTTGCGTTGAAGACCGAGATGATGATCATGGCCGTGATCAACGTCCAGATGAGAAACACCCAGGGCATGCCCCAGTTCATGTCGTGCTTGATCTGATGGTTGAGTTCGGGCGCGTTGCCCGCGCCCGCCTTGATCGCCTTCAGGTTGCGAAGGGATGTGCCCGAGATCGGCACCAGGACGATGGCCGAAACCACGATGAGGCCGTACATCAGGTGCTTCCAGTTCAGCCACTCCGTGGTGAACACGGGCGTGTCGGTCAGGTAGCACAGGGCGATGCCGACGGGCAGGGTCAGGAAGAACAGGTAGGCCACCACGGTGTCGATGCCGTGCATCACCCGGGCGCGCTCCAGGCGCTCATCGATGGGCGCCTCCGCGTCCTTGATCTTGAAATGGAGCCAGTAGACCACGAAGTCGAACAGCAGCCAGGCCCCCACCATGGCCACGTGGATGCCTCGCACCGAGAGCTCGGCCCAGTTGTGGATGTTCACGGCTGCTTCCGCACCAGCTTCACGAGCCGGGGGAGGCCGTAGACAGCGCAGCCAAGGTAGACCAGGGCGTTTCCCGCCACCAGGAGGTCGAAGCCTTTCGAAACCAGCATGATCGAAGAGGCGCCGCCCATGAACAGACCGCAGGCGACGACGAACCCCCACAAGAGATACGCCATGAACATTCCGCGGAGTCTAGCGCGGGGGGCTTTGCGTGTGAAGACCTTAGAATGGGGCCACTAAATGCTCGGAAAACTGCTTACAAAGATCTTTGGCACCAAGAATGACCGGGATGTAAAGAAGATGCGGGAGAGGATCCCCGTCATCGCCGAGTTCGAGGACGGCCTCCAAAAGCTCTCGGACGAAGATCTGGGCGCAAAGACCGCCGAATTCAAGACCCGCCTCTCCCAGGGCGCCACCCTCGACTCCCTCCTCCCGCAGGCCTTCGCGGTCTGCCGCGAGGGCGGCCGTCGGTTCCTGAACATGCGTCATTTTGACGTCCAGCTCATCGGTGGCATGGCCCTCCATGCGGGGTCGATCGCCGAGATGCGAACCGGAGAGGGCAAGACCCTCGTCGCCACTCTCCCCGCGTATCTGAACGCGCTCACCGGCAAGGGCGTTCACGTCGTCACCGTCAACGATTACCTGGCAAAGCGCGACTCCGACTGGATGGGCCGGCTCTACAAGGCGCTCGGCCTCAACGTGGCCTGCATCCAGCACGACATGATGGATCGCGATCGGCAGGCCGCCTACGCGGCCGACATCACCTACGGAACCAACAACGAGTTCGGCTTCGACTACCTGCGCGACAACATGAAGTTCGAGCTGGAGTCGTACGTCCAGCGAGGCCACAACTACGCGATCGTCGACGAAGTGGACTCGATCCTGATCGATGAGGCTCGGACCCCTCTCATCATCAGCGGGCCGGCCGAGGAGTCGACCGACCTGTACTACAAGGTCGACCAGATCATCCCGAAGCTCATTCCGGGCGCCCGCATCTCGGGAGACAAGAAGGCCGAGGAGCGCGAGGAACTCGAAAAGACCGGGGACTACATCGTCGACGAAAAAGCGAGGAACGTCACCCTCACCGACGCCGGGATGTCACATGCCGAGAGTCTCCTCGGCGTCACCAATCTCTGGGACCCGTCGAACATGGACGTTTTGCACCATGTGAACCAGGGACTGCGTTCGCATTCGCTCTACACCCGCGATGTGCACTACGTCGTGAAGGATGGCCAGGTCATCATCGTCGACGAGTTCACCGGGCGCCTCATGCCCGGCCGCCGCTGGTCCGACGGCCTCCACCAGGCGGTCGAAGCCAAGGAGAAGGTGAAGATCGAGCGCGAGAACCAGACCCTCGCCACCATCACCCTCCAGAACTACTTCCGCATGTACAGCAAGCTCGCGGGCATGACGGGTACGGCCGAGACCGAGGCGCCCGAGTTCGAGAAGATCTACAAGCTCGAAGTGCTGGTCGCGCCGACCAACCGTCCCATGATCCGGCTCGAGAACCCGGACACGGTCTACCGAACCGAGCCCGAGAAGGACCGAGCGGTGGTTCGAGAGATCAAGGAGCTCGCGGCCGCGGGCCGGCCGGTGCTCGTGGGCACCATCTCCATCGAGAAGTCCGAGCGCCTCGCCGCCATGCTCAAGCGCGAGGGAATCAAGCACGTCGTCCTGAACGCGAAGTACCACGAGCGAGAGGCCGACATCGTGTCGCAGGCCGGTCGTTTCGGCGCCGTCACCATCGCGACCAACATGGCGGGCCGCGGCACCGACATCATCCTGGGCGGCATTCCCGACGTGCGCGTGCGCAACATCCTGATCGAGCGAGAGATCAATCCCGAGACCGCCACCGCCGCGGACAAGGCCTCGGCCGAGGCGATGGCTCTCGCCGAGATGGCGGCCGACTTCAAGAAGGAGCTCGCGCACCGTAAGTTCGATTCGAAGTACAAGGAGAACCTGGCCGAGCGCTATCTCGGCCTCGTCGCCGCCTTCCCGAACGACCATCCCTCCTTCCAGACCGTGGCCGCGCTGGCCGCGCACGACGCCCCCCTCATGACCTATCTGGACGCGGCCGAAGCCCTTCTGCGCCCCAAGCGGAACAGGATCGCCAAGTCATTCTTCCCCCACTGGGACACCGAGAAGCCGATCGAGTTCCTCGACGTGCATCCGCTGAAGGCCGAACTGAAGACGGTCATTTCGAACCAGCGCACGGTCGCGGCCATCGTGGAGCTTCTCGACCGCAGCGAGCGTGAACGCGTGGTGGCCCTGGGCGGCCTGCACATCCTGGCCACCGAGCGTCACGAAGCCCGGCGCATCGACCATCAGCTCCGCGGCCGCGCGGGCCGCCAGGGCGACATCGGCTCGTCGCGCTTCTATCTCTCCCTTCAGGACGACCTCATGCGCATCTTCGGGTCCGACCGTATCAGCGGCTTGATGCTGAAGCTGGGCATGGAAGAGGACATGCCGGTCGAGCACCCGATGGTGTCCCGGTCGATCGAGCGAGCGCAGAGGCAGGTGGAAGCCCAGAACTTCGCCGTCCGCAAACACCTGCTCGAGTACGACGACGTCATGAACAAACAGCGCGTGGCCATCTACGGCACGCGCCGGATGATCCTGGAAGGCAAGGAGACGCGGCAGTGGCTCCTCGACCTCTCCGAGGACGTCACCGACGCTTTCCTCGAGAACGCGCTCGATCCCAAGGTCTCGACCGAAGGCGCCAATCCCGAGGGCCTTTCGATCATGCTTCGGGACACCTTCGGGCTGACCGTGCCGGTCGAGGAGATCACGGGCACGCCCCAGGCCGAACTCTCGGCCTCGCTCAAGGCCCGGGCCAAGAAGGTCTACGAGGCCAAGGAACAGCAGATCGGCCCGGAGCTCATGCAGTTCCATCAACGCGTCCTGCTGCTCCAGATCGTCGACGCCCAGTGGAAGGACCACCTGCTCTCGCTCGATCATCTGAAGGAGGGGATCAGTCTTCGGTCCTACGGCCAGCGCGATCCGCTGGTCGAGTACAAGAAGGAGTCCTACAACCTTTTCCAGTCCCTGATGGATCGGATCGAGGAGGAAGCCCTTCGCTGGGTCTTCCTGTACCAGCCGGTGATGCGGCGGGAGGAGCCAGCGCGACCGCCCATCGACATCACCCTGGAAGCGGGTGACGCCCCGCTGCCCGTTCCGGAGCGCCGGCCCGATCCCGTTTCCACCTTCGGCAAGGCCCGCACGCAGCCGCGAAATCTCACCTTCACCAGTTCAACCGACGCGGCGCCCCGGCAGTTTGCGGGAGCGGCCAAACCCGAAGCGCAGGGCGGCAACGACGGCATCGTGAAGACGGTCCGGCGCGAGGGCGTAAAGGTCGGCCGCAACGATCCCTGCCCCTGCGGCTCGGGCAAGAAATACAAGAAGTGTCACGGGATGGAATAAGGCAGAACCAACGATGAATCGCCTCGAAACCCGCATCAGCGAAGGCCTCACCTTCGACGACATCGTGCTCGTGCCGCAGTACTCCGAGTGCCTGCCCTCCGAGGTCGACGTGGTCACCCGGCTCACCAAGGGCATCGCCCTCAATATCCCCATCGTGTCGGCGGCCATGGACACCGTGACCGAGGCGCCTCTTGCCATCGCCCTCGCGCAAGAGGGCGGAATCGGCTTCATCCACAAGAACCTCTCCATCGACCTCCAGGCCGCGGAGGTGGACAAGGTCAAGCGGTCCGAAGCGGGGATGATCGTGGATCCCGTGACCGTCTCGCCGGACGCGCCGGTCTCCGACGCCCTGGCCCTGATGGCGAAGTTCCGGATCAGCGGCGTGCCGGTGACCGATGGCGGCAAGCTCGTGGGCATCCTCACCAACCGTGACCTTCGCTTCGAAACCCGCACCACCCTTCGCGTGGCCGAACTGATGACCCGTGATCCGCTGATCACGGTCCGGGTGGGAGCGACCCTGGACGAGGCCAAGGCCCTTCTCCACAAGCACAAGGTCGAGAAGGTGCTGGTCATCGACGAGGCGAACAACCTGCGCGGCCTCATCACGGTCAAGGACATCCAGAAGCGGATCAAGTACCCCAACGCCTGCAAGGATTCCGCGGGCCGGCTTCGCGTCGGGGGGGCGGTAGGCATCGCCGCGGATACGCTCGACCGCGTGCGCGCGCTGGTCGACGCCAAGGTCGACGTGATCGCCATCGATACCGCGCACGGCCACACCAAGGCCGTGATCGATATGGTGGGCCGGGTGAAGAACGCGTTCCCCGAGCTCGAGCTCGTGGCTGGAAACGTCGGAACGAAGGAAGGCGCCAAGGATCTGGTCTCGGCGGGCGTCTCTGCGGTGAAGGTTGGCATGGGTCCTGGTTCCATCTGCACCACGCGCATCGTCTCGGGGGCGGGCATGCCCCAGGTGACCGCCATTGCCGAGGCGGTCGAGGCCTGCGCTCACGCGGGCATCCCGGTGATCGCGGACGGCGGGATCAAGTTCTCCGGCGACATCACCAAGGCGCTCGCGGTGGGCGCCGACTCGGTCATGATCGGGTCCCTTTTCGCGGGTGCTGAAGAGAGCCCCGGTGAAGTGATTCTGCGCCAGGGACGCAGCTTCAAGACCTACCGCGGGATGGGTTCCCTCGGCGCGATGAAGGACGGGTCGAAGGATCGATACTTCCAAGCCGAAGCGACGCCCCAGAAGCTCGTGCCTGAAGGCGTCGAAGGCATCGTGCCATACCGAGGCCTTCTCTCGGTCATCGTGCAGCAGCTCGTGGGCGGCGTTCGAGCCGGCATGGGCTATTGCGGCGTGCGGTCCATTCGCGAGCTTCAGACGAAGACGCGATTTACCAAGCTCTCCGTGGCCGGCCTCAAGGAAAGCCATGTGCACGACGTCGTGATCACCAAGGAATCGCCCAACTACCGGGTGGAATGACATGAGCATCACGGGTCGGAGACTTCTCGCCATCGCGGCCTTGATGGTCTGGGCCTGCGGCGCGCCCGACCCGCTCCTGTCCTTTCTGGATGAGGAGTCAGGTCTCTCTTTCACTCACCCGCCCCGTTGGACGGTGGGATTCGCCGAGCAGGCCGGCCTACGCTATCGCTACCTCACCGCACCCAAGGTCGGCGACGACAAGGAGGCCCTCTCCGTCACCCTGATCGCGCCCACCGCTGCCGCCTCCGCCGACGCCGTGGCCGCGGCCTACCTGTCCGGAGCCTTCGGCGTGGTCGTGGCCCAAGGCCCCAAGGGAGCCACGCTGTGGACCTTCAAGGATCAAGCCGGCGTCAGTTCACGGCTTCAGATCGGTCCCGCGGGCGACGGACGCTTCATCGGCGCCTGGGCCCGCGGCTCAGATGCGGCGATGAAGCGCTACCAGGGGCGCATCGACGTACTCATGGCCTCCCTTCGGGTCGAGAACGGCGCCGACTGGCCTGAGGAACGTTTCGCCGGCATGGCGGTCCGGGCCGCGCCCTCATGGACCCGCGGAAGCCGGCTGTCCAACTCCACGAACGCCAGCATGCAGTTCAAGTCGCCCCCGCTTTTCGTTGACAAGGGAACGGACACCATCCATGGCTTCGTCACGCTCACCAAGGAGCCTGTCCCCCCACCGGGTGACCTCGAGGCCTTCTACAAGATGGTGAAAAGCCGCGCGTCGGATACGGTCGTTCGCCTGGACCATGCCGCGTGGGAGTCGACCGCGGGCCTCGATCGGCCGCTGGGCTACGTCGATTATCTGCGCAGCGGGACGCCCCTCACCTCCACGCGTATCCGGCGATGGATCACCGTGAACAACGGGGTGGGCCTGACCTTCACATGCGAAGCCCGCGCGGACGCCTTCGAGCGCCTGGACACCTGGTGCCGCCGGATGGCCCCGACCGTCCGCTTCGAATAGCGTCTATCGGCGGACCTACTTCGCGGGAGCCACCACGATCGCGCCCACTTCGGCGGTGCCCGACGGTTCCACGCAGCAGAGGAACGGGTGCTCCCCGACCCGGTCGAACGTGATGTCGACCTCCAGGGGCTTCGCGGCCCGCACGCGCTTTTCGACGTCCAGCGACGGAACCGCGAAGCAGTGGTCGCCCTCGCGCGACGTCACCACGAAGTGCACCGTCCCTAGCGGCACCGCGATCCGCTTCGGCTCGAAGCCCGAGGAACCCACGGTGACCCGCACCGTATAGACCTCGGCGCCTTCCGCGGGCGCTATCGAGCCCGGAGCCACGCCGCCCAGGCTCTGAGCCGCCACCAAAAAGAACGAGGCGATCCGAAGATCGCCTCGCCGATACGGAGGAGTGTTTTTCACTCCCTGAGGTTAGCGTCCTCCGCGGTTTCCCGAGAAACCGCCGCCACGGCCGCCGCCCCCGCCGCCACGCGGACGGTCGCCGCCACGGCCCCGGTCACGGTCGCCACCGCCTTCACGACGGGGAGGACGATCGCTGCTGCCCTCGGGAGGCGCCACCATGCCCTCGGGAAGCGGAAGCAGAGCCTTCTTGGACAGACGTACCTTGCCCATCGGATCGATGGTCAGGACCTTGACCATGACCGCGTCGCCTTCCTTGAGCACATCGCGGACCTCGTTGACCCGCTCGTGTGCGATCTCCGAAACATGCAGCAGACCGTCGGTGCCGGGCATGATCTCGACGAAGGCGCCGAAATCGACGATGCGGACGACCTTGCCCATGTAGGTCTTGCCCAGTTCGACGCTCGCGGTGAGCTCTTCGATGATGGCCACCGCCTGCTGAGCGGCCTGCAGGTCGGTCGAGGCGATGAGCACGCGACCGTCATCCTCGATCTCGATCTTGCAGCCCGTCCGCTCGGTGATGGAGCGGATCATCTTGCCGCCGGGTCCGATGACGTCGCGGATCTTGTCCACCGGGATCCTCACCGTGATGATGCGAGGTGCATAGACGCTCATCTCTGCGCGGTGCGTGGTCAGAGTCTCGGCCATCTTGCCGAGGATGTGAAGACGGCCTTCCTTGGCCTGGGCGAGTGCTTTGGCCAGCAGATCGGCAGGCAGGCCGTCGATCTTGATGTCCATCTGAAGGGCGGTGAGGCCCTTCGCGGTACCCGCGACCTTGAAGTCCATGTCGCCGTAGTGGTCTTCCTCGCCCGCGATGTCGGAGAGGACGACGAACTTCTCGCCGTTCGAGACCAGACCCATGGCCACGCCCGCCACCGGGGCCTTGAGGGGAACACCCGCGTCCATCATAGACAGAGTGCCGCCGCAGATGGAGGCCATCGACGAGGAACCGTTCGACTCGAGGATGTCCGACACGATGCGGATGGTGTACGGGAAATCCTCTTCGGAGGGAAGCATCTCGCGCAGCGCGCGCTCGGCGAGAGCGCCGTGCCCGATCTCGCGACGGCCGGGGCCGCGGTTGGGCCTCACTTCCCCGACGGAGAACGAAGGGAAGTTGTAGTGAAGCATGAAGCGCTTCTTGTGCTCGACCTCCTGGACGGTGTCGATGATCTGCGCGTCTTCGCTGGTGCCGAGGGTGGCGGTGACGAGCGCCTGGGTCTCGCCGCGGGTGAAGAGCGCGGAACCATGGGTGCGCGGAAGGACCGTGACTTCGGAGGTGATCGGACGGATCTCATCGAAACGGCGGCCGTCGAGACGCCGCCCGCGCTCGAGGATCTCGCGACGGAGGATGTGCTCGCGGAGCTGGTCGTAGACCGTGGAGACCAGGGCCTTCTTGGCCGCCTGGTCCTCGCCGAGGGTCGCGACGTACGCCTTCTTGACCGCGTCCATCTTCGCGTACATCTCGAGCTTGTCGCGCTTCTGCATGGCCTCGTAGAGGGCCGGTTCGAGAGCGCCCGCGATCTCGTGAGCGAGAGCGTGGTCGATTTCCTTCTTTGGGGCCGGACGCTTCGCTTTACCCACCTCGGCCACCATCTGGCGCTGGACCGCGCAGATGACCTTAATAGCCTCGTGCCCGGCCACCAGGGCGCGAACCATGTCGTCTTCGCCGAGTTCACGCGCGCTGGACTCGACCATGCAGATGGCCTTCTCGGTGCCCGCGACGAGGAGGTTCAACTCGCTCTTCGTCTTCATGTCGGTGCTGGTCGGGTTGATGTGGCATTGCCCGTCCCAGAAGCCCACGCGAACCGCGCTTACGGGCGTGTCGAAGGGAATGTCGGAAATGCACAACGAGGCGGACGCGCCGATGAGGGCGAGGGTGTCCGATTCATTCTCGAGATCGGCCGACCAGAGCAGGGCGCTGATCTGCGTCTCGCAGCCCCAGCCTTCGGGGAAGAGCGGGCGCATGGGGCGGTCGATGAGGCGGCAGGTGAGAATTTCCTTCTCGTTCTGCCGGCCTTCGCGCTTGAAGAAGCCGCCGGGGATCTTGCCCGCCGCGAAGTTGTTCTCGCGGTAGTCGACGGTGAGGGGGAGGAAGTCGATGCCCGGCTTCGGCTCCTTGGCCGCGCCCGCGGCCACGAAGACCACGGTGTCCCCCATGCTCACCAGAACCGCCCCGTCGGCCTGTTTGGCCATTCGGCCTGTTTCAATGGTGATCGGCGTGCGGCCGACCTGGATCTCATACCGTTTCATGGCCATGTGCTTTTCTCCAGCGGCTAGGCTGTCGGAGGATTGTGAGTCTTAAAGGGGCGGCGACCGCCGGGTAGCGCAGAAGAAAGCCGATCCGGAACACCCGTTGCCCTCAGCACGGCAGGGAAACGGACGCTCAGGAACTGGCGGCCCGGCAGGAACGAAACGCCGAGGCCTTCTGCGACGCCTGGCTACTTGCGCAGTCCGAGCTTGACGATCAGAGACTGGTAGCGAGAGGGCGTCTTCGACTTGAGATAGTCGAGGAGACGACGACGATGTCCGACCATCATGAGAAGGCCGCGGCGCGAGTGATGATCCTTCGCGTGCGTCTTGAGATGTTCGGTCAGTTCGCCGATGCGCTCTGATAGAAGCGCCACCTGGACTTCGGGAGACCCGGTGTCCTTGGTGTGCGCGCGGTTTCCCTCGATGAGGGTTGTCTTCTTTTCCTTGGTAAGGCTCACGACTCTTTTTGCTCCTCCGAGCCTGCTTTGTTGTTCTTACAGCGTGATTTATCTTCGTTTGGAACTCGGAAGCTTATCACAGGGTGAGAGCCTCGATCGGCTCAGAATACGCAGAAAGGCTGCATCCTCGACCCATCCGAGCTGGCGAGCGCCACCAGGCGCCCCTCCCGATCGCAGATGCGAACACGCACGCCCTCGGTTTCGGGCGCCTTTGCCAGGTTCACCGCCCGGCCGAGCCGAAGGTCCGCGGTTTCGCGTTCGCCCGCCCGGACGCTCGGCCAGGTTTCGAGCGCCGACATCATGGGGATCAGGGCCGCGCCGAGCGATTCCTGAGTCAGGTCATCGAGGCGCAAGGCCTGGCCGGCTTGGGCGACGCCCGAGCGAGTCCGTCTCAGGGCGATGAGGTGCGCGCCCGCTCCAAGCGCGCGGCCCAGGTCACGTGCGAGCGCCCGGATATACGTTCCTCGGGAACAGGCGAAGCGGACGCGCGCGATGTCGCCTTCCAGGGCGAGGAGTTCGGCCCTTCCCACGTGAACGGTGACGGCTTTGAGCTCCACGTCCTCACCGCGCCGCGCCATCGCGTACGCGCGCTCCCCCGCCACTTTCTTGGCGGAGAACGCGGGAGGAATCTGCTCGATCTCACCGACGAAGGCAGCCAGGGCGGCGGCTACACCAGACGAGTTCAGAGCAGCGGTCGAGAGGCGCTCGCCCCGCGGTTCTCCCTCCGCGTCGTCTGTGGTCATTTCGAAACCGAACCGGATCTGGGCCTCGTACTCCTTCGCGTCGACCCCGCCCATTTCCTCGATATAGGGAATGAGCCGCGTGGCCTTTCCAAGACAAAGGACGAGAACTCCGGTGGCCATGGGGTCCAGGGTGCCGGTGTGGCCGACGCGGCTGGTCCCGGCAATCCGCCGCACCCGCGCCACCACGTCGTGGGAGGTGAGACCCCAAGGCTTATCCACGACGAGAAGGCCGTCGAGTCCGGAGTCCGGTTTCGGTGAAGGCTTGCTCAGACGGACCCCGCCATTCAGTCGTCCCCGCCCGGGGCGGTTTCGGATTCGCCGGCGGCGGCCGAAGCCTCGGCCCTGGTCGCGGCCTCGGCGGCCACTTCGTCCGCCTTCCACCCGGCCATGATCTCGCTCACCCGCTCGGCGTTGTCGAGGCCCTTGTCCTGGACGAACACGATTTCCGGCACGGTCCGCGTGCGCATGCGCTGGGAGAGCAGCTTTCGCACGAAGCCCCGCGAGTGATGGAGGGCCCGCATCGACTCGAGCTGAACCTTGGCCTCCCCCATGGGAGAGACGTAGATCTTCGCCACCGACTGGTCGACCGGCATCTCCACCCGGATCACGGTCACGAACCCGAGCCGTGGGTCGCGGATCTCCCGCGCGATGATCATTGCGACCTCATCGCGAACGCCGTCGGCGACCCGCGACTTCCGGTGATTTACAGCCATTGTCGTTGTTCTCCAGCGCAGACGACACCCGGAGTCTCCTCGATCGCGCGAACGATCTGGTCGAGCGTTCGTTCCATCGGAACCCTCTCGGTGTTGACGCCCACCACCGCGAGCCCCGCTCGCTGCCACTCATCGTGATGAGCCACCTCGGCGATGGACACGTTGTGATCCTGCCGGACCCGGCTCAGGATGGACCGCAGAGGCTGCCGCTTGTCCTTGAGACTCTGCGCCCCGGGCAGATGCAATTCGACTTCCAGAAGTCCGATCACCATGAGCTCATCTTAGGTCGCCGCGCGGACCCAAGCGGAGGCGGGATTCACTCCCGCCGCAGCGCCCGGGGGCTGGGGGGCTGAGCATGGAGCCCCGTTGGCCCTCTGCCGCCCCCATCTCTATAAAGTCTCGCGGTACTTCTCCATGATGAAGAATTCGATGATGTCGCCCGGCTTCACGTCGTTGAAGTCCACAATGCCGATGCCGCAGTCCGTGCCCGCTCGCACCTCGGACGCGTCGTCCTTGTGCCGCTTGAGCGAAGCCACCTTGCCGGTGTGGATGACGATGTTGTCGCGGAGAAGGCGAACGCTCGCCTGCCGCGTGACCTTGCCTTCGGTGACGATCGAGCCCGCGATGGTGCCGATCTTGGAGATCTTGAAGGTTTCCTGGACCTTGGCCTGCCCGAGCACCACTTCCTTGAACGCGGGAGCGAGGCGGCCCTCAAGAGCCTTGGTCAGATCGTCGACCACGTCGTAGATGATCGTGTAGAGCCGAACTTCGATATTGTCACGCTCGGCGAACTCGGCGGCCTTGCGCTCGGGCCGGACGTTGAAGCCGACCACGATGCCTTCCGACGCGGCGGCGAGGAGAACGTCGCCCTCGTTGATGGCGCCGACGCCGGACCGGATGACGCGAAGGCGGATCTTCTCCTGCGGGATCTTCTTCAGCTGCTCGGTGAGGGCCTCGACGGAGCCCTGCACGTCGGCCTTGAGAACCAGAGGCAGCTCGATCGGGCCTTCCGTGCCGCCGCCCGGCTTGGCGATGGCTTCGAGACGAACCCGGGACTGCAGCGCAAGCTGCTTGTCCTTGAGCTTCTGCTGGCGGAACGAGACGATGGTGTGGGCCTTGACTGAATCCTCGACCACGAAGAGCGAGTCGCCGGGTTCCGGCACATCGTCCAGACCCTGAATTTCCACGGGCGTCGAGGGGCCTGCTTCGCGCAACCGTTCGCCGCGGTCGTTCATGAGGGCGCGGATGCGTCCCGAAACGGCTCCGGCGACCACGACATCGCCAATGCGCAGCGTGCCGTCCTGGACCAGGATGTTCGCGACCGGGCCACGGCCCTTGTCGAGGCGAGACTCGATGACGGTGCCGCGCGCCGGCTTGTCGGGCATGGCTTTGTACTCGCCCATGTCCGCCTGGAGGAGGATCATCTCGAGAAGCTGATCGAGATTCTGCTTCTTCTTGGCCGAGACGTTCACGAAGACGGTCTGACCGCCCCATTCTTCGGGAAGCAGACCGCGATCCGCGAGTTGCTGGCGGATCCGATCGGGCTGGGCCTCGGCCTTGTCGATCTTGTTGACCGCAACCACGATGGGCACGCCGGCCGCCTTCGCATGATCGAGGGCTTCGAGTGTTTGAGGCATCACGCCGTCATCGGCCGCGACCACCAGGACGACGATGTCGGTGACCCGTGCTCCGCGAGACCGCATGAGGGTGAACGCTTCGTGACCGGGCGTGTCGAGGAAGACCACCGCGCGGTCGCGCACGTCGACCTTGTAGGCGCCGATGTGCTGCGTGATACCGCCGTGCTCGCGTTCGGCGACCCGCGTCTCGCGGATCGCGTCGAGCAGCGAGGTCTTGCCGTGGTCCACGTGACCCATGACCGTGACCACGGGAGCGCGCGGCACAGAACCCACGGTGGTCGTGACCTCGCTCTGCTCCTGCACCACTTCCTCTTCGTACGAGCGCACGGTGGCGTCGTAGCCGAACTCGCGGCAGACGTCCTGCGCGACCTCGATGTCGAGAGTCTGGTTCACCGTCAGCATCAGGCCCTTGCTGATCAGGTACTTCAGGATGTCGCGGTTCTTGGCATCGGGCATGCGCTCCGACAGTTCCTTGACCGTGACGCCCTCGGTGATGGTGATCGGACGCAGCGGTCCCGTCCATTTCGGACGTTCCTGGGCGACGATGGGCGTGATCTCGCGAGCACCCTTCTCCCGTGGCTGTCGACGGGCGCCGATGCCCGGGCGATAAGCACCGGGACGGCTCCCCGGCGACGAGGGCTGGGATGTGGGGGCGGCGGTTCCACCTGGACGCCCCGCGGGGCCGGTGGTCGTTGGGGCTTGGGCGCCGCGAACACCGGGGGTACCGCCGCGCAGGCCGGGTCGCTGAGGCGGAGCCCCGGGACGCGTGGCCACGCGATGCTGGCCGGTCGTACGAGAGGGAGAGGCGATGGGACGGATCGCGCGGATGACCGGAGCGATCGGCTTCACCATCAGCGGGGCCTGGGGTTCGACGGCCTCGCCGGGAACCGCCCCTTCCGGCACGCCTTCGGCACCGGCCTTGGCGGCGGCAGCCGGCCGGCCGATGGGACGAAGGGGGGCGATCCGCGGGGTCATGCGGACCGGCGCGGCCGACGGGCCGACCGCAGGAACGCCGTCGTCGATATTGTCGTCCGCGCCGGCGGCCTCGGATTCCGCTCCCCTCACGGCCGACGGGGCGTCGCCGACGAATTCGCCGGAAGGCGCAGCGTCGACCGCCCTGGCGGTTGCGCTCGACTCGGCTTCGGCGGGCGCCGTCTTCCGCGCGCGACCGATCGGGGCCACCGTGAGCGGCGCCTTGGGCGCCACCGGCTCCTCCTTCGGAGCGGCCGGAGTTGCCGTAGGTACCGGCGGGGGGGCGGCAATCGCAGCGGCAGTCGCCTTGGCCGTCGGCACTTCCGCGGGTGCGGTTTCCGGCGCGGGCTCAACAGGCTTAACCGCCACGCGGGGCGCCAGCCGGACTGCGGAAGGCGGCGCCGGCGGAGCGCCAACAGCGCTCTTCGGGCGACCACCCGCCTTGCGGACCGCGCGTTCCGCCTCGGCTTCCTTGGCGGCGCGTTCACGCTCCGCGCGCTCGGCCGCGACCCGGGCCTCGCGCTCCTTCTCGAGCGCGTCGCGTTCGCCCTCGTCCTCGTCGGATCCGTAGACGCGGTTCTTCTTGGAGCTCTGGCTCTCGAGACGGACGTGGCGCTTGAACTTGGTCGCCTGGTCTTCGTCGACGGAGCTCGACGGAGCCTTCGCCTCGATTCCCATCGCCTTCAGCTTCTCGATGATCTCCTGGGAGGAGAGACCGAGTTCGCGGGCGAGTTCGTAGACGCGGGGTTTGGGCATGAAGCTCTTTATCGACCTGTTTCTGGACGTATGAAGGGTGCGGAGATCCGGTGGATCGACGACGGCACGGGGCCCAAGAACACTAGGCAGGTTCTCCCGCAGGCGGCTGGGCCACGCTTCCGTCGGACTCGAGTGCGGACTCCGGGACGGATTCGGGCGGTGTTTCGCGGACGGCAACCTTGGGCAGGGCCGCGGTTGCGGCCTGGCGTAGCGAGGCGGCGGTGGCCTCGTCGATGTCGATGGAGGCGAACTCCTCGTCGGTCATCTGGAGGAGATGCTCGAGGCCCTGGACGCGCGCGTCCATGAGACGCTGAACGATGTCCTTGTCGACGCCTTCCATGCTCTTGAACTCGCTCAGCTGGGCCGCAACCTCGAGGCGCTTCTCTTCCTCGCTCTTGATCTCGATCCGCCAGCCCACGAGCTTGGCGGCCAGGCGCACGTTCTGTCCGCGCTTGCCGATGGCGAGCGAGAGCTGCTTGTCTTCGACCACCACTTCCATGATCTTTTGTTCGGAGTCGACGACCTGGACGCGAGAGACCTGGGCAGGCTGGAGCGCCGCCTTCACGAGCGCGACCGGATCGTCGTCCCACTCGATGATGTCGATCTTCTCGCCTCGCAGTTCACGGATGACCGCCTGGACACGGGTCCCCTTCATGCCGACGCAGGCGCCAATCGGATCGATGTCCTTGTGCGTCGACTCGACCGCGACCTTGGCTCTCTCTCCCGGCTCGCGCACGCAGGCGCGGATCTTGACCGTGCCGTCGAAGATCTCCGGCACTTCCATCTCGAGGAGCTTCCGGAGGAGCGCGCCGTCGGTGCGGGACACCGTCACCTGAGGTCCGCCGCGCGTCGAACGTTGCACGGAAAGGATGGCCACCCGGATGCGATCGCCGGTCTGGTAGTTCTCGGCGCGGCTCTGTTCCTTGCGGGGCAGGACCGCCTCGGTGCGGCCGAGGTCGATGATGTAGTCGGTGCCTTCCTGGCGCTTGATCACGCCGTTCAGGACGTCGCCTCGACGGCGTTCGAACTCGGCGATGACGTTGTCGCGCTCCGCGTCGCGCACTTTCTGGAAGATGACCTGCTTCGCGGCCTGAGCGGCGATGCGCCCGAGACCCTCGGTCTGCTTCGGGAACTCGATCTCCATGCCAAGCTCGGCCTCCGGAATCAGTTCCCGCGCCTGGTCCAGGCTGATCTCGATCTCCTCGTCCGTGACCTTCTCGACCACTTCCTTCACCGCGAAGACGTCGATATCGCCACTCTCGTGGTTGAAGCGGCTGCGCAGATCTTCATCGTTGTTGAAGAAGCGCTTGGCGGCCTGGAGGATCGCGTCCTCGATCGCCCGGATCACGACCTCGGGGTCGAGGTTCTTCTCGCGGGAGACCTGCTCGATGCGTACTTTCAGCTCGTTAGCCATGATTTACCTGAACGAAATCTCTCTTTGGGCGTGGCGCAAAGCCGAAAACGGCACGGCTATTTCAGCGCCTTCGCGACCCTTGTTATCGCGGGGGACGATGCGGACTTCCTTATCGTTCACCGCCAGCAGGCGGCCCTTGATCTCCTTCACGGGAAGCTTCGCGTCGTCGGCAAACGCGATCTGGACGTTCTTCTCGATCACGCGCTTGAAATCGGCGGGGGTCTTCAGCGGACGGGTCATCCCCGGAGACGACACCTCGAGCGTGTAGGAGCGCCCGATCGGGTCCTCGACGTCGAGAATGGCTGAGATCTCCCGAGACGCGTTTTCGAGCTCATCGAGACTGATTCGGCCCGGCTTGTCAAGGAAGATCCGGAGCAGAGGCCCCTTGCCACCCCGCTTCATCTCGATTTCGACCAGATCGAGCCCGGACGAAGTGGCCACACGCTCGACCACCGAGCGCACGAAGGCCTCCACTTCCAGCCCCTTTCGGGCGTCTTTCTCAGATTGAGCGGCTGCGGCGGCTACGATCAAGTCTTCTCCGGCTTTTGAAATAACTCTTCGCGATGGAAAAAAAAGAGTGGGCGTCTGCCCACTCAAGCAATTCACAGTATAAGGGCGAAGGCCTCGCCCCGGCAATAGCCTATCTACTTTATTGTGACGGTGTTTCGGGCCGCCGGACGCGGAAACCAAGGCACGAACGCGCGGGTCGTCCGCTGGTATTCACGATACGCCTCGCCCCGGCTCCGGACGGCCTGTTCCTCGGTCGCCGGGATCCCCGTGACCTTGAGCCCGAAATACCACATCAGGCAGCACAGGCCCTGGAAATCCGTCCGAAGGGGGTCGGGGACCCGACGAGGCGGCCTTGGGGAAACCCGGAACCAAGGAGGGCGACCGCGCCGCCCAACGGGGTGGAATTGAACGACCAGGTGATGTCGACGATCGAGAAATCGCCGATCCGCCGGGCGATTAGAAAGGCCAGGGTCATGAGCCCCAGTGGGAGGGCCGCGGCCACGCCAACGAGCAGACTCACAGCTTCCCGGCGCGCTGCTGGTCTCGCAGGCCCGCGATAATCGGCCGCACCGCTGAGAACGTTCCCACAAAGATCAGGGGCGCGGAGAGGCTCCAGGCGAGCATGGCATGGAGACAGGTGAGGCCGAACTCTTCCACGAATCGCACCGCGTCCGTGCGCGCCAGGGCGAGGATCTCCGAGGGAGCAAGGGACACATTGGGAGCGCCCATGATCCATTCGCCCAACCGAACGAACACATAGATGAGCGGTATCTGGAGCGGGTACACCGCGTAATTGACAGCGTGGGTCAGGGGCTGCGGCGCCTTGAAGACGAGTGCGGCAAGGAAGCAGAACGGGATCGAGACGCCCATGATCGGAAACAGACCGAAGGTCACGCCGATCGCCACCGCGTACGAGAGCTGACGCGTGGTGCTCCCCTGCAGGATGAGAGTTTCGAACGGGAGCCCGATGTACCGATGGAAGTAGCCTCGATCTTCGTTTTCGGTCATTCGCTCCCTCGTCGCCGCAACGACTCCCCCATCCCTGATGCCTCCGTCCGCCGGAAGTGGTGAATCAGAACACAGGACGCCATCGCGAGTCTCTCGAAAGCACTCAATTGGCCGCTAACCGACATGAATGCGCGGACGTTCCTTCTGATTCCTGACGGACCGGCGGAGCACTTCCCGAGTCACCGGCGCCGTGTCCCCCTCACCGAGGAAGATAAATTTGAGGACGTAGGCGATGGGATTCCCCTCCGTCCAGCCGAAGTAGGCGTGGGAGGTCTGGCCCGTGCGTTTCTGGGTCTCCAGCAGAGTGGCGGCGATGGCATTTGGAATCGCGGCCGCGGTCGCGCGCAGGATGTGATGCCGCCCCACCCTCACCCCGCGCACCTCCAGATCCCCGGCGAAGGCCGAGGCGTCTCCTTGCACCACCTCCAGAAAGAGGACGGGTTCGCCGCTGGTGAGTGAGTGGTCTTCGCGCGCCCGGATCTCCTTGCGGTCGTATTCGTCGATGGTCCGCCGGCCCGGCCGATGGGCGATCAGCCGCACCGGGTGGGGCGCGATCGCCGCCAGGAACTCCGTGGCCTTCGGTCCGAAGTTCACGTTCACCACCCGAAGCTCGGTGGACCGCAGGGCGCGCGACATGACGGACGTGGCGACGATGCCCGCGATGAAGAACGTCGCGATCTTGATGCCCTCGGGTCGTTCGATCACGTTGACCACGGTGGTGTAGAGGAAGATCAGCGACATCGGAAGGTAGAGCCAGCGCGTGCGCCCCTGCCAGTTAGTTATGGTCACCGCCACCGCCGCGGAGGTCATCAGCACCAGCACACCGGTGGCGTAAGCACCTCCCTGCGCGGCCACATCGGCATTGAAGGCCGCCGTAACCCCGAGCGCGATCAGGGTGAACAGAAGGACGAGAGGACGAGTGGCTCGGGCCCAGTCAGGGGCCATCCCGTAGGGCGGGAGATAGCGCGGCACGAGATTCAGGAGTCCGGCCATGGCGGAGGCTCCCGCGAACCACAGGATGGAAATCGTGCTCAGGTCGTACACCGTTCCGAAGCCGTCGCCGAACTGCTCGTGAGCTAGATACGCGAGGGCTCGTCCGTAGGCCCGGCCTCCCTCGATGAACTCCCGGGCCGGCACCAGAATCGTGGTCGCCACCGACGAGGCCACGAGGGCGAGGCTCATCACCACGGCGGCGGTCAGCAGCATCAACCGGGTGTTCCGGATCCGGCCTTCGGGCCTCAGGCGTTCCGAATCCTCGGGGTCGCCGGTGACCAGGGGCATGAGAGCGACGCCGGTCTCGAAGCCCGACAGACCCAGCGCCAGTTTGGGGAACAGAAGGAGGCTGAGGCCGATGGCCCCGGCGATGTTCCCCTGATCGAGGGAAACCCTTCCCCACCATGTGGAAAGGAGTTCGGGCCGGGACGCCAGGAGCGCCAGGGAGTTGGTCAGGACGATCGCGTTCAGCACCAGGTAGACGGCCACAACCGCCACCGCGACGCCGATCGCCTCGCTGAATCCGCGGAGAAAGACCAGCCCGAGGCCAACGAGGAGAAAAGCGGTGACGAGCACGAGGTGCCGGGCGACGAAACGGGGGGCGTACGGGTTCTCCGCTATGTGCGCGGTGGCATCCGCAGCGGAAAGAGTCATGGTGATGACGAAGTCGGTGAAGGCAAAGCCGAGCAGCGCGAGGACGAAAGCCTTTCCCCGCCAGCGCGGCAGGAGTTCTTCGAGCATCATGATGCTGCCCTGGCCATGGGGCGAGTGGCGGGCGACCTGCGCGTACACCGGCAGGGCCACCCCGAGGGTGACGCACACCAGGATCAGGGTGGCGACCGGAGAGAGGATCCCCGCGGCCAGAAAGGCGATCCCCGGCTGATAACCGAGGGTGGAGAAGTAGTCGACGCCGGTCAGGCACATCACCTGCCACCAGGGAGCGGTCGACGAACCGTGACCGTTCGAACCGTCATGGCTCTTGAGGAGCCAGTCCCTCAACCAGCGGTTGTCGGTCCGAGCCGGATCCGGAAGGGCGACGCTTGCCGGGGAACTATCCGACATGGATGCGCGGGCGCTCTTCCTGATCCTTGACCGCGCGGCGAAGCACCTCGCGGGTCACCGGCGCGGTGTCCCCCTCGCCCAGCACGATGTACCGCAGGACGTAGGCGATGGGGTTGCCCTCGGTCCATCCGAAGTACGCATGGGCGATCTGGCCGGTTCTTCGCTGCGCTTCCAGCAGGGTCGCCGCGATGGCGTTCGGAATGGCAGGCGAGGTCGCCCGGAGAATCCGGTGGGTCCCGATACGCACGCCGCGGACCTCGAGATCCTCCTCGAAGGCCGAGGCGTCGCCCTGCATGATCTCCAGGAAGATCACCGGCTCCCCGCTGTTCAAGGAGTGGTCCTCGCGGGCCTGGCCTTCCTTCCGGTCGTACTCCTCGACCGTGCGTTTGTCCGGGCGGTGCGCGATGATCCGAACCGGGCACTCGTCGAGGGAGGCGATGAACTCCGCGGCCTTCGGGCTGAGCCGAACCGAGCCCACGCGCAGTTCCGTGGATCGCATCGCCCGCGAAGTGATTGAAACGAGGACGATGCCGGCGATGAAGAACGAGGCGATCTTGATGCCCTCGGGGCGTTCCACGATGTTCACGACCATGGTGTACGCGAAGACCAGGGTCATCAGGCCATAGATCCAACGACGTCGGTGGCCCCGGTAGGTGATCGTCACCGCCACCGCGGCGGAGGTCATCAGCACCAGGACTCCGGTGGCGTAAGCCCCGGCCTGGGCGTTGACGTCCGCGTCGAACGCCGCGGTAACGACCAGGCTGATCAGCGTGAACACAAGCACGAGCGGTCGGTTGGCCCGCGCCCAGTCCGGCGCCATCCCGTAGGGTGGCAGATATCGGGGCACCAGATTCAGGAGGCCGGCCATGGCCGACGCGCCCGCGAACCAGAGGATGATGATGGTGGACAGATCGTAGAATGTGCCGAACCCGTCGCCGAGGAATCCGTGGGCAAGATACGAGAGGCCGCGCCCGTAGGCCTTCCCTCCCATCTTGAACTCATCCGCGGGAATCAGCACGGTGGTGACGAGGGACGACGCGATCAGAGCCACGCTCATGATCAGAGCGGCGGTCGCGAGCAGTTTGCGGGTATTGCGGATGCGACCGGCGGGTCGGGCCGCCGCGTCGTCCCCTTTCCCCCGGACCAGAGGCATGACCGCGACTCCGGTTTCGAAGCCGGAAAGCCCGAGCGCAATCTTCGGAAAGAGGAGGAGGGAGATCCCCACCGCAACCCAGGGGTTTCCGTGCCGCGCCATGAGGGCGCTCCACCAGGAGTGAAGAAGAGCGCCGTGGCTCACGACCTCGAACAGCGCGCGCCCGACCACGACCACGTTCAGAGCCAGATACAGGGCGACGATCGCAACGGCAATGCCGATGGCCTCCTTGAAACCCTTCAGGAAGACGGCGCCCAGAGCCACCAGAAGAAGCGACGTCACCAGGACCGGGTGGTTCGAGATCCCGTGGGGACCGTACGGGTTCTCCGCGATATGGGCGGTGGCGTCCGCGGCCGACATGGTCATGGTGATGATGAAATCGGTGAACGCAAAACCGAGCAGGATGAGGACGAACACCTTCCCTCTCCAGCGCGGCAGGAGTTCCTCCAGCATCAGGATGCTGCCCTGGCCGTGGGGCGAGTGCTTCGCCACCTGAGCGTAGATCGGCAGGGCGACGCACAGGGTCACCACCACGAGGATCATGGTGGCCACCGGCGACAGCATCCCCGCGGCCAGGACGGCTATGCCCGGCTGATAACCAAGGGTCGAGAAGTAGTCGACGCCGGTAAGGCACATGACCTGCCACCAGGGAGCGGTGGCCTGATGATCCGATCGCTCGTTCCCGCCGTGGAGGAGCCAGTCTCCCAGCCAGCGCCCGTCCCGGCCCGCGGGCGCGGCGATTATTTGCGATTCTGAGGAGTCGCCTTCCCCCGATGGGTTCATTGCTGCGAGGAGCATATCGGAGTTTGAAGTTCAGCCCGGGACCTTTCCACTTGCTCGCGAAGCCCCGAGACGAAGTATCCTCTGCGCCTGATGAGCCGCGATTGGGACGACCTTCGTAAGGATTTTCCGGGGACCAAGGAGCGGGTATATCTGAACGCGGCCGCGACCTCCATCACGCCGCGCTGGGTCCGTGAGGCGGTGACGCGATACCACGAGGAACTCGAGGAGAGCGGGGACGAGCATTGGGATCTGTGGCTCGCCCAGATGGAAGTGGTTCGGGAGCGCGTTGCCCGGTTCATCGGCGCTCAGGCCGACGAAATCGCCTTCGTCACCAACACATCGGACGGGATGAACATCCTGGCTGACCTGGTGGGAGGCGATGGTCCCGTCCTTTCCGACGAGCTCGAGTTCCCCACCGTCACCCTGCCCTTCATCCATCGCGGCGCGCAGTTGCAGTTCATCCCCGCCATCGAGGGCGAACTGCGCCTCGAGATGTTCGACGAGATCCACGCCCCCCGCGCCGCTTCGATCGCGATCAGCCACGTTCAGTTCTCGAACGGGTTCCGCATCGACCTGGAGGCTCTGGGCGCGCTCAAGGGCCGACGGCCGCTGATCGTGTGCGGATCGCAGTCGGTGGGCGCCTTCGAGATCGACGTCAAGGGCATGCAGATCGACGGCCTCGCCTGTGCCGGGCACAAATGGATGATGGCGGGTTACGGTTCCGGCTTCGTCTATATCGGCAAGGAGTTGCTGAGCCGCCCGCCCAGGGGCATGGGATGGCGAAGCGTCAAGGACCCGTTCGCCTTCAACAACCGCGCGGGCGTCCCCGTCAGCGCGGCGCGTCGTTATGAATTCGGGTGTCCTTCGTTCCCGGGTATCTTCGCGTTGGGGGCTTCCGTCTCCTATCTCGACGGCATAGGGCGCGACCGGATTCAGGCCCGCATCCTCCAGCTGAACACCACTCTCACCTCGGCCCTGCGGCACGAGGACTTCGAGGTCCTCTCTCCTTCCGGCTCCGGCCGCTCAGGTGAGACCCTGGTCGCGGCCGACGATCCGGATGCCACGACCGAGTTCCTCCGCAACAAGGGCATCATGGTCACCCAGAAGCCCGAGGGCATCCGCGTCTCCACGCACTTCTACAACAATGACCAGGACATCGAGACGCTGGTGACCGCGCTCAAAGAGCGTCGGGAGTCGACCGCTTCCGCGTAGGAGGTTCATTTGAGAACCGCCCCCTCCGCGATCGTTCTGGGCGCTCTCCTCGCATTCAGCCAGGGTCTGGCCGGGCAGGAGAAGCCCCTGACCGCGACCCCTGCCTCGAAGCGAGAGCGCGTTCTCGGAGTGGCCCGGCAGGTCATGGCCGCCGCGCGCTTCTGCACGCTGGTGACCATCGGCGACCTCGGCCAGCCGCAGGCGCGCATCGTCGACCCCCTCGAACCGAACGCGGCCCTCGCGGTCTACATCGCCACCAACCCGCGCAGCCGGAAGGTGGCGGAAATTCGAAGGGACCCACGCGTGACGCTCCTGTATTTCGACACCGCCCGCTCCGCCTACGTGACGTTGATCGGCCGCGCGGCCGAAGTCCCGGGCGCCGAGAAGGCCGCGCACCGCAAGAAGGCCTGGGACGCGTTCTTTCCCGCGGGCAAACCGGAGACCTATGCGGTGTACCGGATCGTCCCCTCGCGCGTGGAAGTGGTGAGCGCGAAGGACGGATTGAACGGCGATCCTTCGACATGGCGGCCGGAGATCGTCGAGCTGAAATAGCGTTTCCATCCCGTCCAGGAGGCGATAGATTCCGAAGATGAAGAAATCCCCGCCCCTGGTCGTCGCCCTCGGACTGTCATTCGCCGCCGCCGCCGGAGCCGCGCCAAAATCTGCACCAAGGCCCGATCCGCTCCTCGGTTTCGACACCCAGGTCGCTCAAGCGGTCAAGGCGTGGAGCGCTCCCGGCTTCGCGATCGCGATCGTGAAGGACGGCGCGCTGATCTTCTCGAAGGGCTACGGGGTTCGTGAGCTTGGCCGGGTCGAGACGGTCGATACCCACACCCTCTTCGCCATCGGGTCCACCACGAAGGCCATGACCGCGGCCTCGATCGGAATGCTGTTGGACGAGAAGAAGCTCGCGTGGGACGATCCGGTCACGCATCATCTCCCCTGGTTCGCGCTCAAGGAACCGGTGCTCACCCGAGAACTCACGGTCCGAGACCTGCTGACCCACCGCGCGGGCATGCCCAACGCCGATTTTCTCTGGTATGGCCAGGCGAACTCGCCTCGAACCATTCTCGAGAGAATGCGCCTGGTGGAGCCCGCATATGCGGCGCGCGCCAGCTTCATCTATCAGAACGTCATGTACGCGGCGGCCGGCGCGGTGATCGAGGCAGTGAGCGGCATGCCCTGGGAGCGCTTCATCGAGTCGCGGATCTTCAAGCCGCTCGGCATGACCGACTCGATCGTCACCGCCGCCACCCTGACGAGCCACGCCAATCGTGCGGAGCCTCACTTCACGATCGACGGCTCGGTCGCGCGGATCGAGAACGCAAGTGTGGACGGTGTGGCGCCGGCGGGCGCCATCTGGTCGAGTGTCGACGACATGTCGAAGTGGATGCGGCTCCTGCTTGGAAATGGAACCTCGATCGATGGCGCGCGCCTCCTGAGTGAAGGGACGGTGTCCGAACTGTTCCGGCCTCAGGCCATGGTGACGAAGGCCGCCTTCTATCCCACCGCGCAGATCACGAAGCCGGACTGGACCACCTACGGACTCGGCTGGTTCCAGCAGGACTATGCCGGACTCAAGGTCGACTTTCACACCGGCAGCATCGACGGCATGGTCGCCATCTGCGGCCTCATCCGCTCGAAGGGAATCGGTGTTTACGTGCTGTCGAACCTGGATCACGTCGAACTGCGTCACGCGATGATGTTCACGGTGTTCGATCGACTGCTCGGCCGTCCGGCCCGCGACTGGAGCACCGAATTCAAGACCCTCTACGCCCGGCTTCGAAAGGAAAGCGCGGACGAGGAAGCGAAAGAGGACGCTCGCCGCACCCCGGGAACGAAGCCGTCGCTGCCCCTCTCGGCGTACGCGGGCACCTACACGGATCCCCTGTTCGGCACCGTCGATGTGTCCCTGGATCCCAGCGATCCAGCGCTGCACGCCCGGTACGGAGGAGCCTTCGTCGGGAAACTCGAGCACTGGAACTTCGACACGTTCCGCGCGCGATGGGATGCGAAATGGAGAGGCAACTCCCCGGCCTCCTTCATCCTCGACCCCAATGGAAAGCCCGCCGAGTTGCGGATGATGGGGGCCACCTTCCGCCGACAATCGGAGGCCCGGTAGTTCGGGGGCGCTCTTTGGTACACTCTTAAGTGCTCCCATGCCCGACACTTCCGCCGAAAAAGCCCCCGCTCAACGTTCGCTGACCAAAGCCGACATTGTGGCAGGGGTCGCGCGGCGCCTCGACTTCACTCAGGTTCAGGCCGCCATCGTGGTCGATTCCTTCCTCAAGGGCGTGGTGTCGGCACTCAAGAAGGGCGAGGAAGTCGAGATCCGCGGGCTCGGCTCGTTCCGTTTCCGGTCGCGCGCACCTCGCAAGGGCCGCAATCCGAAGACCGGAGAGCGCGTGGAAGTGCCGGCCAAGCGCGTGCCCTACTTCCGCATGGGCAAAGAGTTGAAGGCGATTCTCGGCGGGAGCGGCGAACCTTCCTGAATTGTGCCCCGTTTCCCCGGGAAATGCGGGCTGGTGACCTAGGGAACAGGCGGTATCGCCGGAGACGAACGCTGCTGACCGCGGATCCGGAATCCGAAGAGAGCGCGGTCGATCACCAGGGCGGTCGGGATCTCGGCGTCGTTCCGATGCTCGTAGGCTGCGAACAGCGCGAACTGCGATGAAGCCTGAAAGCGACGGTAGCCTGCCTCCGCGCGGAAGTCCGCGAAGGAACTCCGGGCAAAGCCCGGACTCGGATCTGCTCCCACGAAGCGTACGTCCGCCAGAACGAAGAGCGCCTGACTCTCCTTCCTCACGACATCGATGTCGATCGCGGCCCGGCCCTCCCCCTTGTACTCGACCCCGGAACTCAGGGTTTTGAAACCCACCGAGACCAGATACCCGCCTCGCCGGTCCCACGATTTCGGCCACGGTGAGTCGTAGGCGGCTCCGAGGAAGTTCCAGTCAACTCTCTGGACCTTGTCGCGGTCCTGATCATGGCGAGAAACGTGGTGGAGGAAGGTGCTGAGCCGGCCGCGGGCCAACTCCCGGCGCAGACCGACCTCCAGCGAGTAGTTTGCCTGCAGAGCCTCGAACGAGCGGACCCGGTGGCCCAGGATGGTTTCGACGTTGGGGTCGAAGTAGGCCGACCACTTCCCCTTTTCGACCAGATCGACGGTAGCGCCGATCCACCCCACCCACGCGAACTCCTCATTGGCCGGCGAATACCGGGCCGCCTCGAGCCGAGGGCCCAGGAAGGGGAGGAAATGAACGTCGTCCGCGAAGGCCGCTCCCGGAAGACAGGCAAGCAGGCACAGGACGGGGGTCAGGCCGAACTTTGGAGGATTCAGAGTCGCCATCTTCTGGTTCGCGGAGTTGTAATCGAGAGCCGCGGACCGCGGCGAGTCGGCATGAAGCGCTGGTGCCGGAGGTGGGGGTCGAACCCACACGTTGCGAACAACGCGGGATTTTGAGTCCCGTGCGTCTGCCAGTTCCGCCACTCCGGCGGGAGGGCAAGACCCACAGTTTAGCCCACGA
>JANMVV010000269.1:0-11431 GCA_031392925.1 Vicinamibacteria bacterium
GATCAGTCAGAGCGTCGAGACGCCGTATTTCCGGAAGACGTCGTCCGAGGTGACCAGAGTCAACTCCTCCACCTGCGCCTGCGCGGCGATCATGCGGTCGAAGGGATCCTTGTGGTGAGGCGGGAGTTCACCGGCGACCCGAGCATGAATGCCGCGAATCGGGAGCTCGCGAAATCCGTCCGCGGACAGATCGAAGACCGCGTCGAGAGAGGCCTGGAGTTTCCCCAGTTGGGCCTTGATGACGATCTCCCAGAGGACCGCGGCGCTGACGAAGACGGAGTCCGCTGAGGCGATGGCCCGCCGGGCCTGCGTGCCGAGACGGCGATCGTCCTGCTGCCACCAGAGGAGGGTGTGCGTATCCAGGAGAAGCCTCAATCGATCTCACCGCTGAAGGCGGACAGCACGCTCGCCGGCAGGGGATCATCGAATCCCTTCTTGATCCTGATCTTTCCCTTCAGGCGTCCCGGTTTTCGGAGGGGCTTCTTCTCCGCGACCAACCGCGCGACGGCATGGCCGTCTCGCGCGATCAGGATTTCTTCGCCGTTCTCGACTCGGTCGATGAGCTTGGAGAACTGGGTCTTGGCCCGGTGGATATTGTAGGACTCCATGGCCGGATCTTAGTCCACTGGACTAACCGTGGAAAGCGGCGAGACACTAGCGCTGCCAGCGGGCGATCGCGCCCTTTGGCCCGACCGCCCAGCCCGCCCTGCCCTTGCCTGTCGCGAAGCCGGCGGTGTTGTAGGGCGTTGCGTCCACCGCCTTCCAGGTCCTTCCGCCATCGCCACTGATGCCGGTGCCGGCAAGACCCACGGCCACGATGGCCGCATCTTTGCCCGGGCCGCGGACCAGGCTCGACAGGAAACCGGGTGCTGCGCTGATGGGGTTCCAGTGCGCCCCTCCATCTGAACTCAGGGCCGCCTTCACGCCTTCGAGAGTCGGCAGCTTGTAGTCGCCACCGACGGTCAGCAGCGTCTTCTCATCGAGCCACGCCACGGAGAAGAGGCCCTTCGACGCGGCGCCCCCGGGGACGGGCGCGGTGCTCACCTGGAAGCTCTTCGCGCCGTCCGTGGAGATGAAGACCCGCGACTCCGACGCTCCGCCGGACACGAAGGCGAGACGCTTCCCGGGGCCGCTCACGAGGCAGGAACCGCTGGCCGCGAAGGCGCCTTCGTTCTCGAGCGCCATGGGCATTCCCGCCTCGGGGACGGGCGTCCACGACTCGCCGCCGTCGTCGGTGATGAAGACCTGAAACCGGCCGCGCACCGGGTCTCCGAAGAGCGCGCCGCGCTTGCGATCCCAGAAGGTGATGGCGTCCCAGAAACCCGTGGGCTCGGCGTTCGCGAACACCTGACGCCAGGTCGCGCCGCCGTCCGTGGTCTTGTAGACGTTCGACGCGTCGCCCGGACCGATGCTCATGGCGACGGCGGTGCTCTCATCCCAGGCTTCGATGTCGCGGAAGTCCAGCTTCTCCGCGCCCGCGACCGGAACCAGCTTCCAGGTCTTGCCGTCAAGGGTGCGGATGACCGTGCCTTTGGCCCCGCTGGCCCACGCGACGCGGTCGCTCACCACCGCGAGCCCTCGAAGTTCCACGGTGACCGGGCTCGTCTGGGCCCGCCATGGGGACACGCGTACGGTCTCCTGAGCGAGGGCCGCGCCCGCCGTGGCGAGGCAGCCGATAATCATGCCGTACGGTTGGATTGTCATGCGGTTTCCCTAGAGCTTTGGAGTGAAGCCGAAGGGAATCAACGTCTCCTCGGCGATGCGGGAGCCTTCGGCTCCGAACCACGACCGGAACGCGCCCGGCACCGAGGGTGCGATGACCGCGCCCGGCTCCACCGATTCGAAACGCAGTGCGAACGAGGCCACCGCCTGCCCCTGCGGCTGCAACCCGATGAGCTTGACCCGCACGGCTTTCGAAGCGACCAGCGCGGCCGCCTCACGGCACATGTCTCCGAACTCCGCCGACGTCATCCAGACCTGAGCGCTGCGCAGAATCTCGTGCTCCACCTTGAACAGAGGCACGTCGAAGACGCGCGTCCCGTCGGAAAGGGCAGAAACATGCACCCGGTTCTTCGCGCGCAGGCTGGAGCCGAAGACCGCCTCCCAGAAAGAAGCCTTGGCGCTGCCCTCGCGATAGAGGTGATCGGCGGCGGCGCCGGGAACGCTGAAGATAGGCTCTACGCCCGGCGCGACGTTGGTACCCATCGCCGCAAGCCTACCTCCCGTCACGACGACCCAAGTGCCTCTCGCTGCACGGGCTTGGCTCGGGTTCCGCTCGCCAAGCCGACCCAACAGCTCCTCGCTGCAAGAGCTCCTTCGTGTCCCCGGTTCGCTGGCCGTCAGTTCGACGCGGGACGCGGGGTTCGGAGGCGGTCGCGGAACCAGGTGAGGACTGGCTGGGCGGCCACCGCGAAGCCGCGCTCTTCAGCCTCCGCGACCAGCGAGTACGCGACCGGGGTCACGAGGAGGGTGAGGATGAGGCACAGGCTCTGACCGCCGATGATGGTGACCGCGACCGCGGAGCGCTGGGCCGCGCCCGCGCCCAGGCCGATGGCGGTGGGGAAGAGGCCGGCCACGATGGACATGGTGGTCATGATGATCGGACGCAGGCGCACCAGGCAGGCCTGGCGAATCGCCTGCTGCCCGCCCACGCCTTCGGCCCGGAGCTTGTTTGCGTAGTCGACCTGGAGGATGCCGTTCTTCTTCACGATCCCGAGGAGGAGCAGGACGCCGAGCGAACTCCAAAGGTTCAAGGTGCGACCGGTGACGAGGAGCGAGAGCAGAGCGAAGGGAACCGAGAGCGGCAGGGCGAGCATGATGGTGAACGGGTGCGTGAAGCTCTCGAACTGCGCGGCCAGGACCATGTACATGAAGATCGAGGCGAGCAGGAACGCGATGATGAGGTTGCCCGTCGTCTCGTCGAGGATCTTCACCGAGCCCGTGAACTTGCTGGAGTAGCCCGGGGGAAGTCCGATGTCCTTGATCATGCCGGTGACCCCGCGGGCGGCGACGTCGAGGGGATAGTCGGCGGCGTTGTTCGCGTTCACCGTGACCTGGAACTGGCGGTTGTAGCGCTCGATGCGCGCCGGCCCGAAGCCCCGCTCGATATGGGCGACGTTGTCCAGACGCACCTGGCCCAGTTTCGACGAGGGCACCATCAGCCGCGAGAGGCGCTCGGGGTCCTTCTGCTGTTCGGGCAGGAGCTGCATGGTGACGGGATACTGCTCATCGCCTTCCTTGTAGGTGGAGATCTGATCCTCTCCCGCGATCATCAGGCGCACCGCCCCGGCCACGTCGGCCGCGCGCACGCCGAGGTCGGAAGCGCGCTGGCGATCGATCTTCACCTGCAGCTCCGGACTGTTCAGACTGATCGTGGGCTCCACGTCCATCAAGCCCTTCACTGGACGCATCCGGTCGGCCAGTTGCTTCGCGAGGTCCGCCGCCTTGTGCAGATCGGGCCCGAGGATGATCGCGCGGATGGGGAAGAACGTCTCGCCGCCCCCGAGCGCCGAGGGAATGACCACCTTGTAGCGCAGGTTCGGGACGGCGGACGAAACCTTGCGGATGTCCTGGGCCACGTCCATGTTCGACTTTCGCCGCTTTTGGATGCCGACGAGGCGCACGTAGATGTGCGAGTGGCTCATGATCCCTTCGTGGATGTAGGGGTTCACGAACTCCACTTCCTTGAGCTTCTTCACTTCGTCGGAGAGGGCCTGGGTCACCCGCTGGGTCTCCGTGATCGAGGTGCCCTCGGGAAGGTTCAGCGACATGGTGAGTTCGCTCTGATCGTCGGGCGGGATCCAGTCCCGGCCGACCAGGGCGTTCAAGGGGAAAGTCAGGAGGAAGATGCCGAAGGCGATGCCCATCACGGGGCCGCGATGGCCGAGCGCCCAGTCGAGCAGTCGGCGGTAGTTGCTCTCGATGCGCACGAAGAACTTCGCGTTCTTGGCGCTTTCGTGCCCGCGGCCCGTGGTGGTCTTGAGGAATCGCGAGCTCAGCATGGGGGTGAGGGTGAAGCTGATGAGCATGGAGACCAGGATGGAGAAGGCCATGGTCCAGCCGAACTGGTTGACGTAGCGCCGCGCGTAGCCGTTCATGAACGCGATGGGCAGGAAGATGATGACCAGGGACAGGGTGGTCGCGACCACGGCCAGGGTGATCTCGCGGGTGGCGTCGATGGCCGCCTGATAAGGCGCGTAACCCTTCTCCTGGATGTAGCGCACGATGTTCTCGAGCACCACGATGGCGTCGTCGATCACGATGCCTACGGCCAGGGTGACGGCCAGGAGCGTCATGTTGTTGAGGGTGAAGTCCATGGCCTTCAGCAGGGTGAAGGTGGAGATGATCGAGGTGGGGATGGCGATGGAGGCGATCAGGACCGAGCGCAGGTCGCGGATAAAGAGCATGACCACGAGACTCGCGAGGATGCCGCCGAAGAGCAGATGCTCCTCGAGCGAGTCGATGGAGGCGTTGATGAAGACCGACTGGTCTTTGATGATGCGCAGCTTCATGTCCGGCGGCAGGGTCTTCGCCACCGCGTCGAGGCGTTTCTTGATGGCGTCGATGACCTTGACCGTGTTGGTGCCGGTCTGCCGGCGCACGTCCAGGCTGACTGCGTCGTCGCCTTCGAAATGGTTCCAGGTGCGGGGCTCGGCGTAAGTGTCCTCGACTCGCCCGAGCTCACGGACGCGCACGGGCACGCCGCCCACGTTCGCCACCACGATCTCGCCGAACTGTGACAGCGCGTCGACGCGGCCCACCGTGCGCACCCCGAGCTCGTTGGCGCCGCGGGTGATCCGGCCGCCCGGGATCTCGACGTTCTCGCCCTGGATGGCCTTCTGCACGTCGTTGATGGTGAGGTTGTGGGCGAAGAGCTGGTCGGCGTCCAAAAAGATGCGGATCTGACGCTCGCGCGCGCCGGTGAGCGAGACCTCGCCGACGCCGTCGACGGTCTCGAGCACGCGCTTGATCTGCTTGTCCGCGATCTCTGAGGTCTCGCGCAGGCTGCGTTTGCTCGCGACCACCACGCCGATCACGGGATCAGCGTCGGGGTCGGCTTTCTGGATGACCGGGGGCAGGATGTTGGGCGGCAGCTGACGCAGGGCGCCCGAGACCTTCTCTCGCACGTCCTGGGCGGCATCTTCAATGTTGCGCTCGAGGACGAACTTCGCGGTGATGCGAGTGTTGCCCTCGGTGGTCATGACCGTCAGTTCATCGAGGCCGGCGAGGGTGCTGAGCGCCTCTTCGATGGGCAGCACGACCTGGGTCGTGACTTCCTCGGGGGTGGCGCCCGGGAGCCTGAGGGTGATGTTGACGGTGGCGGGATCGGCGCGCGGGAACAGGTCGACCCCGAGGTCACGGAAGGAGAAAAGGCCGAGGACCACCAGGAAGCTCACCAGCATCACCGCGAACACGGGGCGCCGGACGCAAAGAGCAGCGAGACTCATGGCTGTTTCACCGGCTCGACCGGCGAGCCTTCGCGAAGTTCCTGGCCTTCGGGAGCGATGGCGATCGTGTCCTTCGCGGTCAGGCCAAGGACGATCTCGACATCGTCGCCACTGCGCTCGCCGAGTTTCACTTCCTGCTCGTGCAGCTTGTTGTCCCTCACCGTGAAGATCTTGTAGACGCCGAACAGGTAGCGCACCGCCGCCTCGGGAACCATGAGCGCCGAGTCCACCTGATTCGACGCGATGGTGGCCTTGGCGAAGAAGCCCGGCTTCAACCGGCCGTCGGCGTTGTTGAGCAGGGCCTCCACTTCGAGGGTACGGGTCTGGGCGTCGACCGAGGGGCTCATGCGCGCCACCGTGCCGGTGAAGGCCTTGCCGGGGAACGCCTCGACCTCGACCCGGACAGCCTGGCCGATGGAGATCCAGGCCGCCACCTTCTCGGGAACCTTCAGGCGAACGCGCAGGGGATCGACGCGCACGATCACCATCACCGGCGTCTGCACGCGCAGGTACTGGCCGGCCACCACCGTGCGCTCCTTCACCTGGCCGGAGAAGGGGGCGCGGATCACGCTGTCGCCGAGTTTCTTTTCGGCCAGCGCGTAGCCGGCCTTGCGCTGGCGCAGTTCCGCGCGGAGATTCTCCACCGACTGCAGCGACATGTCGTAGGCGGCGCGGGCGGAGTGGAACTTCGCCTCTGCCTCATCGAGCGTGCCCTTGGGGATGAGGCCCTCGTCAAAGAGCGACTTCGCGCGGCGATACTTCGACTGGGCGTCGTCGAGGTCGGCGGCGGCGCGTTGTGCCTCGGCGGCCTGCCTGGGATCTCGGACGTCTTCAGCGCCCTCGACGAGGCCGAGTTTCGCGCGCGTGGCCTGGAGGGAGGCCTGCTGCTGATCCCGGGCCAGCCCCAGTTCGACGGGCGAGACCTGTACCAGGGCCTGACCCGCGCTGACGTGGTCGCCGAGGTCCACGAAGACCTTGTCGACGCGGCCCTCGATCTCGGAACTCACCGCGACCTCGTCGAACGCGAAGAGCGAGCCGACCGACGAGACGTCGCGGCGGAGATCGCGCTTCTCGACCGCGACGATCCGGGCTTTCAGGGCGGGGATGGCCTTCGCCTCGGAGGAACCGGCTTTGCACCCCAAAATAACCATGGGCGAAAGTCCGGCAAGGAGGAGGATCGGGAACAGGCGGCGGGGGCTGGGCAAGGTGGTTTCAGGTCCTACGGATGTTGATGCTTTGCCGCGCGCCCGCGGGTTGCTTAGGAGCTTACCCTCGGGTGTCGTTCGCCTCCGAAGGCCTCCCCCGACTGAGGCCTCAGGGCTGAATCCTGTAGATGAAGCGGCTGGCGCCCTCGACCCGCGAGGGGTCGCAACACGATGCCCGAGTTAAGAATTCCAGGCGGCTCCGGGCATGGGCGCGCTCAGACCTTCTCTTTGCGCAGGATCATGAGGCCGTCCCGGATGGGGAGAAGGACGTTGCTCACCCGTGAGTCGGCCTTCACCATCCAGTTGAAGGCGTGGAGGGCCTTGGTGTGCCCGTCCTGGTCCTTGTCCTTGAGCAGGACCTTGCCGCTCCACAAGACGTTGTCCGCGATGATGAAGCCGCCCGGCCGCACCTTGTCGAACACCAGCTTGTAGTAATTCGCGTAGTTCGGCTTGTCGGCATCGATGAAGACGAGGTCGAAGGGTTCGGGCAGGGTCGGGATGATCTCGTTGGCGGGACCGAGGTGGAACTCGACGCGATCGGCATACGGCGAGTTCGCCACGAAGGACTTCGCGACCTTGTGGGTCTTCTCATCCACGTCGAGGGTGATGACCTTGCCCCCGGGGGCGAGGCCTTCAGCGAAGCACAGCGCCGAGTAACCGAGATAGGTGCCGATCTCCAGCACGACTTTCGGCTGGATCATCTTCGAGAGCATCGAGAGCACCCGACCCTGGAAGAAGCCGGAGAGCATCGAGTGGTTCGAGTAGTTCGCATAGCACTCGCGCGCGAGGCTTTGCAGCACATCCCCCTCGGGCGAAGTGAACTCTTCCGCGTACTTGATCCAGGAGTCTTCCATGGGCGGGATTCTAGTCGGCGTGGCTCTGGCGCCCGGGTGCGCCGTGTCCTACGGGTTCGGCCTCCCGCCGTGAGCCCCGGGGGCCGGTAGAAGCGCCCCGCGCGGGCGTAGTAGCCTCCTCGGCTTCCGCCATGGACTTCACGCCCCTTCGCCGGCATCGCGATTACCGCCTCCTCTACATCGCCCAGAGCGTGTCGTTCCTCGGCGGGATGATGACCTACGTCGCCCTTCCTTATCAGATGTTCCAGCTCACGCACTCCTCGTTCATGGTGGGCCTGCTCGGCGTCGCCGAGTTGATCCCGCTTCTCATGACCGCGTTCGTGGGCGGTGCGCTCGCGGACTCGGTGGATCGCCGCCGCCTGGTCATCGTCACCGACGTCTTCCTCGCGGGCGGTAGCCTTTTCCTGACCCTGCTCGCGTGGCGTGGGTCGCCCCCGGTGTGGTCGCTCTACGTTCTGGCCGGCTTCATGTCGGGGATGCTCGGCCTGCAGCGGCCGTCGATCGACGCTCTGATGCCGCGCCTCGTACCGCGTGAGGAACTGATGGCAGCCGCGGCGCTCGGTTCGTTCCGTGGCAGCTTCATCATGATCGTGGGGCCGGCCATCGGTGGCGTCCTGATCGCCTCGATGGGCCTGGCGTTCACCTACTCCATGGACGCCCTGAGCTACGTCCTCGCCCTCGGCTGCATCGCCCTGATCCGCAAGACCAGCGCGCCCGAGGGAGCGGAACGCCCGACCGTGGAGAGCATTCGGGAGGGCTTCCGCTACGCGCGCAGCCGTCAGGAACTCATCGGCACGTACGTGGTCGACTTCGTGGCCATGATCTTCGGCATGCCCATGGCCCTGTTCCCCGCGTTGTCAGAGAAGCTCGGCGGGCCGGGAGTCCTGGGTGTGCTGTACGCCTCGCCCGCGGTGGGAGCGTTCCTCGCAAGCGTCACCAGCCGGTGGACCCATCGGGTGAAGCGGCATGGTCTCGCGGTCACGGTGGCGGCCGCGGTGTGGGGCGCGGCCATCGTGGTCTTCGGCTTTTGCGATGCCATCCTGCCCGCCACGTTCTTTCTCGCCCTCGCCGGCGGCGCCGACGCGGTGAGCGGCATCTTCCGCTCGACCCTGTGGAACCAGACCATCCCCGACCACTTGCGCGGCCGCCTCGCCGGCATCGAGATGGTGAGCTACATGAGCGGTCCCATGCTTGGCAACCTCGAGGCGGGAATGGCCGCCGCGGCCTTCGGCGTCCGCGCTTCCGTGGTCTCGGGCGGCATACTCTGCGTGATCGGCGTGGCGGCCTGCGCACTGATGCTGCCGAAGTTCATCAGCTACAACGCGGACGAGTTCAGGAAAACCCAGGCCAAACCCGCTTAACATCGCGAGTCCGCTGGAACCAGTTGACTGGACAGCACCAAGATTGAGGAGATTGTGTAATGCGAAAGAGCCTGTTCGTAAGTACGCTCGTGATGAGCGTTGTGATGCTGACTTCGGCCTCGATGGCCTCGGCCGCCGACAACTGGATGGGCACCTGGAAGTTGAACGTTGCCAAGTCCAAGTACTCTCCGGGGCCCGCGCCCAAGAGTCAGACCCTGAAGTTCGAAGCGACACCGGCGGGGGTCAAGCTCTCGACCGACGCGGTTGCCGCCGACGGAACCGCGACCAAGGGCGGGTTCACCTCCAAGTTCGACGGCAAAGATGTCGCCTATACCGGCAATCCCGCGGCCGACATGGCTTCGCCCAAGCGGATCGATGACAACAACTACGAGAACGTCTGGAAGAAGGGCGGGAAGGTGACGGTTTCCGCGAAGGTTTCCGTTTCCGCGGACGGCAAGACCCTCACGGTCACCCAGTCCGGAAAGAACGAAAAGGGTGATGCCGTCAACATCACCGCGGTGTACGACAAGCAGTAGAGACTCTTAGGGCGCAGTTCGGATTGTCTTTCAAGCCAGCCGGCGGGACCCCGCCGGCTGGCAACTACAATGGGTCGTATCTGGATTTTCCATGGAGACCCTCATGCGCCCCCACAAGCAATTCGCCCACTTCGGCCTTGCGGCCGTCTTCGCGCTGACCTCGACGGCCGCCTTCGCTCAACGCGGCCGTGGCCTTGGCCAGCCCGATACGTTGACCTGGCGATTCCTCGGTCCCGCGGTCGGCAATCGCATCGCCGCCATCGCCGGCATCCCGGGCGATCCCACCACGTACTACGCGGGCGCCGCGTCCGGCGGCATCTGGAAGACCACGGATGGGGGCGACCGATGGGTGCCGATCTTCGAGAACCAACCCGTTCAGGCGATTGGCGCCCTCGCGGTGTCTCTCGCCGATCCCGCGGTGGTCTGGGCCGGCACCGGTGAAGCCTGGGCCGTGCGCGACAGCGACGTCATGGGGGACGGCATCTACAAGTCGACGGACGCCGGGAAGACCTGGAATCACATGGGCCTCGGCGAGACCGGTCGCATCGGCAAGATCGTCACCCATCCCACCAACCCGGACATCGCGTACGTGTGCGCGGCGGGCCGCATCACCGGACCCCAGCAGGAGCGCGGGGTCTATCGCACCATGGACGGTGGCAAGACCTGGGAACAGGTCCTCTTCGTCGACAAGAACACCAGCTGTTCAGGCCTCGACATCGACGCGAAGAACTCGCGCAAGCTGATCGCGGGCACCTGGCAGGTCGAGATGCATCCGTGGGCCATGCTCTCGGGCGGCCCCGGCTCGGGCATCTACATCTCGAATGACGCGGGCACCACGTGGAAGCGCGTGGAGAGCGCCGGCCTGCCGAATTCACCGGTGGGCAAGATCGATGTCGCGATCGCGCCGACCGATTCGAACCGAATCTACGCGCTGATCCAGACCGCGGACCAGGGCTCGGTGTGGCGTTCGGATGACGGCGGCACGAACTGGCGCGCGGTGAACTACGACCGCGCCTTGATCGGCCGCGCTGGCTACTACATCGGCATCGAAGTCTCGAGCGACAACCGCGACGAGGTCTATGTCGCCGACTCCTCGTTCTGGGGCTCGGTCGATGGCGGCGAGACCTTCAAGCAGGTGCCCATGGGCGGCGACACCCACGACATATGGGTCGATCCGAAGAACGCCGATCGCTACGTGGTCACTCACGACGGCGGCCTCAATATCACCACCCAGCGCGCGCGCTCGAGCAAGCGGGTCACCCTGCCCATCGGCCAGATGTACCACGTGGCGGTCGACAACGAAGTGCCGTATCGCGTGTACTCGAACATGCAGGACAACGGCACCATGCGGGGCCGCGTGACCGAACCGGAAGGCGGCTTCGGTCCCTCGTCGTGGGATCACTTCCTCGGCGGCTGCGAGTCCGGCTTTACCATTCCCGATCCCAAGAATCCCGAGATCGTCTACGCGACCTGCTACGGAAACAAGGTCACGCGGTGGGAGGAGAAGACCGGTCGCGCTCGCTCCATCGCACCCTCGCTCATCTCTCTCGACTCGCCGCCCAATGATGCCAAGTATCGCTGCCACTGGTCGGCGCCGCTCGCCATCGATCCCTTCGATACGAACAACGTCCTGTACGGTTGCCAGCAGATCCTGAAGACCAGCAACGGCGGGCAGTCGTGGAAGGAGACGAGCCCGGATCTTTCTACCCAGGATCCGACCCGCGTGATTCTCTCGGGCGGCATCGTGGGCGACAACCTCGGCCAGTTCTACGGCGAGGTGGTGTTCGCGATCGCGTACTCCGAGTTGAAGCAGGGTCTCATCTGGGCCGGCACCAACGATGGCAAGGTATGGAACTCACAGGACGGCGGTGGAACCTGGAACGACCTCACGCGGGGCCTCTCCGCCATCGGAATGCCGGCCTGGGGCATGGTCAGCAAGATCGAACCGTCGCACCATGACGCGGGCACCGCGTACATCGCGGTGGCGCGCCACCTGATGGACGACCGCGAGCCCTACATCTACAAGAC
>JANMVV010000272.1:0-13330 GCA_031392925.1 Vicinamibacteria bacterium
CCGCAGCATGACCCCGAATGTCGCGTCGTGGACTACTCCGCGGGGCTCCCCGTCCTTGGCCCCGCGGGCCGCCACTACCAGCGCGATTGGTAGCTGAAGTGGACCCCGGCGCTTACGCCCTTCAGGGGTCGCGGGGATGACAGAGGTCGGTTTCTGCAAAACGTCACGTCCGAAGGACCTGATGGGCTCGCAATGACGGCGTAGCGAACGAGTTTCGTGTTCCAACTCGATGGGGCGAGGTCACCTCTTTGAGGTCGCAAGTTAAGAGCTGAGAGGACGGTCACTCGTACTGCTCACGCGGCCATTGGAGTTTCACTTCATCGCCCACCGCGACGTCGCCTGGGCGCAGGACTTCGGCGTTGAGGGCGAGGCGGCCGCCGAATCTCCGGCCGATGTCGCGGAGCACGCCCGGGTCCACAATGAGAGTGTCTGGATCCACCGTGGTCATCGGGCAACGGCCACGCCGGGAGTCGATTCGTATCACCGCCTCACCGATGTGGAGTTCGGCGCCGGGCCATTGGACTTCTCCCATTCCCGGCACGCCACTGATGAGAATGTTGGGGCGAAGACGCCTTATGTCGCGGCCGAATTCGGAGACGGCCCCGTCGGTGGCGACGAGGAGGAGGGGCAACACATCGAAGCGATCGATCTCGTCGGACGCTTCAAGCCAGGCGTCGTCGCCGGCGGCGGCCTTGACCGCCGCGAGTGCTTCGGGGCTGCGCCAGGGACGTCCGTCGACCATGGGCGCGCCATCTGGGCCAAGGGACCCGCGCAGGCCGAGGAGACGGTGATGACGACGCGAGGTGCGAACGCCCTCCGGTCCGCGAACGTGCACGATGCGGTCGCCGGGGATTCCATCCGCGCCCAGCCGGGCCGAGGCGAGCGGTTCACCGGCGAGGCTCTTCACCGGATAACGCCACAACGAGGCGACGCGCAAGGTCATCGGATGGGGTCCGCTCTCGTGTCAGGTGTTACATCTTCCGCGGCTCGGGCCGCGTCGAACTCGCCGCCGGTGCCCCAGGCGCTCGGCCGCGGGCCCATGACGAACCGCAACGTGCCGCCCGCGATGATGTCGGCGTGATGGATGCGGGGCTCGGTGAGCGCCTTGCCGTTCAGGGTCGCGCTCTGCACGTACATGTTGAGAGGCCCCGCGTTCTCGCCAACGATGACGAACGCCTTGCCGTTCGGCTGGTTGAACGTGAACCGCGGCACGCGCGCGCCGTGCAGGTAGTAGACGTCCTGTCCGGCCACGGGGAAGAGGCCGGCGTTCAAGAACAGGAAGAGTGAACTCATGGCCCCGGAATCGTCGTCGCCCGGCAGGTCGAGGCCCTTGAACTTCGATCGGAACTGGTCGGCCCAGTAGGACGTGAGATACGGCCGCTTGACCTGATCGAAGAGCCAGATGGTCATGAAGGACGGCTCGTTGCCGAAGTCGATATAGCCATGCTTCAAAGCGTGAAGGAGCCGACGGACAAACGTCTCCTGGCCGCCCATCTTGAGAATGAGGCCGGGCACGTCGTGGGGCACGTCATACGAGAACTCCCAGCATGTGCCCTCATAGAAATCCGTGTTGTAGCCCTTGGTCGCGTCCACGGTCGAGAACTGGCCTTCCGCGGTGCGGCCATGGACGAAGCCGCTGAATCCGTCACTGGTCAGGGCATCGTCCCAGACATTGCGCCAGGCCTGCGAACGCATGAGGTAGCGGTTGAAGTCGGCCGCGTGCCCGAGCCCCTTCGCCAACTGGGCGACGCTGTAGTCGTTGTAGGCGTAACCAAGGGTTGCCGACCCGGACCGTATGCGGCTGCTGTACTCGGTCTTCTCATCGCTGCCCATCCATCCACGCTCGCGGTAGTTGGGCGTGCGGGTCTTCTCGGCGTGGAAGCGGAGCAGGTCATAGGCCGCCGTCCAGTCAACGCCGGGAATACGTTTCGCGTAGGCGTCGGCGATGATGTTGTCGGCCTCGTTACCCCCCTGGCCCGTCCGGAACTCCTTTCCCTGGATGAAGCCCTCGCTGACCGGGCCGCCGGTCGCGCGGTGACGGGCGATGAAGCCTCTGATGTTGTCGCGCACCATCCCCGGATCCACGATGGCCATGAGCGGAAAGAGGGTCTTCCACGTGTCCCAGAGGGTGTAATGGTCGTCCCACATCGGGAGCGACTTGTCGAAGTCCAGGAGGTCGCCGGTACGGTCGCGCGGCTGGATGGAGGCATGAAAGAGCGCGGTGTAGAGCCTGGTGGTGTCCTCCCCTGACGCGCCGTCAATCGTGATGCGCCCGAGCTTGAGGCGCCACGCGGACGCGGCTTTGGCCAAGAGCGCGTCGATGTCCCAGGCGGGAATCTCGCGATCCAGCCACTCGCGCGCCTGCTCGCGCGACTTGAACGAGACCGCAATTTTCAGAAACACAGGTTGGGCCGCGCGCGTTGTGAAGCGCAGAAATGCGCCGAGGGATTGCCCGGTGGCTGAGGCCATGGCGCCCCCTCCTTGGATACTTGAACCGACCCACGTGCCCACGTCGGTGGGCGTCATGCTCACGCGAGCGGCGAAGTAAAGTTCGTAAGGCGTCGGGTTCCAATTCTTGGCGAAGGTGCCTCCCCCTTCAATCGCGCCGGTCGCGGCATCCACCGAGACCGTGCCGCGCTGCAACGCCACCGCACCGCCCACCTTTCTCGCCACGTCGAGCAGGATGTGCGAATCAGAGGCGTCAGGAAAGGTGAAGCGATAGAGGGCACTGTGGGCCGCGGGGACGATCTCCACGCCGACGTTCGGCGTGTCCAGGTGGACGCGATACGCGTAGGCCCGGGCGACCTCGCCTGACTTCGGCGACGCGTGGTCGACCTCGGCGATCGCCAGCGCATGCCAGGGTGTAACGAGAAAATTGCCGTACGACGGATTTCCTCCCGTGCCCTGCGTATGCAGTTGCGAGAAGCCCACGATCGGCTCGGTGGCCTTGTAGCCGCCGGGGGTCGGATTGAGGGTGTCCGGGCTTGGATAGATCGAGGTGTGGGGCAGGGCTGGGCCGGGCATGGTGCTGCCCCTTCCGGCACTGCCGATGAGCGGGTCGACGCGATCCTCCAACGGCACGGTCGGTATGGCGCGGGATTCCCCGCCGACGGTGGTCAGAGCAACGAGTATCGAAGCAAGTCCGACCCATGGGAGGCGCATCCGGGGCAGCATATTCCGTCCTCGTTACTCGATTCGCGCTTCGGTTGCGCGCTCAATGCCGCGGTTCGTGGACTTGCCACAACAACTTGCCAAACGCGCGGGGGCCCTCTCGAAGATCCGACTCAGCGCAACAGATATTGGATGGTGGTCTCGAGCGCCCGCGGATCACTCGACCAGTCGCCGTAGATCTCGAGGCTTCTGGCGCCGATGGTCCGCCCGTTCGCGGCGCACCAGGCATGCAGCGCGGCGTGGGCTTTCGGGAGCCCGCCGTACGGGCCGCGGTGTACCAGTACGGCCGCCTCGCCCGCGGGCGTCTCAACGCAGCGAACCTCGCCCTCCGGATCGAAGTTTCGCGTCACTTCCACTCCGAAGTCGACCGGCATTCCCGACACAGGCCTCTCCACGTGGTGGTAGAGGAAGACGTTGTGCCCATCGGTGCGGAGACCCTTGTGCCTGCCGAGAAACTCCCAGACGAGATCGAGCGCAGGCTTGAAGACGGTGGGAATCTCAGCCGGTGGGGCGGTTCGGCGAACCGCGGCCAGCAGCCGGGGCTGAAGGTGCTCGATCTTGACGCTGCATTCCATCACCGGGTTCCTATCACATTGGTCTGCTCGGGACTGCGGTCCGCGTTCGCCGGGGTGTCGGAGGCGGGTTGGTAGACCCTGCTTCTAGAGCGGCGTGATCGAGAGCGAGAGAACGTCCGTACAGCCCTCGCGGATGCGCTGAAGCACCGCGGCATCCGGCTCACGGCTCATCTGAATGCGCGCGCTCGCCGCTTCGGCCCCGGCGAAGACCACGTTCTCCGCCTGTCCGATGTTGATCCCAGCGGCCTTGAGTTCACTGAAGACGTGAGCCAGAACTCCGACGCGGTCGCGATGCCGGACGGTCAGGAGATGGGTGGATGGCGTCCGATCCGCGAGATTCACCGCATTGGGGACCTGTCCCGTGGTCTTGAAGGTGCTGACGATGCGAACCGCTTCCTCCGCGATCGCGTTCTGAGCCTGCTCCGTGGAAGCGCCCACATGATGAGTGCCGACGACCCCCGGGAACTTGATGATGGGATCCTCGAAAGTGCTAGAGCCCCCTTCGGGTTCGCGAGAGAAGACGTCGAGGCCGGCGCGCAGGCCTCGGTCTCGGACGGCCGCGAGCAGCGCGGCCTCATCGACAACTTCTCCCCGGCTCGTATTCACGAAGAAGGCGCCCGTTTGCATGGCGCCGAAGAACGCGGCATCGAGAAGGCCGCGGGTTTCCCTGGTCAGGGCCAGGTGAACCGTCACGATGTCCGCAGCCATGGCCACTTCATGAATCGAACGGGCCGCGGTGACCCCCAACCCCCGTGCGGAAGTGTCGTTCAGTGAACGAGAGAAGGCGACCACGCGCATGCCGAAGGCCTGCGCGCGCCGGGTCACTTCCCGGCCGATGGGGCCGAGCCCCAGCACCCCAAGCGTACGCCCGGCGAGGCCGCGCGCCTTTCCGTATTCGGTCTTTTTCCAGACCCCGCGAACGAGATCCGCGGTCTGATCGGCGATGCGCCGATCGAGGGCGAGGATCAGCCCGAATGTCAGTTCAGCCACCGCGATCGCGTTCTTGCCGGGACAGTTCGACACGGCAATCGCCCGTGACGACGCGGCTTTCAAATCGATGGTGTTGACACCGGCGCCCGCTCGGACGATCAGGCCGAGTCTGGTCGCCTGCTCGATCTCGGAGGCGCCCACCTTGGTCGAGCGAACGACGAGGACATCGGCGGACGACTCTGAGAGGCGTGCGCGCAGGGAATCGCCCGCGAGTTCGGGCTCGTAGAGCACATCGCAACCCACGGCCCGCAAACCGGCGAGACCCGTTTCCTCGAACTTGTCGGCGACTAGAACCTTCACCGTGATCTGACCTCCATGAGTGTGTTCCACAGAACGAATCTGGGACTTGAAGATACTAGCCATGTCTCCGAGTTGAGTGCTTGCTATCTTTTGTACTGACCTTCGATCTCGATTTCGGCGAGACCCTCGCCCTCGGTGTTATGGACCGACCAAGTGTCGTGATCTTCCGGCTTTCGAACGAGCAGCCTATCTCGGTGAACAACCATCTCGGAGCGGTCATCGAGAAGCGCTCGGAGGAGCTGGCCGCGGGCGCGCTGATCCTGATCGAAGATGGCCGATGCTGGATCAGAAAATTTCCGATCGGGCGTCAATAGGCTCAAGCCGCCCCTTCACCATTACTTCGCGGACGATTCCCAGGTTCGGAGAGCCCAGGAGATGCCGTGGCCGGAAAACCCGGGCCGGATCGCGCCAACGTTATGATGGATCGGCCGAGCAGTAATGCAGGTCGGCGTCCGATTCCCATCCCGATTTTTGAAGAGGAATGTCCCATGGTCCTGTCCAAAGCCGAACTGATCGCGTCGTTGCAGAACGAAGTCCGTCTCGTGGTCCGTCTCGTGGTCCATCTGGTGAACAAGGCCGCCCCGGCGCATTTTGATTACCGGCCAAGCGCTTCCCAGCGAAGCACGCTGGAACTGATTCGCTACATCAGCATGATGGGACCGACGATCATTCGCTGGAGTCTCGCCAACACGAGCGATTTCGAGATCTGGACCAGGGCGGAGGCGGCCTCGAAGGAACGGAGCTTCGAACAGGCGAAGGATGCGATCGCGGCCCAGCGCGCCGAGTACGCGGATCTGCTGACTGAACTGACCGACGCCGACTTCCGCGCCGAGGTCACGGACTTCGACAGCAACAAGACGTCGCGTGGCGCCTTTCTGACGAACCTCGTGCTCGGTGGATGCGTCGCCTACCGCATGCAGTTGTTCCTTTATCTCAAGGCCAGCAGCGCGCCCGCGATCAACTCCGCGAACCTGTGGTCCGGCATGGACATGCCCACCCAGGCGTAGCTGCGCTAACCGCGAGCGGGGCTTCATCCCCAGCGCTCCCAAGCCGCGGGTACGTGAAGCGCCGATCACGCCGACGCTCATCCGGGGCTCCTGACCTGGGGTTGGGGGAGACGAGTAAAAGCGGCCTTTCGGAGCAGCCGCAGTAAGCTCGCGAGGCCATGCGCCCCTTTCACCCGACCTCATCGACGAGGAGAATCGACCCTGCTTTCTGTGGGACGAGGACATTTCGCGGCGGGAGTTCAAGCAGCGTCTTCGCGGCCCCGACGGCACGGATCGCCTTCACACGATCGCCAAGCTGATGCGGGAGGCGAAACACACGGACGTGTGGATGTTCGTCACGCCCCCGGAAGGGGCCGATGCGCTGCCCCTTCTCGCGCGAAAGCTCGGGCGGTGTTGCCGGGCGCCCGGGTATCGCCCATGATCGAGCCAAGCCAAGCCTCTCGGACCATCCGTGGAGCCTGCGGCCACGACTGCCCCGACACGTGCGGGTGGGTGGTGGAGGTCCAGGGCGGCAAGGCCACGCGGCTCGAAGGGGACCCATCGCATCCCTTCACCCGCGGCGGCCTGTGCGCGAAGGTCAACCACTACCTCGAGCGGGTTTATCACCCCGAGCGCGTGCGTCATCCGATGAAGCGCGTCGGCCCGAAGGGAGAGGGGCGCTTTGAGCGCGTGACCTGGGACGACGCGCTCTCCGACATCGCCGCGCGATGGAAGCAAATCATCGAAGAGTCTGGCGCGGAGGCGATCCTGCCCTACAGCTCCGCCGGAGTGCAGGGCCTGATTCAGATGGCGTCGATCGACCGGCGCCTGTTCGGCTCGATGGGTTGCTGTGAGTTGCAGCGGGCCATCTGCGGCGGTGTCGCCGCGGCGGGTATGAGCACCACGATCGGCGTGGGCTCGGGTATCGATCCCGAGGAGATCGTTCACAGCCGTTTCATCGTGCTGTGGGGTACCAACACCATCGTCACCAATCTGCACTATTGGCCCTATGTGCGCGAAGCGCAGAGCCGTGGGGCCAGGCTGGTTGTCGTTGACCCGGTTCGCACGCGCACGGCGGAGGCGGCCGACTGGCACCTGCAGGTCAAGCCGGGAAGCGACGCGGCGCTTGCCCTCGCGATGATGCACGTCATGGTGCGCGATCGCCTGGTGGACGAGGATTACGTCTCGCGATACGCGGTCGGATACCAAGCACTCGTCGCCCGCGTTCGCGAATACGCGCCGGCCGCGGTGGCGACGGTCATCGGTCTATCGGCTGAGGAAATCGAACGGTTCGCGCGCGAGTACGCGACCACGCAGCCGTCGCTGCTGCGTCCGCTCATCGGTCTCGAGCATCACAAGAACGGCGCCATGCAGTTCCGTACCCTCGCCTGCCTGCCCGTGCTGAGCGGGGCGTGGCGGCATCGCGGCGGCGGGCTCGCCCGATCGACCCACGCGCTGCAGTTCGGTGTTCTCGACATGGATCGCGTCGAGATGCCTGAGGTCCACAAGCAAGGTGTCCGCACGCTGAACATGCGCGACCTGGGCAAGGACCTGTGCGATCGCCGGCTCTCTCCGCCCGTGCGCGCCCTGATGGTTTATGGGGCCAATCCGGTCGTGTCCATGCCGAATCAGCGCGAGGTTTGCGAGGGTCTGCGACGCGAGGATCTGTTCACCGTGGTCCACGATCTGTTCGTCACCGACACCGCTCTCTACGCGGACTACGTCCTGCCCGCGACGAGCCAGATCGAGCATCTGGACCTGGCGCCCGCGTGGGGGCATCTGTATCTGGCTTTGAACCGGCCCGCCATCGAGCCTCTCGGGGAGTCCGTCTCTAACACCGAGCTGTTCCGGCGGCTGGCCGCGGCCCTCGGGCGCACCGAGCCCTGGCTCTTCGAGAGCGATGAGTCGATGCTGCGCGCGGCGCTTTCGAGCGGGCATCCGTGGCTCGATGGGATTACCTACGAGCGTCTATGGAACGAAGGCCATGTCCGCTTGAATCGGCCGGACGACTGGCGCCCCTTCGCGAACGGCGGGTTTCCAACGCCGTCGGGCAAGGCCGAGCTGTTCTCCGAGTCACTGGAGGCGCAGGGCCTCGATCCGCTGCCTTCGTCGGGCGCGATCGCGACCGGGTCGGGTCTGCAACTGATCTCGGGTAAGACGCTCCACTTCATGAATTCGGGCTATGGCCATATGGAGCGCCATCGTCGTCGGGCGGGCCTGCTCGCCATTGACCTTCACCCAGACGATGCGCGGCGGCGCGGTCTCAAAGACGGTGAGCTCGTGTGGGTGCGGAGCGAGCGAGGCGAGCTTAAGGCCGTCTGCCGGGTGTCCGACCGCGTTCGCCCGGGTGTGGCCTGGATGCCGTACGGCGGCCTCCACGATGCCGCGGGGGTTCGGCAGTCGGTCAACATGCTGACCGGCGAGGAACCGACGGACTGGGGCGGAGGCAGCGGCCTGTACGACGCGTTCGTCGAGGTAACGCCCGAAGCACCCACACCGTAACTGTCCCTGGCGACCGGTGGGCTGACCGACCTGGGCGGGCTTTCGTACGGCGCGTGGTCCGCGCCGCTGAACCTCGAGCATGGCGAAACGTCGCGTACCCGCGAATCATGGTGAGGAGGGAAGGGAGAACACAGACGCAGGCCGGAGGTACGCACTCCCTCGAGTTCTCAGCGATTTCGATTGTGCTACGTGCGACTCAATCGAGTACCGGCCGGTTATCTAACGGAAGGTGTAATTGACGGTCAGGCTCCCGGTGGCTACGGTTTCGGCGTCGGTCGGTGGAATGAGGAGACCGGTGTTCCTGGTGTGAAGCCACGCGCGGATGGTGGTGACCTGGCAGGGCGTGTGGGAGACCTGCCAACCGCTGATGGTCACCGACACCGTCTGACCCTTGGAGAAGGGTCCCCATGTGGGCGCGTCAGGAAGATTCTGTCCGCAGTATCCAAGCCCCGGGCTCCCGTCATACAGATACACATACAACTGCGCGAAGGGAACATCGCGATCGGACGTGACCGTGATCGGAACGGAAAAAAGGCCGGAACCGCGCGCCACGAAATACTGCGATCCGTTCAGGGCGAGCGGGATGACGCTGCCTGGCGAGGGCGTGGGCATCCCGATGGTAAGGTTTTTGACCGGGTCGGGAGAGGAGGACTCGCACGCGCTCACCACCAGGGCCGCAAGGAGCAGCGCGACCGGCCTCAATCGGAGTCTCTCAAGCACGTCGTCCACGCTAGCAGGGGGCAGCGGGCGGACCCATCAGCGCCGGTTAGCCCTAGTTCGACGAGACGTGCGGCTGGTTAGGTTGATCCACCGCCCTTCGCGTCCGATCCCCCGCGCCGATGTGCGTGCAGAGGTTCTTTCACCCCCGCGACGGTGCGCGCGCGAGTCATTCCTGCCTGTCCACTTCGAAACCACCACGCCGCAGTGGCGCTGGCCCGAAGGAATTCCCTGGCGGACCGCAGCCTTCATGCTGACCAGGCCCGTGCTCAGGCCAGGAATCCCTTCGCCGCGAGAACCCGGGCGATGGTGAGAGCATTCTCAGCTGGCGGGGCGAGGGGATCCGAAAGCCAGACTTCAGGTGACTGGGGTTTCTCGTAGGGGTCATCAATTCCGGTGAACCCCTTCAGTTCACCCGCGCGAGCCTTGGCATAGAGCCCCTTGGCGTCGCGGCTCTCACAGATCGCGAGATCGGTATCGACAAAGACTTCGATGAAGGCCTCGCCCATGAGAGCGCGGCAGGCGTCCCGGGCCTCCCGAAAAGGACTGATGGCGGCACAGATGGCCACGCCCCGATGGCGGACCACTTCGGAGGCTACGTAGCCGATACGGAGAATGTTTGTGTCCCGATCCTCGCGGGAGAAACCAAGACCCTTCGATAGATGAAGCCGGACTTCGTCGCCGTCGAGCATGGTCACCGTGCGACCCTCTGCCATGAGCAGGGCGTGAAGGGCCTCGGCCGTCGTGGACTTCCCCGCCCCGGAGAGCCCGGTAAACCAGACGCAGAAGCCCTGGTCGAGGCGAGGCGGATGAGCCTTCTGAAGCAGCGCAGCCGTCTCCGGTCGCGTAAACCACGGAGGGAGAGGGCGTCCTTCCGCAAGGTGGCGCCTCACCTCGCTCCCGGAAAGGGACCGAAGGCGCGCGCCTTTCGGAACTTTGTCCTCTTCCTCGAACCGGTCTTCACTCTCAACGTAGACCATCTCCCGGAATGGAACCATGACGATCCCGATCTCCTGCGCGTGCTTTCTTACGAGGTCCTGCGCGGCATACGGACCGAAGAACGGTTGCCCTTTGGAATCCGGCCCCGGGCCTGCGTGATCGCGTCCCACGATGAAGTGCGTGGCGCCATAGTTTTTTCGGATGATCGCGTGGAGCAGGGCTTCGCGCGGTCCCGCCATTCGCATGGCCAGCGGAAGCAGGGCGAGGACCATTGATCCGGGGTCGAAGTGGTTCCCAACCAGCGAGAGATAGGTGCGCACGCGGGTGAAGTGGTCGATGTCGCCGGGCTTGGTAAGCCCCACGACGGGATGAAGAAGGACCGTGGCCTGGTGATCGCGAGCCGCCCGCTTGATGAGCTCCTCGTGAGAACGGTGAAGGGGATTTCGGGTCTGAAAGGCGACCACGTTCGTTCGGCCCAGAGCGGCGAGTCGCTGACGAACTTCCGCGGGGCCAAGACGCAGCGCGGCAAAATCAGCATGCGGCGAAGGTCGAAGGGGAGTGAGCTTGCCACCGATCCGTAGCCTCGTCCCACCGAGGATCTCCGTCACATACGGATGCGCCCGGTCCACCGACCCGAACAACGCGCGGGCTTCGGCCTCGGGATCGATCTCAAAGGTCTCATCCACGTCCAGCATCGCGAGGACCTCCCCGCGCGGATGCGCGAGGGCAACTCTCGATCCCTGTTCCACAGGGTGCTCGACGGGAAGGGTGATCGGGATGGGGAAGAGGCTGCCGTTTGAGAGCCGCATGGTGCCGAGGCACGAGGCGTAGTCTGCCGCTCCCATGAATCCGATGAGCGGCGCAAAACCGCCCGACGACAGCATCTCGTAGTCATCGAGCGCGCGTGGGCCCAAGGTGACACTGGGCAGCCGCAACGCGTCGCGCCACCGAATCACGGTCTGGCTGGGGAGTGTTTCGGGCATGAGACCGACAAGGTTAAACGGAGAGCCGGCGTTGCTGGCTGGAGAGCGGGTCTTCGCGGTGCCCTGCAGGTTGACTTCGCGGCCGGTCGGCCACCGGGGCTCGGCTCAGGTCCTCGTTGGGCCTCACTCGATCGCTGAGCTCAAGCGGAACTGGCATGGTTCGCGGTCTCCTCAGGGCGCTCATCCGCAGGATATCCAAATCGTTCCATGGCGGATCGCCCTGCATTCTTTCAGACGTGTGACCGCTCGCGGACTGACGGACGCGCCCACCGCGTGGCCGCTTCTCGAAGGCGCGGTGACGGAGGAAATCGAGCCGCGGTGGAGAGCGTAGGTTTGCGCTAACGCTGCACAGGTTTGAAGGCGAAGGCCTGCTTCCCTTCGGCGCCCTCCAGCTCTGCTTTGAGCGATCCGTCAGGAAGAAGCGAGTAGCGGATCAGTTTCGGATGATCGTGCTGGGGGTTCTCGAAGGTCGCGGACTTCCCATCTGACGCCGTTAGTTTGAATTCCGTCTTCGGCCGGCCGCCCGGTTGGGCCACGTAGAAGACGCCATCGCTGCGGAACTCGATCCGGAGAAACTCGAAGGCGATCGCGCGCGCCCCCTTGGTCGTGCGCGCCACGCCGAGCATCAAGCCGCCGGCCTCTTCCGTCCAGCGTTCTTCGAACTTCATTCCCGGAGGGCCGCCCTCCCAGGCTCCCTTCATGAAAGCGAGATCCTGGGGGCCGGCAGCCGCGAGAAGAGCGAGGGCGAAGGTGGCAAGCATGGTGAATGAGATCTCCTTGACCGCGACCCGAGTGTCGCGAGAGTGGACGCTAGCCGCGTCGGCGCTTCGCTGTCTTGGACGAAACGGACAGGAAAAATTCAGTGAGCGGATCGGGGTTCTTCAAGATGTCGCGAGGCTTTGCGCCCGTGAAGGCGCGAAAGTCGCGGTTGAAATGAGCCTGATCGTAGTAGCCGCAGTCGAGGGCGACCTGCGACCATGCGCGCGCGTCGCGTTCCTGCCGGCGCTCAAAGACCCGCTGAAAGCGCACGAGGCGAGTGAAGCGCTTGGGGGCGATTCCAACCACGCTCTCGAATCGACGTCGAAACTGGCGAACGCTCAACCCAAGATCACGGGCTGCGGAATCCAGATCGACAGGGCCCGTGTCATTTGAGAGTCGGGTGGCGGCCTTCGAAATCAGCGGGTCGCCCGGCCCGCGCCGGGCCTGGAGGAAGGCCTCCAGAACGACTGCCTTGCGCTCCGGCGTGCGCGCGGCGCGGAGTCGCTTCACGAGAGAGCTCAGGTCTTCATCAACCAAGCGCTCAAGGGGCACGAGTCGATTCAGGAAACGACTGAGGTCTCCAGAGACGAAGGCCGCGACCCCGGCGGGACGAAAGTGAATCCCCACGGTGTCGATAAGCCCGGTCGGTTGAATGTCCACGCTCCGCTCCATCTGCGCGACGAAGAGGAGATGCTCCTGCAGCCGCCAGGAGCCGGCGAGCCGGCGTTCGCGAAAAGCATCGCCAAGCTGGAAGATGAACTCCATGCATCCATCGGGAAGAATGCGATGTCCCTCGGGCATCGCCGCGGGACTAGGGCCGCGCATGAACCAGAAGTTCTCCACCTGGTCGGCGAGGTCCAAAGAAGGAGGGAGCCTCAGAAACGACAGTTCCATGGCCGAGCAGTCTATGGGCCTAAATAACTCCGAGGATGCTCGACGCCTGATTCTTGACCGTCCCTTCAGCAGGAAGCCGCGCGCGCCCAGTCGCACGGCTTCCAGGACCACCGGCAAAGCCCTGACCCGATCGCGTCTCGATCCTGAGCACGCCACCGATTCCTTCGACCCTCCCTTTCGGGCGCTCTTCACGCATCAACGGAACTGGCTAGTACTTGTAGTGATCCGGCTTGTACGGGCCTTCCACCGGGACTCCGATGTACTCCGCCTGCTCCTTCGTGAGCTTGGTGAGTTTCACGCCAAGCTTGTCGAGGTGGAGACGCGCCACTTCCTCGTCCAGCTTCTTCGGCAGCATGTAGACCTTGTTCTCGTACTTCGCGTGGTTCTGGTGCAGCTCGATCTGCGCGCTGCAGGCGGCCATGGAAGGCTTCGAGGTCAAGACCCTCGAGGAGTACGTCGCGACCGCCGACCTCTTCATCACCACCACCGGCAACTTCAACATCATCACCGCCGA
>JANMVV010000280.1:0-6626 GCA_031392925.1 Vicinamibacteria bacterium
CGTGCCTGCCAGAGGTCGTAGCTGTGCTGGAGCGAAAGCCAGCTCTCCGGCGACCTGCCGAGGGTCTTCGCGAGGCGCAAGGCCATCTCCGGACTGACGGCGCTCGTGCCCAGGAGGACGCGATTCACAGTGGAAGGGGCAACGTTGAGCTTCGCGGCGAGCTGACGGCCGCTGATGCCGTGGGGCTCGAGGTACATGACGCTGATGAACTCGCCGGGGTGGGGTGGGTTGTGCATGGTCATTAGTGGTAATCCTCGTAGTCCAGATCGTGGACGTGTCCATCTTGAAACTCGAACGTCAGCCGCCAGTTTCCGTTCACCCAGATCGATGGCGCGGAGGCGGAGTTGCGGGATGGTAGTTGGGGGGACGGGGTTGCTTCGGCCCACAGCCTACGGACTGGGGCCTCGCAATGACGTAGTGGGGCGCGAGACGGACAGCACGGCCTTGGTAGTGGGGGCCACGTCCGGGCCGACGCCCAGCATCGACTTGGTTCGCGATGTTGTTCGGCCGCTTCTTGGGATTACTCGTCGCGATATTCGTACGGGTCCGAGCCGGGCTCCGGGCCGGGGATGCACTCGGGCGGCATGGGGGAGGTCCGGACGGGGCTCGACGGGCAAGCCCCGCTTGTTTCACCTAGGATCGAATTCCCGTTTCTCCTTGAGCGATGCCGGGTGATGGGGATCGATCGCGAGAGCGGCATCGAAGGCCTCCATCGCGCGGTCGGTGTCGCCCAAAATGAGGAAGGCCATGCCGCGATCGTGGTGGACCTCGGGATCGTTCGGGGCAAGCTCCAGGGCGGTGTCGAAAAGAGCGAGCGCCTCATCCAGCTGATCGAGTTGCGTGAGGGCCTTTCCCTTCCACCGGAAACCATCGGGCTTGCCCGAAGCGGCGTCGATCGCCCGGTCGAAGAATTCGAGCGCGGCCTCGGCTCGCCCCGCCTTCATGTTCGCGCAACCTAAGCCCAGCCAGCCGAGGTACCCGCGTGCATTCGGGAACGCGCCCGTCGCCTCGAAGGCCGCGATCATCTGCCGCCCCTGGTCTACGAAAGGGGACTCCGTCTCGGTGTGCTGGGCGATCTCGACGAGGTCCATTGCGGAACGACACGCCTGTTTCGCTTTGCCCTCCTCCTGCTCCATCACCGCCTTGTTGAGCCACGATGCCACGGAATCCGGAGAGGCCTCGATGGCCTTCACGATGGCGTGCGCGGCCTCTTCCCGCCGCCCGAGCTTGAACAGGGCCTGGGCGAGCGTGTTGAGAGCCTCCCCGTTGCGGGGCTCCGTGCTGAGCAACCGATTGATTGTGGTGAGCGCGTCCTCGAACCTCAGGGCGTTGAAATGCTCCGCGGCCTCGAGGGCCACGCGGTGGGGGTCGGGGTGCGGCGATGGCTTTGGTTCCTCGGGCGGTGGAGCCGGCGCGGCCAGGACGGGTGCCTGTACCGGCGGGGGGGGCGGGGCGGGCGCCGGGCGGAGAAAGAGAGCAGGAGATGGTGGGAGGGTCGCGGTCGGGTCATCCGTCGGCGGAAAGGGAACCCTTACTGGCGGAACCGGCGGGGCAGCGGGAGCGGTCACCACCGGAGGTGTCGGCGCGACGGGGACAGCCACCACGGGAGCCGTGGGCGGAGCGGGGGCGCTCACCACAGGGACCGTCGGGGGCGCGCTCTCCGCTGGAGGGCCGGCGTTCGGCGTGGCTTTGCAGAACGGGCACGCGGGCGCGCGATCAGAGATCCGCTTGCCGCAGGAGGCACAGGAGACGAGCATCAGCCGATCACCGAATTCAATCTCACTCCTAAAGCATCTCACTGCTTCGTCATCTTTGCTCTCGAGCGCGTTCAGACGGGGTTGCGAGGCCCCGCGATCTCCCTGAACCGGCACAACGCATTCGCCAGCCGCATCTGTCGCGGCGTCTTGCACTCGGGCTCGAAGAGACGCGGGTTCATGACGAGGATGGCCGTGCATCGGGCGCGGGACGTGGCGACGTTGAGGCGGTTCAGGCTATACAGGAACTCCATGCCGCGGGGGGCGTCTTCGGGGCGTGATGTCGCCATCGAATAGATGACGATCGCGGCTTCCTGGCCCTGGAACTTGTCGACTGTGCCGACCTTGGCGCCAGTCGGGGCGAGTCGTTCCGCGAGTCGGGTCACCTGGGCGTTGTAGGGGGCCACCACCAAAATGTCTTCGCCCGAGACGCGCTTGGCCTCGCGCTTCTCGTTGATCCACTGGGCGGCGCCTTTGGTGAGTCGCGAGACCAGGGCTTCGATCGCGTCGATTTCCTCTTCGGACGAATTGCGGTTGCCTTCGTGTGGGACTTCGAGGAGGCGGAGGCCGCCGCCATCGAGGTCGCCGGTCCGCGTGAGCGCCTGGTTCTCGAGGCCGGGCTTGGACGTGAGGAGGCCTTCGTAGAACAGTTCGGACGTGAAGCTCGCGAGCTTCGGCGCGAGGCGCCACGTGATGGGAAGGAAGATGCCGCGGTCTTCGGGCATCGTAAGGTGATCGCCGAGCATGTGGCCGAGAGCCGAGGCGTCGACGCCTTCCGGGTGAGAGCCCTTCTTCGGCTGTTCGAGCTGCTGAGGGTCGCCGAGGAGGACGACGCGGCTCGCCGCGTGGGAGGCCGCGAGGACGTTGGCGAGGGACATCTGGGCGGCCTCGTCGACGAACAGCACGTCGATGGACTTCGCGAACTCTTCGCGCGCCCACAGCCAGGCCGTGCCGCCCACCACGCTGGCGGTGCGATCCTGAAGGGCTTTGAGCGCCTCGGCATTGTTGGCGAGCTGGGTGATGCCTGGGTGCGCTCCCTCCATTTGATCGTCGTCTCCCTTGTGGGCGATGGCGATTTTGTCTTGCGGGGTCAGGTCGAGGACCGCTTCGAGGAGGTTCAGCACCACCTTGTGGCTGGTGGCCATGACGCCGACCTTCTTCCCCTGCTTCACGAGGTCGCGGATGATGGTGGCGCCGGTGAACGTCTTGCCCGCGCCGGGCGGGCCTTGGATCGCGAGGACGCCGTCTTCCATGTCGCGGACGGCCCGGACCGCGAATTGAACCGCGGTCTCGGTGGCGAGGGGTTCGAAAGGGACCGACTTGAGCTTAGGGGGTTCGGCGAGGAGGAGGCTCGCCGCGGCGGGGTTCGCGAACAGATCCTCGGCGATCCGGTCGATGGCCTTCTCCATCACGCTGGGGTTTCGATTGGTGTGCGCGAACAGCCACTCGGGGTGGTTCTCGCGCTGCCCCTGACCCTTGCTGACGTCGATGGTTCGGCGCTTGCGATCGACGGCGACCACGGTGCCGAACGCTTTGCCAACGCGGGTCTTGAGCTCGTCCTTGGCGCGGATTTCCATCTCCTGGTCCGGGTACTGGTAGCGATGGATCACGTAACTCGTTGGCTTGCCCGTCCTGGGGCTCATGACGACACCGACGTGCTTGACGAACTTCAGGCCGGAGAGGGCCTGGCGTTCCTCGATGAGGTCCTCCTCCGGCATGTCCCTCAGCCGGAAGTATTCCCATGCCGAAGCCTTCCCTTCGCGGGCGTGCCAGTCGAGCATGTACGCGAGGAGCCAGCGGGCCTGCTGCTCCGCGCTTCGATCGGCGCGCTCGGCGGGGACACCCGCGAGCAGTTCGGCGCGGCGGGCCTCGACGCGTTTCGCCTTCTCTGAGACCTTCTCCGATGCCTTCGACTCCCCCGGCTCGGGGCGCGGGAGGTCCGCGCCGTTCGCGATGGCCGCGGCTCGGAGGCCTTCCAGCCAGTCGCGGAGTCGCAGGGTGGAGACGCAGTCGTCCTGGTTGTAGCCCGCGACTATGTCCCTCACCTCGGCCGGCATGTCGAGGATCCCCGTCTCGAGGCCGCGTTCCATCTGGCGCAGGCCCGACCGCGCCGTCTCGAGCGGCACCTCCCGCACGAAACCGTAGAGAGGCTCGAGCTGCTTGATGGAGTAGCTCTCGACGCCGGCGATGAGGCCCTGGCGCACGACTTCGAGCAGGTCGATGAAGTGCCCGCCGCGCAGCAGCTCGTCGACCTTCTCGCCGCGGGTGGCGTGGCGGCCCATGAGCTTCTTGAAGTTGGTCGGCTCGTAGTGCCCGTAGTGATAGATGTGCATCCGCGGGTGCTCCACGCGCAGGTCGTCGATGAAGTCCATCACCGATTCGAAGGCCTGCTTCTCCAGCGCCTCCGTCATCGCCCACCAGGAGTGATAGACGGGCATGCTCGCGTCGTCCAGCGTGACGATGCCGAAGAGGTACTCGCGTCCGCCTTCGGCCGCGAAGGGGTCGCCCTCGAGGTCGAGGAAGACGTCGCCTTGGGTGGGCTCGGGCAGGAGATGGAAGCCCTCGTCCTTCTTGAAGGGCCGAAGCTCGTGCCGCGGGGTTTTCTGGCCGCGGGATTCGAACTGCACTCTCGCCTGGTCGCGCACTCGCTCGAGGGTGTCGACGGCGCCGCGCGTTGGCTTGAAGGTGATTTCGGCGCACCGGGCCAGGGCTTCGAGGGTGGTGATGCCGTTTGCTTCCAGCTCGCGCCTCTGGCTGCGTGACGCGTTCGCGACCAGCGACAGGTGATCGTCCTTGCGACGCTTCGTGTCGCACTCCTTGTACCAGGCGCACACGTCGCAGTGGTCGACGGGTTCGGGGTAGCTGTTCGCGATGACCTCGCTGGGGGTCTGCGCCGTGGTGCCCTCGAGCCGGGCGCGCACGGAGCGGAAGTAGGCGGCGTAGTCGGCGGTGCGGTAGGTCTCGCCCGCGGGCCCGCTGCGCGGGGTGACGACGCGGAAGTGCTCGGCCTCTGTGCCCTGAGCGATTCGGAGGAGGTCTGAGTAGAAGCTGAGCTGGAGGATGGTGCCGCCGCGGGTTTCCTGCGCGAGCTTGGTGTCCACCGCTTCGTAGGACCAGGGCCATGTCCCCCGCTTCCCGGTGCGGAGCAGGACGTCGGGGCGGCCGTACCAGCGGCCATCATCTTCAAGGAGAGCGCCCTGGACGATGACGTCCTGGCCTGCGCGCATGGCCTCGAGGGTTCTGGCCGCGGCGTCTTCTGGGTCTTTGATGTCGCTCAGGTCGAGGGCCGCGCAGCCCTCGGCCTTGAGGTGGTCGACGTAGGCCTTCTCGTGGGCGAGGCCTCGCTCTCGCAGGATGTCGCCGAGGGGGTCGTTTCGAAAAGGGCGCTTGCGGCCTTCGAGCGCCACGCTCATGTCGAGGCCGGTGAGTTGGCGGCAGGCGAGGGAGTTGGAGAGATCGGTGGCGGAGAGGCTCAGGCCGGTTTCGGTTTTGCGCACCTGTGGAGGTTAGGGGAGGTGCGGGCGGATTGGGGTCCGGGTGCGGCTCGATGTCCAGAAGATCCCCGCCCCCGCGCCGCCAGGAGGGCGGATCGCCGCGGCCTCTGGCCTGGCGGTGCGACTGTCATTCGGCGCGCAACGCGATCGTGGCGTCGACCCGTGCGGCTCGTCTTGCCGGAAGCCAGGAGGCGAGAAGGGCGATGCCGATGAGAAGGAGGGTCACGCCGGTGATGACAGGAACGCTGTCGGTGCGCATTCCGGGGAATCCTGACGCGATGAGGCGGGATACTCCAACCGCGCCCACAAGGCCAAGGACCGAACCGGCCATCGCGAGTCTGGCCCCGGACGTGAGCACAAGACGCGTGATGTCCCGGATCTGCGCCCCTAGCGCCACGCGGATACCGAACTCGGTGGTGCGCTCCGCCATGGTGCGGGCGATGACGCCGTACATGCCGAGCGAGGCGAGACCGACCCCGAGCACGGCCAGGAAGGAAAGCAATCTGCCGACGATCTGCCATGAGAAGTTAGCCGTCGCGATCGAGATATCGGCGGGTTGGAGTTGGCGCAACGCCAGGTCGGCGTCAAGGGAGGCCATGGTCGTGCGGATGCTGTCGACGAGTGTCGACGGCGCGGCGCCGCTGGTACGGACGGCAATCTCCCCGACGGGCTGGGGTTCCTGGGCCAGCGGCTGGTAGAGCTGGTAGGCGACCGGGATCCGATCCGGGAAGATCGATTGCACATTGCCGACGACGCCCACGATCTCTCCCCATTCGGTGGTCTTCCCGCCCGCTCGCGCGACGCGCCGCCCCAGCGGACTCTCATTTCCAAAAAGACCGCGAGCCATGGCCTGGTTGATGATGAACACCTTCGGCGAAGCGAGGGTGTCGCCATCGTTGAAAACGCGGCCGTTGAGCACGCGCGTCCCGATGGTCCCGAAAAAGTGGGGACTGACGCCGTTGGTCGTGGCGACCGGCTCCTGGCCGGGCTTGGGCGCCTCGCGTCCTGCGACGATGTACTTGCGGGGGTCGGCCAGACCGAGGAAGGGCATGGACGCGGAGATGCTCGCGGATTCGACACCGGGCAACCCCTCGAGGCGTTCCAGAGCGAGGCGCTCGAAGGCCGCGATCTCTTTGCCGCCCGGGTACGCGGACGCCGGGAGGAGCACGGTGCCGGTGACAACGTGGTCGGATTTCCAGCCGTAGTCCTTGTGGTTCGCGTCGTAGATGCCGCGCGCGAAGAGGGAACCGCCGGCAAGCAGGACCATCGCGAAGGCGAACTGAGAGACGATGAGCGTGTTTCGGAAACGTTGATGGCCCCGGTCGGAGGTTGCGCCTCGCGACCCACTCTTGAGTGTCCGGTTCGGATCGAGCCTCAA
>JANMVV010000373.1:0-6715 GCA_031392925.1 Vicinamibacteria bacterium
GCCGAGCGGTACTTCGTCGGGGGCGGACAAGACGGCGGCCCAAAGCGCCGACGCCGGCAAGCCTACCGACGTGGAGATCGAGACGTGGCGCCAGAAGATCCTCCATACGCCGCAGCCCAGGAAAGGGTGCTTCACCGCCACCTATCCTGACGCCGCGTGGCGCGAAGTCCCGTGCAGCACCGAGCCCGTGAAGATCCAGATCCCGAGGCGTGGTGGAGGCCTGAGGCCCGCCGTCGTCGGAAATGGAACCGATTTCCTCGCGCGGGTGACGGGCCACATCTCGGAAGCCGAAGGGTCCTTCGACAGCATCACCGGCCTCACCAGCGAGTCGCAGACCTACGCGGGCACGCCCACGGCGAACGGCTATGGCCTGCAGCTGAACACGGATTACTTCACGACCTCGGCGTGCAGCGCGTCGCCGAATCCGGCCACATGCCGGGGATGGGAGCAATTCATCGTTTCGTCGTTCGGCGGCGCGGGCATCCAGTACTGGCTCTCGCCCTACGGGCCTCCGGGGACCATCTGCCCCGCGCCCCACCATGCGGGCTGCATGCCCGACCAATCCTATTCGGACGGCTGGTGCGAGTACCAGTCCACGCCGACGGACCCGGTCCAATGCGTGGTCAACGGTTTGGGCATCCACGCCTATCCTCCAGGTGTCGCCACGCCCCTCGACATCGCCAACGTCCATCAGGTGAAGCTGAGGGGGCGCGCGGCCGGCGTGGGCGGGAGCGCGAACGACGCGGCCATCGTGACCTACGGCCCTTCGGTGTTTTCGGCGCCGGGCGGCAACTTCTTTCCCGACTTGGGCAGCCAGTGGCAGCTGGCCGAGTTCAACATCTTCGGCTCCTGCTGCGGGATGCGGGCCGAGTTCAACATCGGCACGACCATGGACGTGCGCCTCGCGGTGACCAGCGGAACCGCGGACCGGCCCGGCTGCCTCGTCGGCGGCTTCACCGGCGAGACGAACAACCTCACCCTGGTCGCGTTGACGGGCCCCGTGACGCCTACCGGAACGCCTTCGCTCATATTCAGGCAGAGCAATGTCGCGGGCTCGGTACAAGCCGCGTGCGCCGACGCGATCACTATCGGAGACACGCATATCACGACCTTCGGCGGCTTGTACTACGACTTCCAGGCCTCCGGCGACTTCGTGCTGGCGCAGGACGGGGCCGACTTCGTGGTGCAGGCGCGGCAGGCGTCCCGGGCTCCCACCTGGCCGAATGCCGCGGTCAACAAGGCGGTCGCGACGCGAATGGGCAGTACTCGCGTGGCCATCTCCATCGAGCCCACGCTACTGGACGTCGATGGCGCGGCAACCGCATTGGCCGACGGGGACACGATACTGCGGCCGACCGGCGTGCAGATCTCGAGGGCGGGAAACGTCTATTCCATCTCGGATGAGCACAGCAACCGCGTGCGCGCGGCGCTCAACAGCACATGGATCGACGTCGCCGTGGGCCTGGGCCTGGCACCCCACAGCGCAGTGCGCGGCCTGCTCGGCAGCCCCCGCGGAAACGGGCAGGAGCTCGTGACTGCAGACAGCGTCGTGCTGAAGGCACCGGTGCTCTTCCGCGATCTCTACCATACCTACGCCGAAAGCTGGCGCGTCCCGCCGAAAGAGTCGCTGTTCACCGGGGAGACCTCCAGCAAGTTCGGCATTCCCGCGAAGCCGTTCTATGCGAGCGACCTCACTCGGGAGCAATCCGCGCGCGCTCTCGCGGCCTGCAAGGCGGCTGGCATCAAGAACCCGGTCTTGCTCGACTCCTGCACGCTCGACACCACCGTGCTGAACGACAAGACAGCCGTGAAGGCTTTCATCGGCGCTCCTGCGCCTCGCCACGTGATCAATCCGATCCTTCAGGGCGGGAAACAGGATCGCGGCCGCGATTCCAAGTAAGCCACTATTGGCAAGCGGCTCTCGCTCGCCGTTCTCGCGCTTGCGCACCGCGCGTCACGGGCCGCCTTGATGCAGGGTGCCTGGTGGGGGCGAATGGTATAAGGATCCGATGGCGCGTCGAGCTGGGTTTCTTCTGATGCTCCTGCCCGGCCTCGCTGCTTGTGGGGGCGCGGGAAGTTACTCCACGCCCAACCCCCTGGCCACGACGTTACCCGCGCCCGATCCCGACCCCCTGCGCGCCGACGCGGCCGCCGTCGGCAAGTGGATCGGCGCCGCCATCCAGTCGGGGTATCTGAACCAGCAGGCGTACACGCGCACCCTCGCCCGTCACTTCGACTACGTCACTGCCGAGTACGAGATGAAGTGGGACCCCGTCGAGCGCGCGCCGGGGGTTTACACATTCGCGGGCGCCGACGCCATCGTGGCCTACGCGGAACTGAACGGCATGCGCGTGAAAGGGCACGCGCTGATCTGGCACGAAGCCCTGCCCGACTGGGTGAGGGTCCTGTCGCCGAGCGACCTGCAGGCGGCGGTGGAGAACCACATCCGCACGGTGGTCGGCCGGTACCGCGGGCGCATCGCGGTGTGGGACGTGGTGAACGAGGCGGTGGCCGATGGTGGGTCGGGCCTGCGCGACACCGTGTTCCTGCAAAGGCTGGGCGACGGCTACCTCGAGTTGGCCTTTCGCGTGGCCCACGAAGCCGACCCCGCTGCGCTCCTCACCTACAACGACTACGGCGCGGAAGGCCTGGGCGCGAAGTCGGACCAGGTCTACGCCCTGGTCCGCCGGCTCAAGGAGCGCGGCGTACCGATCGGTGGCGTGGGACTGCAGATGCACGTGGCCGCGCAGAACCGGCCCCCGAGCGCCGACATAGCGGCCAACATGCGGCGGCTCGCTGATCTGGGCCTGGTGGTGAACATCAGCGAGATGGACGTGCGCATCAAGGACGTCGCGGGCGACAAGAACACGCGCCTCAAGGTGCAGCGTCGCGAGTACCAGGACATCGTGGCCCTTTGTGTGGCCGAGCCCGCGTGCCAGGCCGTGACTTTTTGGGGGTTCACGGATCTCTACTCGTGGATCGACAGCTTCTTCGGCCCCGACGACCCGCTGCTCTTCGACGAGACCTACGCGGCCAAGCCGGCGTTCTTCGGGGTGCAGGACGCGCTGCGGCGGAGATAGAGCACTCCAAGTGGGGTGGGACGGCCGCGAGGCCGGTCTACTTTGTGGTTGGTTTCGGACCCGGTGATATGCGGTAAAGCCCGGCGCCGTGCCAGGGGATCACGGGCGCGAACTCGCCTTTGAATTCACCGAGGTCGGTGTGTGTCCAGAGATCACGGATGCGCACTGGGCCCGTGAGGCCAAGCTCGGAGAGCGGGACGGCGACGGGCAGACCGGGTGCTTCTGCCGTGTTGTCGGGGGTGCCCACGACAACCAGGAAACGCACGGGCCCGGGCGCCAGGCCGCGGCCGTTGCTCTGGACTTCTCCCCTGGCGCGGAAACGAACGGCGCCTTGGGGCAGCGTGTATTCGACAACCGCGGGGATCTCTGCGGCAATACCGAGGACCCGGCCGTCCTTGTCTTTCTTCACCGCGGTGCTGTCCCAGCAGGCATCGGCGTGAGTCCAGGTCCAGTCGGTGAGCGGACGCTCGGTCGCGTCGGCAAAAATGAGCCGAGCGCCCCTCCACAGCACGCGGTTCCATTCTCCAGTTGGATCACCCGGCCGGGCGACGAGGAAGAGCCACGTGCCGCCACTCAAGGAGGCGTCGATCTCGGACGCGCTTTCCGGGGCGCCCGTGACCGGGGCGCTTTCGTACCGCGCGTTTTCCGAAAGCAGCCGGACGCGGTCACGCAGATTGAAGACGGCAACGTATTCGTCGGGGGAGCCTTCCACGTCGGCCGTCCAGGCGACGAGCTCGTCGCGGTTGAAGACGGGCCGGTTGGCCGTGCTCTCCTGATTCACGGCCAGGACCTCGGCGTTGGTGAGCAACGAGAGGGTGAAGTCGTCCGTCCTGGTCATGTCGCCGCCGTGCATGAGGGGCGAGCGGGCGATGCTCCAAAGCGTCATCACCGTGCGCTGTTCGTCGGGCGTAAAACGCGTGGAACGCTTGCCAAGATTGAGCACCCCAAGCGGCAGCATGTCGGCGTCGGGCCAGGCGCCGGGCTTCCGGTGCGGATTCCAGTTCTCAAGCCGGGCGAACTGATCGCGCAGGGCAAGCCAGCGGTCCCAGAAATCATCGCTGATCCGCCAGAGGTTGGCGTTGGCCTTCACATGCTCGGCGGCATCGAGAGCGGTCTCGCCCGGAGAAAGGCTGAGCACGAGGGGCCGGCCGGTGCGGTCGATCGCTCGGCGGATCGCTTCAATTTCCTTTTCGTGATCGTGGTAGGGCCGTGAGATGTCGTCGACCTTGACGTAGTCGACACCCCACGACGCGATGAGATCGAAGACGGAGTTGTAGTAGTCCTGCGCTCCCGGCTTCCTCATATCGACGCCATACATGTCGGGATTCCAGGGGCAGATGCTCTTGGTGTCGGCGATATCCTGCGCGTGCCAGGCCGTGCCTTTGACCGGCAGATTGCCTTCGACGGCTTGCCGCGGAATGCCGCGCATGAGGTGGATGCCGAACTTCAGGCCCAGGCGGTGGACGTAGTCGGCGAGCGGCCTGAAACCTGCGCCGCCCTGGGCCGAGGGAAAGCGATTCGGCGCTGGCTGCAAGCGGCCGAACTCGTCCATGGTCAGCAGCGCGTCCTTCCGGTAACCGTGGTCCATAGCGCCCGGTTCGTACCACTGGATGTCGACGACAATATACTGCCAGCCGAATTTCTTCAGTTTGGCGGCCATGTAGTCGGCCTGGGCCCTGGTCTGCGCTTCGGTGATCGTGGTGGCGAAGTTGTCCCAACTGTTCCATCCCATGGGCGGTCGTTGTGCCCATTGGTGGAACACCGGAGTTTCACCGAGTGTCGGCGTGGCGATCAGGGCCGAGGCGATCAGAGTGAAGAGGAGCTTGTTCATTCGCACGTGGACTCGCACCCGGGAGAGGGCCCCTGGGTCCAGCCAGGAAAGACCAAGACAGCAGGATGGCAACGTAGAGCCAACGCGAGAACCTTTGCACGCTCCACACCAAGATTGACGCGACTGTTTTCGATGCTGGAGATGGTGGTTTGAGGGATGCCGCACAATTCGGCCAAGCGGACCTGGCTAAGACCTTGAAGCTCCCGAATAATGCGAACGGACTCGCCTGGCGAAACATCTACGCGTTTCTTGGCAGGACTGAAATTGCGCATCCAGGTCCTCCTGTAGTCGTGAGGGGTTACGCGGACGACCTGTACAAGCAGGGCGCCAGCAACAATCCTGTAAATCACTCGCCATTGTTCATTGAGCCGGGAAGAGCGATAGCCCCTCCACTTACCAGCAAGCGTTTCATCGTGAAAGCCTCTGATAGCGCGAAGTCCATGGGGGGCCGACAAAGACGCGATGTCTTTCTAGGCGGCACTTCGCTTGGTTGTTCGTACGTTGGCGCGCGAGGCGAGGCCGGCCGCTGAGCGAGCCACCACGACAAGTGAACTTAGCGCAGCATTGACCGCCTCATTCGTGGGAAACACCTTGGAGAGTTCTGGCGTCAGCAGTACGAGGTTGCTGCCCTTCCTGAACTCCTCGATGTGCTTTCCCCGGACACCCTTTCCAAGGTCTTCGCGCCGATACTCGGCACGCATCGGCTTACTCTTCTTCATAGATCTTCCTTTCGTGTCGAGTGGCCAGGCGACCGCTGATGATGCGATACCTCCCGCGCCTTTGAGTGTAGACAACGGCGAGGATACGCGCGCGTTGAGACAGGCCGAACATCAGCCATCGGTCTTCATCAATGGAATGGTCGGGATCGGCGAACGTGAAGGCCAACGGATCCCCGAAGACTGAGGCCGCTTCCTCGAAGCTGACTCGGTGCTTCTTGAGGTTCAGGGCGGCCTTTGCCGGGTCGATCTCGAAGTCCACGCGACATTATTCCACGGCACGGACGGTGGATGCTGCGTGAACGCGATCGACACAAAGAGCGCCTGAAGGCGAAGCACCCGGCTCTTCCAGTGCGGTGGGCCGCGGCCTGGCGAGCGGCGCGGCACCTCGGTCGTCTCGCCCACCCCAGCGGGGCAGGCCGCGGGACTACCCCGCCGCGAGCGTCATCACGCCGAGATAGCGGCTCTCCCCGGCCAGGTCGAACTGCGTCGAACACCGCCCCCATCGGCCGGCGGCTTTCAGGTAATAATCTCTGCTGTTCGGCTCGAGCCGGTCGATGACGAACTCTCCAAACGCATCCGTGGCCGCCCGTCCGACCTCACGGCCGTCCTTCTCGAGAACGACCTCGACACCGGCGGCGCACTCCTCGACGCCCTTCACGTGGTGCACCACCGTCCCGCCCACGAAGCACTTCGTGATCATGTGGAGGTTCTTGTAGTAGATCCGCGGCTTCGTGCCCAACTCCGGCTGGAGGACATCGAGGCTCTCCTCCGCCCGGATCCGCTGCATCTCCTCGTCCTCGACCTTGATCGTCCGGAAGACCTGAGTGGGGCAGGCCTGCTCGCCTCGCGTCCGCGTCCAGCCCTCGTCGAGCAGATGCGCGTCGAATGGCCACGCCTGGGGGATCTGCTTCTCCTCGTTCCAGGAGATAGCACCGTAGGGACAGGAATCCACGATCTGCTTCTGGCCCTTCGACTTCTCGGGATCGATGATCACGATGCCGTCCTCGCGCTTGCGCACCGCACCGTCACGCGCCGCCTTGATGCAGGGCGCGTCATCGCAGTGATTGCACATCACGGGCAGGAAG
>JANMVV010000293.1:0-4411 GCA_031392925.1 Vicinamibacteria bacterium
CTTGTCTCCCGCTGATCGCTGGAAGCCTCCGACTATTCCCCCCATTTGTGTTCTGGGGACGTCCCCGAATTCCGCCCTTAAGACCGGGCCATGGCATACCAATTCATGAGTCCTGCCGCAAGGCCCAGAAGCAGTACGGCCCCCTGAAGATATTTCTTGATCTTCTCCTCCGGCCTCACCGGGCCCGCCAAAGCAGGGAAGAGGCTGACGGCACCGAAGAAGATCGCGAAAATGGGCGCGAAAACCGCCTGGGTGGGATAGTAGCGATTGTCCACGCGAAGGATGTGCCAGTTGTAGAGCGCGACGAGGAGACACAAGAGGGCGAAGAGCCCGAAGAGAAGGCGCTGTTTCATCGCTCGCTTCCGCTTTCTGCGCCGCTCGACCGCGGCCGCTCGCTTTCCGACACGGTTGACATTCTCTCCCAAGTCGGGTCCCTATTCCGACACCCAACCCCGACATAATGAGGAGGGTATCCGAAACCGCCGTCTCGCTAAGAGATTTGCGGTTTTCCTGGCTTGGAATGGCGATCCAGAGATCCGCGGATTCCATCGAGCCGGGACCTCGGCCCGTGTGACGAGGCCACCAGCACACGCGGATCAGGTCGTTGCGAAACAGTCTTGCGTAAGGCCACGAGTTGTGATCCCTTGTGAGGTTCTCGGTGTCGCCCTCCATCGGAGCGACCCGAAAAGTGAAGCCATCGGGAATATCAGCCTCGATCTTGGGGTTGATGTGATTGCCAAGAAAAATGGCGTCCGAAGAGGTGGCGTCAACGATCTGTCTTGCCTTCCACATGACACGGACAGAGGAAGGCTCCTCATCCGCCTTCTTTCCCGGAATACGGGTTGGCGCCCCTTCGACGACCACAGTCCCATGCCCAGCCGGGACCGGCAAGTACGAAATCACTTTCGACGAATGGGACGCCTGCGTCGCCGCGAAACTCTGCGCACAGGTCAAGGACGACGGCTGGGGCCGGGAGCGCAGGCCGGTGATCTATGTGAACCTCGACATGGCCGTCGGCTACGCGAAATGGCTGTCGGAGAAAACCGGAAAGAAATATCACCTGCCGAGCGAGGCAGAGTGGGAGTACGCGGCGCGCGGCGGCTCGAAGACGCCGTGGTTCTGGGGCACGGCGTCGAAGGACGCGTGCACATTCGCGAATGTCGGCGATCAATCCGTGAAGGGTGAGCATCCCGACTGGACGATTCACGATTGCAACGACGGCTACGCGAAGACCGCGCCTGTCGGTTCATTCGAACCCAACGCTCTCGGTCTTTACGACACCGCGGGGAACGCCTGGGAATGGGTCGAAGACTGTTTGCGCCCAAACCTCGGGTGTCTTCTCTTCCCTCAAGGCGATCAGTCGAATCCGACTCGGTGGAAACGGCAACTTGGCGGCCCTCGAGAGCGCTCGGATGCGCATCGCCGCGAACGGGGCCGATCTGCTAGAGGACCCAAATGCCTCTCATCTCGGGTCAGGCTTCAATGACAACCCGGTCTCCTACCGCTACGCGACCCGGCGCCACCGTGCTCCCGTAAACCCCAAGGCGTGAGTCGCGTTCACGGACGATGGCCTTCAACACCGCCGGGTTGCTCTCCGTCATTACTGGATCGATGTTGACCGTCACGCAGCGCTTGTCGCGACGATCGACGCGCAAGCGAAACCCGCCCACTTGAAGAACCGAACCGACCCAGGCGTCCTCGGGGAACGGCTCGTCGCCTTTGACGTCGATCAGCAGATTGGGTCTAAAACGCTGGGGATCGAGCTCGAACCCGACCAGCCCGGCCAGGGACTTAATGGTCTTTGTGGTGATGAGAGAGAGGGGGAAAGTGTCGAAGACGCCGACATTCTGCTTGATCACGCGGATGCCCGAACCGAGTTCTTCGGCAAGCGCTGGATCGACGACGTCGAGGTCAAGACCTCCGGGCGTTCGCACGTGGGTCGGCGACTCGTCGGGCCGATCCGGCTCGACGAAGTAAGGCTGGTATTGACGCATGACGGGCTTCTCACGGATGGTGAGCCAGGGAAAGCCGCTCCGCACCACGCCGTCGCGTATGAAGGCCCAGCGCCGATCACCGGTAAGGCCATGGAAGGACACATCCACATGCGCGAGCGGCTCGGCGGCCATGGATTTCACCGGGTAACGCCACAGCCCCGCCACTCGACCGACTTCGCGGCCGCTCACGGTTGAGACGAAGGGAAAAGGGAATGGAGACTTCGATAGAAATCCGTTCGCATAGCCCAATTATCATGCTTCATGCTCACCCTCGGGTTCGATATCGGCGGCACTTTCATCAAGGCGGTGGCGCTCCGGGATCAGGGGATTGTAGGTGAAACAAGCGGGGTTTGCCCGTCAACTCCAGCGCGGAGCGGTTCGTCTCGAGCGTGCAGGAAGTCCTCGGGGCCATGCCGCCTTCCGTATACATGGCTCCGAGGCCCAGTCTTGCCGCGACCGCGACGAAGATGTCGTAGTCGGACTTCGAGCGCGAAGCCTCCCCTGGGGGGACTCGCCCAAGGGCTCGATGCACTTGTGCTGCAGCGAGATCACGCGGTGGTTGTTCAGCCTCCATCTTGACGACGCGGGCGTTGTATTCTCAATGGATCGAGAGACTGCCCCCATTACCGAAACGCTCACCTTCCCCGCCCATATCGAAAACGGTTGTGTCCAGCTCGATGCACCCCTGCCTGCAGGGATCATCAGCGTGGAACTAAGGGTTCAGCTCGCAGATCTCGACAAGCCGCGGCGCTCGTTGGCTAAGTATGTCCGCTCCCTTCCCCCGGGTACTCGGACGGCTGAGAGATAGACGCGCAGTTTCGCGAGAGTCGAGCCGATCGACTCTGATGCGGCTCTACCTTGACGCCAATGCGATCTTGTTCACCGTCGAGGGCCCAAACCATCTGAGAGAGGCCGTCGCGGTTTGGCTCGATCGGGCGGAGGCGGCCTTGGACGGAGTGATCATCACATCTCGGCTCTCGCGGATCGAGTGCCTCACTCAGTCTCTCCGAGAGAAGGACGCGGCGAAGTTCGAAGCCAAGGATCGTTTCTTTACCGGTGGTGGAATCGAGATCCTGAGCATCGACGATGAACTCGTCGACATCGCTACGGACCTGCAAAAGGATTTCTCCCTGAGGACCATTGACGCCCTTCACGTCGGCACGGCCATTCGCGCGAGGGCCGATGTGGGCGTTGCGGCGGGGACGCACCTGCGCGAGCGCCGGGTCGGTTCCCGGCTTGGGGGCTATCCACTTGCCGCCGAGATGCGCCGCGGTGTGGTTGAGGTGAGGATCGATGTGGACCATCTTGATGCCGAGTTGCCTGGCCCACTCGCGCCTCTGGGTCCCCTCGAACACCGTGAACTTCGTCGAGGGGAAAGAGCGATCGTCGGTCGAGTTCAGTTCGGGCCGGACAAGGGCGGACAAACGAGGTCGCCTCCGCCTTCCGTGAACCATCGATAGAGCACGCGGCGTTCTTCCCATCGGCCGCTCCGTGGGGTGGTAGCGCCCATCCCCACTTGCACTTGTCCGTCCATCCCGAGTCGGACAAGCTCTTGGGGATCTGGGCGACGACGCCGGAGCGAGGCGTGGACCACACTGGGCTGTCCTACGATCGCTTCATCGCCATGCGGAGAGAAGCTATGTAGCTCGCGCCAGTCAGAAGGCGTGGAGCCGTGCTTTCGAAGTCCGGTGGCCCGGAAGTGCCGCCATCCGGGATTCCTTGACATTTGTATGTACCAATGACCTCACGTTGACGTACAGTTCGACGTGAAAGTCGACGGCTTCGACAAGGGCAGGCTTCGCCGCAGCCACTAACAACGCTTGCGCGGCTCAACACAAACACCAATCGGCCCCAGCATGTCCGGAACTTCGTGTGCGAGCTACTCTGTGTAGTTGTAGGTTGGAGGACCCACAGCGCGATGCCGCCTAACTAACGATCCCAGCTCAGCGACGGCGGCCACCGGGCCCGCCGTCCTGAAGCCACAAATGGTCCGCCGCCGTTCGCTGCAGTTACCCGCACAGTCTAGTGTCAGTCTGAATCAACAATCCGTGTCGCGGCAGGCGGTCGGCGAACGACACAAGCACGACGACCGGACCTGGTATGCGCGCGGACCTTGCGCTTCGACGCGCGACCTCCTCCAGCTCCGAACCTGCCCGGTCATGGGCGGGTGTCGCTGGCGCGGCGGGTATACACTTTGGCCGTGTCATATCCGGAGAGATCATGAATAAGTCAACCCATAACCATTTCGCGTTCGCGTTGCTCACGCTGCTGCTGGCGCCGAGCGGTACTTCGTCGGGGGCGGACAAGACGGCGGCCCAAAGCGCCGACGCCGGCAAGCCTACCGACGTGGAGATCGAGACGTGGCGCCAGAAGATCCTCCATACGCCGCAGCCCAGGAAAGGGTGCTTCACCGCCAC
>JANMVV010000341.1:0-4040 GCA_031392925.1 Vicinamibacteria bacterium
AGCCGCCCACGTACCGTCCGTGCCAGTCGGCGCCGGTGACCAGAGCGAACTGCTCCTCCGGACCGAGAGAGTAGGTGGGCGCGGCGTTTTGAGCGACGGTGAGAAGCGCGCGGCGCACTTCCTCCGAACTGCCCGGAGCACTGAGGCGGAGGCGAGCCACCGCGACCTTGAGCAGGTGGTGCGTGTCGATCTGCGCGACCTCCAACGTGCGGCTCTCGCAGAACGCGGCGATCGCCTTCGGATCATCGGACACCTTGACCAGATCCTGAACCGTCGACCATCTCGGGTCGCGCGCTTCGACGAGCCTCAGTTCCGTGTCGAGCGTCGCCTCGCCCCCGGTCTCCGGGGTAAGCCATTTCGGACCGACGCGCACCCCCCGCCGGATCGCCTCTTCGAAGACCGCGCGGATGCGATCGATGGAGGCGGGCGAGAGTACGCCGGCGCGAAGCTGCGCGTGGGTGATGGGATTGTCCTTCGCGGCGGCGAGGCCGTGCCACTGGTTCAACCGCGCGAGCGTCCGCGCCATCACGGGCGAGACCTTGGTCGAACCCGCCTTCGCGTCCTCCAGGATCAGATCCGCGGGCCGAAGGACGAGCGGTCCCCGATGCGCGCGGACCCAGGGGACGAGGCCTTGAGCCTCGGTTCCCAGGCCGAACTGGTTGGTGGCGACGAGAAGCGGCAGGCCTTCAGTCGTGACCCCTTCCCTGAGCAAGGTTCTCGACGCCGCCGGTGGCGAGGCCTCAGGGGCGGCATTCGTCCACAGGCCCAGGACGATCGCGAGGGTCGCCGGGCTAACGGGCTTTCGCCATGGATTCAACGATGTCGTGCTGGAAGCGCACCCCATGCCAAGGATCGTACCGCGTTGGGCGTATAGTTTTCGTTTCTTCCAACAGCCCTTCAGAGGAGGCCCCATGGTGAACGAGGCGGCGGTTACGGGATTCAAGTCCAGTCTTCGCGGCGAGGTCATTCAGCAAGGCGATGCTGGATACGACGAAGCGCGCAAGGTCTACAACGGGATGATCGATCGCCGCCCGCGGCTGATTGTCCGGTGCGCGGACGTCGCCGACGTGATCACCGCCGTCAATTTCGGCCGCGACCAGAAGATGCTGGTGGCGGTCCGCGGCGGCGGCCACAACGCCGGCGGCCTGGGTGTGTGCGACGACGGTCTGGTGATCGATCTGGCGCGTCTCAAGTACGTGCACGTGGATCCCAGAAAGAAGACGGTTCGGTGCGGGGGAGGCAGCACCTGGGCCGAGGTGGATCACGCCACCCATGCATTTGGCCTGGCGGTTCCGGCCGGCATCATCGGCACCACCGGTGTCGGAGGATTGACGCTCGGCGGCGGCATCGGCCACCTCACCCGTCAGTGCGGACTCACCATCGACAACCTCAGGGAGGTCGAGATGGTCCTCGCCGACGGCCGGGTGGTGACAGCAAACGCCAAACAGAACGCCGATCTTTTCTGGGGCGTGCGCGGCGGCGGCGGGAACTTCGGTGTGGTCACGTCCTTTCTGTTCAAGGCCCATCCCATCCACACCAACTATGCCGGGCCGATGTTCTGGAAGCTCGAAGACACCGCGGAGATGATGCGCTGGTACCGGACGTTCATCGCCAAGGCCCCGAACAACATCAACGGCTTCTTCGCCCTGTTGACGGTTCCGCCGGGGCCGCCGTTCCCAACGGAACTTCACAACAAGAAGGTCTGCGGCATCGTCTGGTGCTACACCGGCCCGGCGAAGGACGCGGAAAAGGTCTTCAAGCCTATCCGCGCCTTCAAGAAGCCCATCCTCGACTTCGTCGGCCCCATTCCGCACCCGGCCCTGCAGGGGATGTTCGATCCCATCTTCCCACCCGGCCTGCAGTGGTACTGGAAGGCCGACTTCATGCGCGAATTGAGCGACACCGCGATCGCCCTTCATGTCGAGCATGGGGCGAAGATGCCGACCTGGCAGTCGACCATGCACCTCTATCCGGTCAACGGGGTCGCGGCGAAGGTGAAGAACAAGGCGACCCCGTGGTGTTACCGCGATGCGATGTGGGCGCAGGTCATGGTGGGCGTGGATCCGGATCCGGCGAACAAGGAGAAGCTCGTCACCTGGGCGCGCGACTACTTCAACGCGCTCCACCCGCATTCCGCGGGCGGCGCGTACATCAACTTCATGATGGATGAGGGCGACGACCGCATCCGCGCCACCTACGGGAAGAACTACGCGCGGCTCGCGAAGATCAAGAAGCGCTACGACCCGAAGAACCTGTTCCGCGTGAATCAGAACATCAAGCCCGCGAAGTAGCGCGAGGGGCGAGCGTCGATCAGAAGGCCGCGTCGTGGCAGGTGGCGGCCAGCAGTCGGAGGCTGTATCCCTCGCCCCTCAGCAGGTCCCAGTGTTCGGAGAAGCGGTTGGTCCCCTTCTTGACCAATAATTCGTCGTCGCCGCTGTAGATGCTGCAGTAACCCCTCGTTCGAAGTTTCTTGCGCAGCTCCGAGAAGTACAACGGCACGTTCGCGACTTTCCAGCCGTTCTCCGTTCCGGGCGCTCGACTGCCGAAGTCGAAGACGAGAGGATTCGCGAGCTGGCGATCCTGAGCGATCAGCTCATCGAGGACGCCGAACACGTCGGCCTCGTACTGGGGCGTGGCGCGATCGCAGTAGGCGTCCTTACTCGGGGCCAGCTTGCACTCCGGATCCAGGACGGGGGGAGTCACGATGGCGGGGATCGGTGTTGCCGGGCTGCAGGTGGACATGTACTTGCTCCAGGAGCCCCCGGTTCCGGTAATGACGTCAAACAGTTCGTTGTAGCCGTTCGAGTTGCGGACGTTCAATTCCTCGCCGTCATAGGCGGCGCATAGGCCCTGCCGGTCGAGGGCGTCGATGATGAGCTTCAAGTACGCGTTGGGGCTCTGGATCAGGCCGCTCTGAACCACCGCGTAGGTTTCCTTGGAGTCCGGATCGACGGCGGTCGCGTTCTGCGCGGCCGACACCGCATCGGTGACGGCCCTCAGGAAATCGGAGGCTTCCAGGTGGCAGCCGGCCGAGGTCCCGGTCGCCGGCGGGAGGGCGCGACAAGAAGACGGCAGCGATGAAGTTGGGGCCGGTGTGGGGACGGCCGGCGTGGTCGGGGCCGGGGCGGCCGAGGGCGTTGAAGGCAACGGGGCGGGGGTGTTCGATCCGCATGCCGTCAAGAGAAGGAAGGCGAACGGGGCCGGAAAACGGTGCGCTCTCGACATTATTGGTTTGAAATTCTCGAAATCGTGCAACGGCCATTGGCCGCATTTGGAGTCGGGTAGTATTTATCCGCAGAATTCAGCACTACCTTGACCGGGCGTCCGGACGCGTACGCTTCCAAAGCGAAACTGATCAGGTGCTGCCTCCTGCTGTCACTTCTTATGGCTGCGTAGGTGGAGTCGCAGCCGGTCACGCTGAAACCGCCCTCGATCGTGATTTGCACCACCTCTGGGTGATTGGGATCATCGGGTCCCGAAAAATCGATCTGGATGATTCTGCCGTCCGCCCGCGCGAATGATGAAAAGGCGGAAAGAAGCAACCCGGCGAAGAAGGTCCTGGATAGTCTGTTCATCGTAGTCTCCTCATGTTGAAGGGGTTTGAATACTAAACCCCATCACGCCTGGTCGAAGAGCCCGAAGAATCGATCCACTTGCGCGCGCGCGTGTCCTCCACTCGGACGATTACGTCGCGCCGGTAGCCGCCGAGGAACCCGACCGCCTGTCCGTTTTCGAAAAAAACTCGCGACCCTGGGCCTTAAGCCCGATCGCTGGTAGGCACGCCCCACCCTCTGCTTCCAGTGCTGTGAGCCTGGATCTTGACCAGGTGGTGATGCGGGTAAGCGGGTTACTTTCGCTTGGGAACGTTCAGTTCCCCGAGTTTCGTGACAATGTCGGGTCCCGATGACTGCGGCTTGACCGCCCGGTCGATGAAGGCGATCTTGCCCTCCGGATCAATGTAGAAGGTGTGCCGTCGGGCGAACTGGCGCTCGACGGGCGCGTCGGGGGCGATGACCCCGTAGGCGAAGGCGACCTTCTTG
>JANMVV010000345.1:0-13680 GCA_031392925.1 Vicinamibacteria bacterium
CATTTTGCGGAGCATCTCAGCCGGCTGATCTACGAGGGCATTCTCAGGGCCTGCGAGTGGACCTTCCTCCCAAATCGGTAGCGGCGCGGGCGATCGAGTAACCGGAGGCGCATGGCGGCCGCCGCTCGAAAGCCGCCACACGCCGCAACCCCACTCAACCGCCACGCAACACTGGCCTTCCCGCAACCGATGGCACCCGCCCCACTACGTCATTGCGAGGAGCCCATCGAAGCGCTAAGCGACGAAGCAACCCCCTCAACCAACTACCAACCCATCACCCCAACGCCCGCCACCATACTCGGAGAGGAGCATCACCATGCCCATACGAAAAGCGTTCCGAATGTCCGTACACAAAGGCCAGGAGGCTGAGTACGAACGCAGGCACCAACCAATCTGGAAGGAGCTCGAGGAGACGCTGCTCGACCACGGTGTCGTCACGTACTCGATCTTCCTCGACCGCGACTCGGGCGACCTCTTCGCCTACGCGGAGATCGAGAGCGAGGAGCGCTGGGCCGCGATCGCGTCAACCGATGTGTGCAAGCGTTGGTGGAAGCACATGGGCGAGGTCATGCCGTGGAACCCCGATCACTCCCCCGTGGCGAGCGGGCTGCGCGAGGTGTTTCATATCGAACGGCCGGGCGCGTCGTAGCGGTTGGTAGTGGGAGGAGGGGGTTGCTTCGTGCCCCAAGGACTTCCTGCAACGAGTCAAGGGAAATCTTGACCGCTCGAGACTCCACGTCAACGCCCTGTTTGTAGCTTGCGGGGAAGGCTCCTCGGCCTATGGAAAACCGGAAACGGCCCCGGTTTCCCACAGGCCGAGCCTTCCGCACGGTTTGGCCGTCGAGCTAAGAGACCCTCGCCCTCACGAAGTCGCAGCCATTTCGGGAGCCAGCTGACGGAGCTGGATGTCGTAGAGCTGGTTCTTCTTGAGCAACTGCACGGCCAGGAACAGCAGGCGATCGGCGATGTTCCTGATGGCGCGACCGACCGTATGTCCGCGCGCTCGGGCGCGGACATACAGATCACGGAACTTGGGATCGATGCGGATCGCCTGCAACGCCGAAAGGTGCAGGGCAACCCGCAAGCGCGGCTGACAGGCCTGGCGCATAACGACGTATCTCGTTCCACCGCTTTGCTTGGTGACCGGGGCCGCGCCACAGACGCTTCGCAAAGCGTTGTAATCTCGACGCTCGAAAGCTTCTCCGCTTTCTCCGAGCGCCGTGGCCACCGTCAAGGATCCGAATCCCGGCAAGGAAAGAAGGATCGTCAGGTCGCGGCGCTCGGTTCGTTCCTCGGACTTCACTCTCTCCGCCAATGCGGTCTTGATCTGCTTCTCGATATTGGCGATCTGGGCCTGCGCCAGCTTCAGTTTTGCGATCAAAACCAGCGAGCGCGCCACGTGAGACTCGATGTAGACCGAACGCAGGGACAAAACGTCTCCGCGCAGAGCGGTTCGCACTTCTTCGGCGTCTAGACGACGGATGCGATGCTTCTTCAAGACCGCGCCGATACGGGCGCGCGTAAGCTTCGCTCCTTCGGACGGGGACGGAGCCTTTTCGATCAAGACCCACAACCACGGCTCGTCAGCCCCCGGACATAAAGTCAGAAGTGCCGGTCGATACTCCCTCAGTGCGTTCCAGAGTCGATTGGCGTTCGCTCTCAGTTCAGATTTCAAGTCCTCGCGAAGTCGTGTCGCCGCTTGCAGTCGAGCGTTCTCTTCGTTGCCTGGCTCGATCCTTCGAAACGCCTGGCTGTCTGATTCCACGCACGAGGCCAGAACGAAGGCGTCACGCCGATCATCCTTCGCTCCCGCCATGGAGAACCGATCGCGCAGTCGATCCAGCAGTTTGGGATTGATCGAGTAAACGCGCAACCCCTTGGCCAGTAGCGCTTCAACCACCGCACCGTGATTCACCTCGATGGCAATGGCGATCTGCTCAGGGTCAATCTCTCCCTCGACCACGAAAGCAACCAGGGCATTCAAGCCCTCGCCGGTGTGCGGGAAGCTTCGCTGCTTCGGTTCCTCCACACCGTCGATCCGGCACACCTGGTGGGATTCGCTCCCCCAATCGATTCCAACCCGTCTCAAGGTCTCTTTCAATTTGTTCTCCGCTCGGTTAAGTCGTTGGATGGAGAACCCTGTCGGAGCCTGTACTGGCGCTCGTGTCTTAAGCGGCGCAAACTTCCTGCTGGACGTGATTCCCTATCGACATTCGGATGCGGCGCAGATCCTTGGGGGGCGCTAATTAACGCTTGGCAGGCTTTGGCGCTCACATCCGAAAACGACTTCGGAACAATGTACAGGGCAGGCTTCGCGCTCGCGGCACCAACGGAGCGGCTCCTCGCAATGACGTGAGGGGGAGACGAGACGGCTGCACGAACTTGGTAGTGGCGGGACTGCGAGCGTCGTCCTCCGTTGTCCGTCGTCCGGCGTCAGAAGTCGAATTTGTCCACATTCCCCTTGTTGAAGATGAAGGGCGTGCCGAGGATCACCTGATCGCCCACCACCTTGATATTTCCCAGCCGGCCTGCGGCGAATGAGGTGCTCTTCGCGTCTAGGGCGCCCTTCCCGAGCGCCTTCGCCACCTGGATGGTGAGGTACCCGAGATCGCCGGTGTTCCACAAGACGATGGAGTCGATCCAGCCCTCGTGGATGTATTGCTTGCAGGCGTTGGGGAGCGCGAGGCCTATCACCTTGACGTCTGGACGGTTCGCCTGCTTCACCGCTTCCGCCGCTCCCGGCACCGCGGGCGAACTCACGCCCATGATGAGCTTCACCCTCGGGTAGACCTTCAGGATGTTCTGCGCCTCCGTGAAGGCCTGCTCCTGCTTGTCGTCGCTCGGGCGGATGGCGGTTATGGTCACGTCCGGATGCTTGTCGGCAAGGCGCGCCTTGATGTGCTTGATCCACTCGTTCTGGTTTGCCGCGGTGAGCGAAGCGGTGATGATCGCGAACTCGCCCTTGCCGCCCAGCAGTTCGGCGGCACGATCGGCCAGGGTGAAACCGATCCCCTCCGGGGTCGCCTGGTTCACGAAGAGGTCACGAGCGTCGGCCGCCGTGTCGGCATCCCAGGTCACGACCTTGATCCCTTTCTCGCGCGCTTTCCGCAGCACCGTCGCGAGCCCGTCCCGGTTCTCAACACTGGCCGCGATCACGTCGACCCCGCGCGTGATCCAGGTCTCGACCACTTCGTTCTGCTTGGCTGGATCGGTCTCGGTCGGCCCGTCCCAGAGGAGGCGCACGCCCAGCTCCTTCGCCGCTTCTTCCGCACCCTTGCGGCAGCTCACGAAGTAGGGGTTGCCCTTGTTCTTGGGCATCATCGCCACGGTGAACTCGGAAGGCGCCTGCCGGCAGCCGCCAAGAGCGCCGAAGAGCGCAGCGAGAGAGAGAGTCAGGGTGAGCCGCTTCATCTTCATAATGTGGAGCTCCTTCCGGAGAGTAGACGCGTTACGGCGATGGATCCGATGAGCAGGACTCCGGCGAGGATACCGGCGAGTTCGACCGGCAGGTCGGCCAGGCGCAAGCCGTTTTGCAGTATGGCCATGGCGAAGACGCCAAGCAGTGTTCCGAGAATCGTCCCGCGACCGCCGAAGATCGACGTGCCCCCCAGGACCACCGCGGTGATGGCCATCAGTTCGTACGAAGTTCCCGCGTCGGCTTTCGCCTGGCCGACCCGCGCGACGTACAGGACCGCGGCGAATCCCGCGGTCAGCGACGCCAGGACATAGACGAGGCCGAGCCGGCGTCCCACCGGAACGCCCGCATACCGCGCGGCGTCGCTCGAAAAACCGATGGCTTGGATCGCGCGGCCGAGCGTCGAGCGGTGCAGGAGCAAAAAGAACGCGACGGCAATCGTGGTGACGATCGGAATCTGAACCGGAACCACGCCCCCTAGATATCCCTGACCGAGAAAGAGAAAGGGTCCAGGGAAATCGGTGTAGGTTTCGACGCCGCCGGTGAGCCCCTTGGCCAGTCCCCGAAAGAGCGAGTACGTCCCAAGGGTCACGATGAGCGGCGCCAGTCGAAGACGCGCGATCAGCGAGGCGTTCACAACGCCGCCGATTCCCGCGCAGGCGATCGCGATGGCGGCACTCGCCCAGATGGACAGGCGGGCGTCGCGCCACAGCATGCCGCACAGCACCGCGGAGAGGCCCATGAGCGACCCGACGGACAGGTCGATGCCGCCGCTCACGATCACTGGGGTCAGCGCGAGGGCCAGCAGCCCCACCTCGGTGGAGATCCGGGCGACCTCGAGTGCGTTACCCAGGGTCGCGAAGTTGTGGCCGATCACAGAGAAGAGGACGACCTCAACCATCAACAGGCCAAGGACGATTCCCTCGTGGCGCCACGCGCGCGCGGAGGGCACGCTCCCCGAGGCCTTCTTCGCCACCCTCGTCGCGCTCACGCGGCCCGTCCCGGCGTCCGCCCCGGCATCTGTCGGATACCTTCGATGCTCACCGCGGCCAGGATGATCGCGCCCTGAAGAGCCTCTTCCCAGAATGCGCTTACTTTCAGGAAGGTGAGGGCAGGCCCGATCGTGCCGAGGAGGGCGACCCCGGCAAGCGTTCCCAGGAGCGACCCCCGACCGCCACTGACGGAAGTGCCGCCGACCACGACGGCGGCGATCACCTTCAGTTCGAGCCCCATGCCCGCGGCGGTCTGAACCTGCGGGAAGCGCACCGCGGCCAGGACTCCAGCGAGTGCGGTCAGGACTCCGAGCAGAAGGAACACCGCGAACACCACGCCTCGCGCGGGAATCCCGAGCAGACGCGCCGCCTCGGCATCCGATCCGACCGCGTAGAGCGCGCGGCCGGCGGCCACGTACCGCAGCACCCACGCGGCGAAGGCGAAGACCGCGAGCGCCACCAGGATGATGGCGACGCGGCCTGCGTCCTGCCCGAGCCCAAACCATTGGAACCCAGCCGTAAGACCCAGCACGTCCTCCCCCTGCGTGGTCCAGCGGAGTCCTTGACGCAAGGCCGTCATGGTGGCGAGAGTGACGACGATCGAGGGCAGGCCCCAGGCGACGAGCGCGCCGTTCAGCGCTCCCATGACGCCTCCCAGGACCAACACCATCGGCGCCGCCGCCGCCATGGGCAAGCCTTCTTTGAACAAGGTCCCGGTGACAACGCCCGCGATCGCGAACTGCGATCCGATCGAGATGTCGATCTCGCGGGTCAGGATGACGCAGGTCATACCCACCGCGGCGATCAACACCGTGGCGTTGTCGAGAAAAAGGTCGCGCAGGTTCGAGGGCTCAAAAAAAGCCGGCGCCCTCACCGCCAGCACGGCGAGAATGACAACGAGCGCTCCCAGGGCCGCCCGCTCGCGGCCGCGAGTCTCAGAGCGCATGGGCAACCAGACCGGAGCGGCCGAGGGCCATGGACAGGAGCCGATCGGGTGTCGCGTCCTTCATCTCCAGCACACCCGTGATGGTGCCCTCGCTCATCACCGCGATGCGGTCGCTCATCCCCAGAATCTCCGGCAACTCGGAGGAGATCATCAAGACCGCCAGGCCGCGCGCGGCCAGCTCGGCCACGAGCCCGTGGATCTCGGCCTTCGCGCCGATGTCGACACCCTGGGTGGGCTCGTCGAGAATGAGCACCTTCGGGCCGGTGGCGAGCGAACGCGCGAGCGCCACTTTCTGCTGGTTGCCGCCCGAGAGCGTGCCGGCCTCGGCCTCGATCGAAGCCGCCTTGATCTGAAGGCGCTCGACATAGGACCGGGTGATTTCAGCCTCGCGCTCGCGATCGAGAAGCAGACCACGACGGAGCTTGTCCAGCACGGCCATCGTGCAGTTGGCCGACACCGGCATCGCGGCCACGATGCCGTGTTGCCGCCTGTCCTCCGGAACGTAGGCGATTCCGAGCGCACTCGCGCTACGTGGGGAATCGACGCTGACCGTCTTCCCCGAGAGCACCAGCTTTCCCGAATCGGCGGGCGTGATCCCGAAGAGCATGCGCGCAAGCTCCGTCCTTCCGGAATGGACGAGGCCGAACAGCCCCACGATCTCGCCCGCGCGCAGGGCGAGCGAGACATGGTGGACGCCCGTGGTAAGGCAACCCATGGCTCGAGCCTCGAGGACGACTTCGGCGGCGTCGTGGCGCGCCGCTTTTCGGTCCGGGAACACCGACTCGAGTTCCCGGCCCACCATCAGACGAATCAGCTCGGCGCGGCTCAATTCCGCGACTTTTCGCGTCTCCACCACGGCGCCATCGCGCAGCACCGTGACCCGATCGGCGATCTCGAAGATCTCCTCGAGCCGGTGCGAGACATAGACGATGGCGAGACCCTGCTCGCGCAACTCGCGCAGGATGTCGAGCAGCCTGGCGACCTCGCTCGCGGAGAGCGAGGCGGTGGGCTCATCGAGCACGAGCACCCGCGCCTCCTCGCCGAGAGCGCGGGCGATCTCGACGAGCTGCTTTTCGGGCATGCTGAGAGCGCGCGCGGGCAGGTCGGGATCGAGCGTCAGTCCGAGGCGGGCGAGGAGTGCCTTCGCTCGAGCACGTCGTTCTTTCCAGTCAACCCGACGAAAGAGCCGTCTGGGCTCGATGCCCTGAGCGATGTTCTCGGCCACGGAGAGATCGGGGAGCAGCGCCGGCTGCTGGTAGATAACCGCGAGGCCCAGGGCGCGGGCCCCCCGAGGCGTCAAGTTCCCCACCGCCTCGCCGCCCATCGTGATCGTTCCCGCATCCGAGGCGTGCGCCCCGCTCAGAATCTTGATGAGCGTCGACTTCCCAGCACCATTCTCACCGACCAGGGCGTGGATCTCTCCGGACTGCAGGTCGAGGGAGACGCCGCGGAGCGCCCTCACGCCTCCGAACGACTTCGTTAGACCCTGGACCGAGAGCACTGCCATCAAGACGATGCTATCCCCTTCACAGTTCTCCGACCGTCTGAGCGAACCACGGCAGGCTGCACGAGATCTGTCGGCCATTCGAAGTGTTCTGGCGGGTCCGCGAGATCGGGATCCGCGCATGGTCGCGGACCGGTGAACTTCATCATGGTAGTGGACTCAGACCTTCGGCTCGGATGGTCCAGCTTCCATCCTTCGGGAAGCCTGGATACTTCTCAGTAGCACCGTCCCAGCCCGCGACCATCAGGGCCACCGCGGACAGAAGGGCGCCGTTCGCGGGAAGGTAGACGGCGATCTCGCGCTTGCGTGACCTGCCCGTCGGGTTCGCGACCGAGGCCTCATCGCTTCGCTGGGGGCAATGGCCGTTTGGGAGATAGCGATTGTTCGGGCCATCGCGCAGAAGGATTTCAAGAGCGAGGTCCGGACGTCCGAGGCGCGTGGCCGTCATGGCGATCATCGGGTAGTCCCAGCCCCAGATCTTCGCTTCCCAATCCCACGTTTTGAGCACGGCTTCGAGCGTTCGCTCCATGGTCTTGACCTCGACGGCGTCGCCCGGCAGGAATCCGAGCGGGGCGAGCATGGTCGGGTGATCGTGCCGGCTCTCGATGTTGTCAAACGTGTCGGGGTTCGATTCGAGGGCGACGTAACGCCCGCCCTTTACCGGCAGGGGCGACAGGCGCTTGAGGATATCGTCCCATTCCTTCGACCGCGGCAGTGACAATCGCTCACGCCACGACTGCGCGGTACGAAGAGCGAAGCGCCAGTAGGACAACTCGAACGAGGGGTTCTGGCTCGTGGCCTGGTCGTAGATCTCCTGCGCGATCCACAGCGGCGGACCGAGCACATACTCGCCGCGCTTCGCATCGAGGTGAACCATCGACGCCAGTCCCTCGGCGGTTTCGAAGACGAGGTCGCGATAGCGAGCGAGGTTGGCCGCATCCGGATGCGCGCGGTACAAAAGCTCGGCCAGATAGATTGGATGGGGCTGGTTCCAGACGATGAGCGGATTGCCGCCCGGGCTCTCGCGCCCTTCCGGCCCCACCATCTTGGGCCACCGCGCGCCGCGCAGGCCGCGGCTCTTCGCGATCTCGCGCGCGACGGGAAGGCGGCACGCGTACCAATCGAGGAGTTGCGCGAGCCGGTCCGGCCTTCCCCACAGCGCGAAGTGCGCGGTGTGCCACCACATCATCTCGGTGTGGTGCTTGCCGTACCAGGTGCTCGCGGTGAGACCGGTCTCCTGCGGCGGGAAATCCCCTCCGCTCTGAATCGCAGTCAGGTATTGCGACAGGACCACGCGGCGTTCGAGCACCGGCGCGCGCGGATCGCGGCTGCCCGAGAAGTCCACGACGGCGCCGCTCTTCCAGAACTTGGACCAGTACAAAGCGCTCGCCGCGATGGTCTCGTCAACCGACGGTAGCGAGGCCCTGACGGGGTCGGGCCCGAAGGCAAGCGTGAACGCGAGAGTTCGCTGCGCGGGGCCGGCCGCCAATCGATACTGGTGAGGCCCGACCAGGGAGAGGTCCGCGGCGCCCTGCCAGTCAACCGACGCGAAGTAACGCGTCTCGTCGATACGCCGTTCGAGGTCGGCACGGTTCGTGGTGCGCGAGACCATCGTCGTTCGATGACGCTCAGGTCCGCTCCAGTCGAGCCCAGGGCCGTTCTTCACCTTGAGGTCGTGGCCGCGCGGGAATCCGAGTCGCACGCGCAATTTCCCCGCAGCGATCAGAGCCGACTCGACCCGGACCGCGACGAGGTCGAGGGTTGGATGACACGCGGTCGTCACCAGAACGGGCACGCCTCCCAGCACGAAGCGGCTCGTGATGACGCCGCGCCAGAGGTCGAGGGTCTGTTCCGGATTGCGGATGTCGTCCGGACCAATGGGCGTTCCATCTTTCTTGTCCGACTCGAATGAGAGCTGACCGAGGGGGACATCGTGCGGGTTCCGGCGCAACCACGCGCCCGCCGGACTCGAGGCGTTGGTGGGATAAGAGACGGTCCGCCCGTCCGACTCCACAAACGGCTGGTTGGCGTCTTCGAGCTTGTAGCCCGCCGGGTTCGGCTCGGAATGCCAGGCCCATCGCGCCAGTGTCTCGGTGGGGATTCCGTCGCGGTGATAGTGCGCGGCCAGGGTCTGAAGACCGGTCACGTCCGCGGTGAAGGCGAAGCCGCCGTTGCCGACGGAGAGAGGCGAATCGACGTCGACGGTGCGGACCACGGGGTTGTGTCTTGAGACCAGCGCCTGGCGGTCGATCGGCTGAGCGGGAGCCGCCGCGCCGTCCATCCCCAATACGGAGACGAGGACGATGAGCGTCGATCGAACCGGGGTCGCGAGCATGAGCCTCCGGAGTCTCGCACGAGTCCGCATCATCAAAAATGGCGACCCTTTTCGGGCTGGTGTACGCTTCGAGCACGTTTAGCCTCCCTCAGTTTCGAACCCAGGAGACCTGACATGAGAACAACCGGAGCGCCGCTTCTGGCCGTTCTGACCGCAACCCTGCTTTGGCCCGGCGGCTCGATCGTCGAGGCCCAGACCCAGGCGCCGCACAACGACGCGACCACGCCGCTGCACCAGATGAAGCCGGACTACAAGGTCCCCTATGGCCTGACCACGCCCGAGGCGGTGGCGGAGGTCCTGAAACGCCTGCACGCGTTCGTCGAATCGAGCACGCCGCTCGGTTGGGTCGACGTCGAGACCGGCAAGGAGATCGTCGATCCGTCCCTCGCCACGGGACGTATCGAGCCCAAGCCGGGCGCGTTCCGGCTCACGAGCTACGAGTGGGGCGTCACCTACGCCGGGATGTTGCGCGCGGGTGAAGCGACGGGCGACCCGCGCTACGCGGCCTACGTCGCCTCCCGCTTGAAGGTCGTGGACACGTGGGCGCGCCGCTACCAGGCGCAGGCTCTTCAGGGGGCGGATGCGCAGGCCCTCGGCGGAATCCGCCAGTTGCTCCGACCCGCCGCTCTCGATGATTCGGGCGCGATGGCGGCGGCCATGATCAAGGCCACGCGAGCGAACCTGGTTCCAAACCTCCGCCCCTGGATCGACAACTACATGGATTGGGTCAGCGCCAAACAGTTCCGACTCGCGGACGGGACGCTCGCGCGCAACCGGCCGCAGCCGAACACCCTCTGGCTCGACGACCTCTACATGGGGGTGCCCGCGCTCTCACAGATGGGCGCCCTGACCGGCGAGCGGAACTACTTCGACGACTCGGTCAAGCAGGTCCAGCAGTTCTCGGCGCGCATGTTCAACAAGGAACTCGGACTCTTCATGCACGGCTGGGTGGAGACCATGGAGCCGCATGTGGAAATCCACTGGGCCCGCGCCAACGGCTGGGCCATTCTGGCCATGTCCGAGTTGCTGGACGTCCTGCCCGGGGATCATCCCGGACGCGCCTCCGTACTCGAGATCTATCGAGCACACGCCGCGGGCCTGGCACGAGTGCAGGGAGGACTTGGCTTCTGGCACCAGATCCTCGATCGCAACGACTCCTACCTCGAAACGTCGGCGACCGCGATTTTCACCTACTCGATCGCGCATGGCATCAACCAGGGGTGGCTCGATCCGCGCGCGTACGGCCCGATGGCGCTCCTCGGTTGGCAGGCCGTGAGTACGAAGGTCAACGCGCAGGGCCAGGTCGAAGGCACCTGCGTGGGCACCGGCATGGCCTTCGATCCGACCTTCTACTACCACCGGCCGACTCACGTCTTCGCGGCCCATGGTTACGGACCCGCGTTGATGGCGGGCGGCGAGATCATCGACCTCATCAAGCGCCACCGGGTCGAAATGAACGACAGCTCGGTCCAGTTCTACAGAAGGTGACGCGCGGCGTCGAGCGGTTCAATCTCCCGGTAGCGTGACGCGGCCTCCGCCCAGGCGTTCGTCCCGCGCGGCTCGAACCGGCGCGGCGAGACGCCCTGCCCGAGGAGCGCCCTCCCCTCGCTGAGCGAGGCAATCTCTCCGCAGGCCACGGCTTGCGCCAGCACATTGCCGAGCGCCGTCGCTTCAACCGGGCCAGCCAGCACGGGCCGTCCGGTGGCATCGGCGGTGGCCTGGTTCAGGTAGGAGTTGAGCACCCCGCCTCCCACCACCTGGATACCGGGCACACCCTGTTCGGTCAGCGCCTCGATGGTTCGGATCACCGAGGCGTACCTCAAGGCGAGGGAGTCGAGAATCACCTTGGCGAGCAACACCGGGTCATCCGGCGCAGGTTGGCCGGTCTCGACGAGAGCTGCGCGAATCGCCGCGGTCATGCTGGACGGATTGAAGAAACGCGGATCGTCGGGAAAGACGAGGCCGGCCACACCCTCGACCGCTTCCACGCGCGCAAGCAGGCTCGAGTACTCCTGCTCCGCCCCCGCCTCTTCCCACTCGCGCCGGCATCGCTCGAGCAGCCAGAGCCCCATCACGTTCTTGAGGAGACGGACCGTTCCAAAGGCCCCTCCTTCGTTTGTGAAGTTGGCGCGCGCGGCGGCGAGATCGACGAGCGGCGTCTCGCGCTCGACGCCGACGAGCGACCAGGTGCCCGACGAGATGTAGGCCCATCCCGGGTTGAGCGGAGTCCCGACCACCGCGCTGCCCGTGTCATGGGTGGCGGGAGCAACCACCCGCAGCGCCCCAACTCCGAGATCAGCCTGAAGACTCGGGCGCAGGACTCCGAGCGTGGTTCCCGCCGCCACCACCTCGGGCATCAGGGCGAGAGGAAGGCCGAGGCGAGCGAACAGGGTCGCCTCCCACCGGCTGTCATCCACGCGCAACAGCTGCGTGGTCGATGCGTTGGTGTGCTCGCCCGAGAGCGACCCGCACAGCATGTGGTGACACAGATCCGGGATCATGAGGAGACGGGCCGCCTTCTCCGGCAGGCCATCGCGGACGTGGGCCACGAGCTGATAGAGGGTGTTGAAGGGCAGGAACTGGATACCGGTGCGAGCAAAGATGTCCGCGCGCCCGACCCGCGTGCACACCTCGTCCATCAGCCCCTCCGTGCGCTCGTCCCGATAGCTGATCGGCTCTTCCAGCAGCCGGCCCTCGGCGTCGACGAGGCCGTAGTCGACGCCCCACGAGTCCACCCCCATCGACTCGACCCGCCCGCCCAGTTCCGCGGCCAGGGGCAGCGCGCGACGAATCCCCTCTTTGATCCCCTGGGCCAGAGAAGCGAAATCCCAGCGCAGGCGGCCCGAGGCGGCGCGCGGCCCGTAGTGAAACCGATGGACCTCGAGAAGGGTGAGACCGGAAGGGCTGATGCCGCCCACCATGGCGCGGCCGCTGCCCGCGCCCAGGTCGATGGCGAGATGGAGCGGAGCGTCTCGGGCCACAGGCGGGAGACTCCAGGGTCTTAGACGATTCCGGATCCGCCGCGGCCGGAAGCAGGCCGGGCCCGTGCGTTACGCGCGCGGTAACCGCTCGCCCGGTACAGGGCCACCGGGTCGATGGCACCTCCCGCCCGATAGCGTGCCATGGACAGGATCGGGTCCACGTCAGTCTGGAACGCGCGCTTGAGTGCGCCCAGGGCACAAAGGGCGTCGTTATGCTCCTGGTGCGACGCGAGCTGCGCGCGATCCACGAGGTTTGCCTGGACATAGGCGCGCGCGACTTCCACCGCGCTGGTCATGAGCGACTCGATGGGATCCGTGACATTGTGCGACTGATCGAGCATGTAGGCGGGGTCGAAGCCGGGCACGCCCTCGAGTTCCGCATCGACCAGCTCATTGAAGATGAGGAAGAGCTGAAAGGGCTTGATCGAGCCCGCGTCGAGGTCGTCGTCGCCGTACTTCGAGTCGTTGAAATGGAACCCCGCGAGCTTCCCGAACTGGATGAGGCGGGCCACGATCATTTCGATGTTGACGTTGGGGGCATGGTGCCCGAGATCGACCAGAGAGAAAGCCCGCTCTCCGAGCTCGCGAACGCAGTAGTAGCTCACTCCCCAGTCGTTGATCACCGTGGAGTAGAAGGCCGGTTCGTAGAGCTTGTGCTCGATGAAGAGGCGGAAGCCCTCGGGCAGCGCGCGATAGATCTGGCGCATGCTCTCGAGATACCGGTCGAGCGCCTTGCGGGTGTGGACCTGTCCCGGGAAATTGCCCCCGTCGCCGACCCACACGGTATGGGAGCGCGCGCCGAGCTTCACTCCGAGTTCGAGGCAGCCGAGGTTGTGCTCCACGGCCTGCGCGCGAACCGCGGGGTCGGTATGGGTCAGGCTGCCGAACTTATAGGACTGAGACTGGCCGGGCTGGTCCTGAAAAGTGTTGGAGTTCATCGAGTCGATGAAGAGGCCCCGCGCCGCGGCGAAGGAGCGCAGGTCGGCCGGGTTCTCGGGCTTGTCCCATGGGATGTGGAGCGAGATGCCGGGGGTCGAACGGGTGAGCCTGCAGATGACGTCGCAGTCCTCGAGCTTCTCGAAAACGTCGCGGGGCTCGCCCGGCCCGGGAAAGCGCGCGAACCGCGTGCCTCCAGTGCCCACTCCCCACGAGGGCACGGAGACCCGGAAGGCCATGGCCCTTTTGGTCAGGGCCTCGATGTCGACGCCCCGACGCGCCAGCTTCTTCCCAAGGTGCTCGTAATCGCTCTCCAGCTCGTCGCGTCCCTTGAGGTTTTCCGCGGCGATGTGTTCCGTATCCATCTCGAAGCCCATATCGGGAGCGTACCCCATTCATTCCCAGCCCGGGCTGAGAGGGCGGGCCGCCGCTTCGGGACCTACTTCCAGCTGATGATTCCGGCCTGCGCCCAGCGCTCGAAATGGGCGGCGACAAAGGCGACGGGGACCGGAGCGTAGCGGCCGCTGAGGACATCGCGGATCTCCGCCACCGAGCGGCGTCCGTCGGCGAG
>JANMVV010000351.1:0-3612 GCA_031392925.1 Vicinamibacteria bacterium
CGTGCCGTTCTGGTCATAGGTGCGTGTTCCTCGGCTGCCCATGCTCCCTGAGTAGCCACCACTCCTTGACCCGCTGGAAAAACCTCCGCCATATCCTCCACCTCGCGCCCTCGCAAAGGATACGGTCGGGACCCCGATCAGTGAAATCACGATACATACGGCAATGAGTTTCGTTGTGTTCAAGACAAGCTTCCTTTCCATCGATGTCGCAGAATATTCAAACAGCCACCATCATTCTAACAGCAATGGTCCCAAGAAAACTCAAGATTCGAGAACCTCTCGGTTGTACGTTGTGCTGTGTATCGTCGACCGACCAACCGAGGAGGTGGGCTTCCTGTCGTGAGGGGACAAAGAACATGTGAGAGAAAGATGGGCAGTCTATTTTCTGTGTGTGGAATGACATTCATCGGTGGTCGGTGAACGCGGTCTTACTTGGATGTCGTGAGCGCGCCGATGGACCGTGACGCACGAGATCCGGCTAGTCTCTCTTGTATAGTTAGTCTGTTCGGTTTGTTTGATTGAACGAGACTAACCAGATGAACCAGACAGACCAGATGAACCAGGTCAACCATCGCCCGTTTCGCGCAGTTCTGCCGCAGGGGGTTTTCCCTCTTGCCCACGACGGCAGGCCCTTGAGCTACGGTTCTGCCTAGTTTAGTGATTCCGCAGCCTGCTAGACTGCAAATTGATGAATGGAGGGGAAGTGAGAGGGAGCAGCCAGACCATCCCATTGGCTCGCCGAGGCCGCACAATCAGAATGTGCTTCCTCGATGCGCGCAGGGAAGAACAGTTCGACTACTCCATCTTATAGAGCAACGAGTAAGCTCGAACGAATTTGTATCGCGATCATGCTTGCTCGACAACCAGTGAAGATGGACAGAGGTCTCATTCCAGATTGAGGGGGATATGAAAAATCATCGTATAGATCTCAAGAATATCGCTCGTCGCGCCATGATCGAACGCGGCCTCTTGCCGGATTTTTCTGCTGCGGCGATAGCCGAGCTTGCCCGCATACAGGCTGCAGCCACTGACCGGCACTCCGACATGCGTGACTTAACGGGTCTCCTCTGGGCGTCGATCGACAACGACGACTCCCGAGATCTCGACCAACTCACCGTGGCTGAACCACATCCTGATCGGTCTGTGAAGATTCTGGTCGCGATCGCCGACGTGGACGCGCTGGTCGCGAAGGATTCCGCCCTGGATGCGCACGCCAAGCACAATACGACGTCGGTCTATACGGCCGGTGACATGTTTCCCATGTTGCCGGAGCCCCTGTCGACCGATCTGACCTCGCTTGGTGAAGGGCAGGACCGTCTCGCGATTATCGTGGAGATGGTGATTGCGGAGGATGGAGCAGTCCTCAGTTCGACCCTCTTTCGAGCCCTGGTCCACAACCACGCGAAGCTGGCCTATAACAGCGTTGCAGCGTGGTTTGCGGGGGAGGCGCCCGCCCCTGAGCGGGTCACGGCCGTCTCCGGCCTCGATGCGCAACTCCGCCTCCAAGACCAGGTCGCGCAGCGCCTCAAGGCAAGACGACACCAGCAGGGTGCCCTGAGTCTTGAAACGATTGAGCCACGAGCCGTGTTTGAGGGGGAGGTGCTGACCGCTCTCAGGCTTGAGCAGAAGAATCGAGCCAAGGAACTGATCGAAGATTTTATGATCGCGGCCAATCAGGCGACCGCGTCCTATCTCAAGGGGAAGGGCGTGCCCTCCTTCCGCCGCATCCTGCGCTCTCCCGAGCGTTGGCAGCGGATTATCGAGGTGGCCGCACGCTGGGGCGAGCACTTACCCACGGAGCCGGACGCGCGTGCGCTCGAAGTGTTCCTCGTCGCGCGTCGGAAGGCCGACCCCCTCAGATTTCCCGATCTGTCCCTGGCCATCGTGAAGCTCATTGGCAGAGGCGAATATGTGCTGGATCAGTCGAAAGATGGCTCTCCCGAACATTTCGGGCTTGCCGTGAAGGGGTACACCCATTCCACGGCTCCCAACCGGCGCTTTCCCGACCTCATCACCCAGCGGCTGATCAAAGCGGCGCTGGCCGGTGCGCCAACGCCGTACAATCCGGAAGAACTGAAATACCTGGCCGGCCACTGTACCGAGAAAGAAGACGATGCAGAAAAAGTCGAGCGGCGGCTCCGCAAATCCGCTGCTGCCCTCTTGCTCGAATCGCGGATTGGACAGCGCTTCGACGCCATCGTGACGGGCGCGTCAGACAGAGGCACGTGGGTCAGGCTCCTTGAGCCGCCGGTCGAAGGGAGACTGGTGACGGGTGTGAGCGGCCTCGACGTTGGAGACCGCGTGCGAGTGGAACTCGAGAGTACGGACGTCGAACGAGGGTACATCGACTTCGTCAGAATTTGATGACGAGGGGGTCGCCGTTCTCTGGTCTGTCTGGTTGATCTGGTCTGTCTGGTTCATCTGGTTTCTCTGGTCTATCTGGTTAGTCTGGTTCAACCAAATAGACGAGACAAACCAAACAAACTAGATGAACCAGAGAGACCAGACAGACCAGCCAGTATTTCCGCTGTTGCCATCAGCTCCGTTCTTTCGTCCGCGTCTCTGGCGACTCCAAGCTGGTGCGGCCGAGTGCGCCGTTGCGGTAGTCCACTAAGAGAATCCTCGCCGCTTTGTCTCGGTCCAGTCCGCCGCCGCTCCTGGTCAGCAGGCAGCCGCGTTTTCTGGCGATAGCGTCGACCACGCCCGCACTCGTCAGCCCGTCCACCGCAAAGCCGTAGCGGGCCGTGAGCCGGGCTGGATAGCGCACCAGCAGGATGGTGGCGAGAAACTCGGCGACCGCTTCGTCATCGACGACCTTGTGGCCTATCGCATTGACCGTGGCGAGCAGGAGGCCCACGTGAGGATCTTTGATGGTTCCCCACAATAGTCCGGGTGAATCGGTGATGGCCATGTGGTCGTTCAGTTTGTGACGCTGCTGGACTTTGGTCACGGCTGGTTCGTCGCCCACACGAGCGATGCGGCGTTTGAGGAGCATGTTCATCAGGGTCGATTTGCCGACGTTAGGGATTCCCATAATCAGCATGCGTAGCGGCTTCGCGCTGCTGTTGCGATGGGGGGCAAGCGGCTGACAGAGCTGAGGCAGCTTGGCGGCATCGCCCGCATGATTACAAGAAAGGGCCACGGCGCTGACGCCCGGTTTCCGGTTATACAGGTCGAGCCAGGCCTGAGTGACGGCAGGATCGGCGAGATCGGCCTTGTTCAGCACTTTCAGGCTAGGGCGCTGGCGGGCCAGGCGCAGCTCTTCGATCAGCGGATTGCAGCTGGCGTTCGGTATGCGCGCGTCCAGCACTTCGACGATGACATCGATCACCTCCATCGTCTTGGCCGCTTCTTTGCGCGCCGCATTCATGTGACCGGGAAACCACTGGATGGACATGAGGGGGACAGACTTTCTAAAAATAAGAGTTGTACTCTAGCAGGATGCTGAAGAAGTCCGCCAGCATAAGAAGACCGTTGTCTGGTCTATCTGGTTTGTCTGGTTTTTTGGTTGAATGAAACTAACCAGATGAACCAAATCAACCAGATAAACAAAACAAGCCAGATAACCAGACAGACCGGGCTTGCTCCAGACGTGCCGGTCTCGGATTGGGC
>JANMVV010000369.1:0-1917 GCA_031392925.1 Vicinamibacteria bacterium
GCGTGTCTATCGCGCACTCGGCCTGAGCGGTTATGCACGCATCGACGTGAGAATGGACGCCGAGGGGAACGTGTACGTGCTGGAAGCCAATCCGAATCCACAAATCGCGCACGACGAAGATTTTGCAGATTCGGCAGAGAAAGCCGGCTATCCCTATAAAGATCTGTTGCAAGAACTGCTGAACATCGGGCTTCGCTGGCAGCCTGCCAAAGCCGCCTAGCCATTACCCCTCCCTTACCCAATATCCCCGATACTTCCGTACCGTGCCAGAGCATTGCCTCTTCGCCGTGTTTGGCCAAAGTTCCTGTGCTTAAATAGCCTGAGGATGCTCAAAATGGCCCTCCAGCAAGGCCGCAGCGAGCGAAGCGGCAAGGAGGTACATACCGCACTTCGTGTGGGCCGTTCGCCACTAGAATGGATCTTGGCGAACGGAAAAGCCCATTAGTGATTCTGACTTCAGAGGCTCGTTGAGCCTCTGAGCGATGTGAGAACGCAGCTGGCGGACTTTTTCAGCATCCTGCTAAGGGCCGAAGCGGAAACCAAACAGCAGGGCGACGCTCGTATGGTCTTTCTTCGATAACGACGGAGAAAGATCGATGTCGTGGAGATTCACGATCAACGTCGAAGACAAGGCGAGGTTGTGGGCAGCCTGGTACTCCAGTGAGACACCGATGGGAATATACCAACTCGTGTCGCTGCGGTCGACGCGCCCAGGGCCGGTCCCGCGGTCTAGGTCTGCGTGGATCAATCCGATTCCCATCAAAGGCACCAGGTTGATGCCGTTATTGAGACGAAAGTGATAGCGTCCGACCCCGGCGAAGGAGATTTGGAAGAGATCGCCCATCGGACTGATCTGCATCATCGGTCCAATAGAGAAGCTTCGATCGAGGTAGTAGTCACCGCTGAATGCCAGGGTGAACACCGTGCCATTGACCGTTCCAGTTGTGAGTCCCAGGTCGCTGCCGAATCCCCAGCGGTTTTCGTCCGCGCGAGCGTGAGGTGCACCCACGACGATGCCTGAGGCCAAGAGAGCCAACAGACCGGCGGCACAGGTCCATCGTGAAAATGTGCTGGCGATCTGCCGAATCATGTCGGCGGACTCTAGCACAGGAGGCAGGCTTGGACAAGCAGCTTGAGCACGCTGGCGCCAGTAGGGTATTCTATCCTGCCACCGTGGACGAGAGGGGAGTGAGGTATGTCTGTCAACTCGATGACACCGAGGCAAGCCGCGGTCGCCCTGGTCGCAGCGATGCCGACCGGCGTGTCTGTTCAGCAGCTGGAGGAATATGGGATCGAGGCGACGGCGGAGCAGGCTCAGGCGATCACGCAAGAAGTGCTCTCGCTGAATCTGTTTTGGATCTTCGCAGCCATCGAGGCGCACATCCCTCAGAAGTATCAGTCCGCGCTGTCGGAACTCATTGTGGATGCGATAGAAGCAGGATGGGGTACGACCGTTCCCGTCGGTTCAGCCGCCTGGACCACCTACCTCAACGAATGGCAGGAACGTCGCCGTCGGTATAATCGCTTGGTTGAAGAAGGGATGAGTCCGCTTACGGTGAGTGCGGAAGCCGCTGCGCTGATGGAGGAGAACGGATTGGTAAAAGAAGCAGAGCGGCGTAATCTCTTGACCCTGCTGATCGACTTTGTGCCAGTCGACACCTACGGGCGGTTACTGGAAGACGTCGGATAACCTCCTGACCTGCCGCAACCTGTCAGAGGTAGCGGTGACCGACGACCTTCCCGGTTTTGTCCAACTCATAAAGCAGCGGCGCACCAGTTGGGATATTTAATTCCAACACTTGCTCTCGCGAGAGCTGCTCCAGCTCCATGATCAAGGCTCGTAAGCTGTTTCCATGCGCCGCGACGAGGATCGTGTCCCCTTTCAAGACATAGGGCTTGATGGTCTGTTCATAGTAG
>JANMVV010000370.1:0-3208 GCA_031392925.1 Vicinamibacteria bacterium
GGCTTGGGAGCGCCCTGGACGAGGTCCACGCCCGCCACCACACGCCTTTCAAAATCCGGATGAGTGACGGTGAGTTTCTGATTCGTCCCGGGGGAAAGCCGCGTGGCCTTGAACGTTCCATCGGGTCCCGAGATGAAGGCGCCTCCGCCCTCGCCGTCGCGGCCCAGGGCTCGAAACACCATGCCCATGCGAGTCTCCGAACCGGGCGCCAGCGTGCCCCGCGCCCCCGCGACCGGCCGGCCCTTCTCATCACTGACCCGGCCGGTGAGCGCCACCGCCGGGGTGAGAGCGATGTCGAGCGCCTTCGTTTCCCCCGCGGCGACTTCCACCTCGCGCCGATCCAGAAGTACGAAGCGCTTTTCGTCGAAGGTCACCCGAAACGATCCCTGAGGCAGGCCCGCGATCCGATAGCGCCCATCGACCCCGGTTCGCGCGAGGACGGTCGAGCCGGAAGCGCGTGCCGTGATCTTCACGGCGGGCACCAGCCTGCCGTTGTCGATCTGGGTCACCCGGCCTTCGATGGCCGCGGCCCGAGCGAGCGTGAACGTGGTCGCGGACGCTCCCAGCGGCGCCGCGATCTCGAGCGACGAGCCGTCGCCGCCAAGGGCTTGCAGCCGCCCCTGCTTTGAAGGTGCGCCTGGGATTTCGAAGCGGCCCGCCGTGTCGGTCTGGACCCAGCGTGTCACCGCATCCGACACCACCCGGACCACCGCATCGGTCGCGGGCTTGCCGGCCGCGTCCTTCAAGACGCCGGCGAGACGCGCGGCGGAGGGTCTCAGCCGCACGGTCACAGGCGAGCCGGAGAAGCGCGCGGCCGCGGCCTGGGCCTCGAAACCCGCGGCATGCACGGAGAGCGTGGCGCTGGAGCCGGTGACGAACGGCTGCGCGCCCCGGCCCGAGACGTCATCGAACCGGAACAGGCCGTCTCTGTCCGTGGTCGTGGGCGCGCCGTCACGCCCGATGCGGACGAGCGCGCCCATCACGGGCTTGCCGTCCGCGCCGATCACCCGGCCGGTCACGGTGTCGCCCCGGCTCAACGCAACCTCGCCCACGTCCTCCGTGTCGCTCTTCTCGAAGACGCCGTCGAGCGTTCGCGCCGCGAGGCCTCCGAAGGCGACGCGGACCACGAACGGGGGCGCGGCGAAAGGAACCGCAAGCCTGAAACGGCCATCGGCGGACGTGCTTGAGCTCGCGAGCGGAGCCGGAGCCGGGGTTCCCCGAGCTTCCCGAAGAGCCACGGCGTGGCGGGTCTCATAGGGCATCGCGGACACGGTGGCGCCGACCACACCCTTGTTCTCGCTGAGAACGCGACCGGTGATATCGGCGGCGGAGGCCGCGGCGGCCAGCGCCCAGACCAACGCGGGGAGAAAGGATCGTGTGCGCATGGCGCCTCCGTGATTACTTACGTCCTGAGACGGAACCACACCCCTGAAGGTTGGCGAGCGAGTCCAATTCTCGACCCCGCGGCCCCTTTGGAGTCGGGCCGGGATCAGGAATCCTCGGACGACGAAACGAAACCGAGAACCGGGCTCCAGATCTCCGAGGGCCTGAAGGCGGCCTTGTAGCTCATCTTCCTCGAGTCGCCCAGCCAGTAGCCGAGATAGACGTACTCAAGCTCCCGCCGCCGCGCTTCTTCCACCAGAGTGAGAATGTTGAAGGTGCCGAGCGATCTTCGAGCGGACTCGTCAGGGTCGTAGTAGCAGTAGACCGCGGACAGGGAGCGGGGTTCCCGGTCGAGCACCGACACCGCGAGCAGCTTCCCTGCTCTGTCGCGAAAGACCAGGTCCTCGGTGTTCACGCACGACGTGTAGAGGAAGCTCTCGAACTCGTCGCGCGATCCATTCATGGCGTCGTCGTCGGGAGCTTCGGACGAATGGCGGGCTTCGAGGTACCGCTCGTAAAGAGCATGCTTTTCGTCGGTCGGCACCGCGGGCTCGAGGGCCACCGAAAGATCCCGATTCGTCTTTCTGCAGCGTTCCTGCGACCGGTTGGGCCGGAAAGCGTCGACCGGGATCCGGATCATCCGACAGTCGGAACAATTCCGGCAGCTGGGCCGGTAAACCACCGAACCATTGCGGCGGAAGTTGACCTGCATGAGCGAGTCGTAAAGACCTTCGGGCAGAGGCCGATCGCAGTCGAACCCGGAGAATCGCGCGGTGCGACCCCGCACATACGGACAGGAGAACTCCGCCCCGGTCTGACACAGCGTCGAAGCGATCATTCGGGCGATCAGCGAGTAGTCCGGCCGCATGGGAGGATCAGATTCTCGCACCGGTTCGCGCTTAAGATCCCCCAGGCAAACCTGGAGGGAATCTCATATGCGCATCGGTGTTCTTCGTGGCCGCGAAAACTCGTTCCCCGACGCCTTCATCGGCAAGGTCAACTCCATGGGCCGCGGCGTCTTCGCCGAGCAGATCCAGCTCGGCGGGACCAAATTGAACGAGCCCGTTCCCTACCGCGTGGTTCTCGACCGCATGGGTCATGAGGTGCCGTACTACTCGGTCTACCTGAAGATGGCCGCGCTCCAGGGCACCTACGCCATCAACAACACCTTCTGGCGCAACGCCGACGACAAGTTCTTCGGCTACGCCATCGCGGAGAAGCTTGGGATCGCGGAGCCGAAGACCGTGGTTCTACCGAACTATCAGTACGTGGAGGACGTGAACGACCTGAGCCTGAGAAACCTCTGGCCGATCGACTTCGAGATGTACGCGGACTATGTGGGCTTCCCCTGCTTCATGAAACCGGCTTTCGGCGGAGGCTGGAAGGATGTCAACAAGTGCAACAGCATCGAAGACATCATGCGCCACTATCAGGCGAGCGGCCAGAAGACCATGATGCTGCAGCAGGCGGTCACCTGGGACATCTACATCCGCATTCCCACCATCGGACGCAAGCACGTGCGCGCCATCCGCTACGATCCAGCACCCGGGGGCATGGGCGGCTACAACCAGGACTACGACGCTATTCCCGCGAGGATCCGCGACGAAGCCGAGGAACTCTCGCTCCGCTTCAACAAGGCCCTCGGCTACGACATGAACGCGATCGAGCTCGCCTACAAGGACGGCCGCTACTACGGCATCGACCTCACCAACTACACCCCGGATCTCGACTACCGGTCGCTCAAGGACGCCCACTTCCCCTGGGCGGTGGAGAAGATGGCGGACTTCGCGGTTGAGAAGGCGCTTTCGGGCGAAGGAACGCCGCA
>JANMVV010000377.1:0-34041 GCA_031392925.1 Vicinamibacteria bacterium
CACGCGGGGCCTCTCCGCCATCGGAATGCCGGCCTGGGGCATGGTCAGCAAGATCGAACCGTCGCACCATGACGCGGGCACCGCGTACATCGCGGTGGCGCGCCACCTGATGGACGACCGCGAGCCCTACATCTACAAGACCGCGGACTTCGGCAGGACCTTTACCCGCATCTCGGGCGACCTGCCGAACAAGAGTGCCCTTTCCTACGTTCGCGCGGTGGCCGAGAGCCCGGCGAAGAAGGGCCTGCTCTACGCGGGCACCGGCCACGGCTTCTACTACTCCATGGACGACGGCGCGCACTGGACCCAGCTTCAGGCCGGCCTGCCCGCTGCGCCCGTGACCTGGATCGCCACGCAGAAGAACTTCCACGACGTCGTGGTCTCGACTTATGGCCGCGGCCTGTACGTCCTCGACGACGTGTCAGTGCTCGAGCAGGGCGCGGTCACCGCCCCTCCGGCTACGACTCTCGCCAGGATGCGGCCCGCCTATCGCTTTGGCCAGCAGGGTCAGGCGCCGATTACCTGGACGCAGGCCGCGGCCAGCCAGCGGCCGGTGCGCATCGAGATCCTCACCAAGGGCGGTGAGGTGGTCCGCGAGATCATGCGGCCCGGCCGCGTCGGTGTGAACCGCACCTCGTGGGACCTTCGCTATGGAGCGCCGCGCCTGGTGGGTCTTCGCACCACGCCCGCCGACAACCCGCACATCTGGGAGGAGCCCAGGTTCCGCGGCCGCGACACCCGCCCGGTCACGCACTGGGGCCTCGATCAGGCCCAGGTCGGGCCGATCGTGCCGCCCGGCGCCTACACCGTCCGACTGACCCTGGATGGGAAGGCGTTCACCGAAGACCTCGTGGTCCTCAAGGATCCGAAGGTCACGACCAGCGACGCGGACTTCGATCTTTCGCTCAAGACCCAGCTCCGCATCCGCGAGGACATCAACCAGACCTCCGACATCATCAACCACATCGAGGGAATGCGGAAGCAGCTCGAGGACATGGCCGCGGCGAATCGCGGCGTGCGCGGGCGCGACGATGTCGTGAAGGCCGCGAACGATCTGAACGCGAAGATGCAGACGGTCGAGGAGAAGCTCCTCGAGCGCGCGCAGTGGACGTCCGACGACAAGTACTTCCGCCAGGCCTACCGCATCTACATGAATCTCATCTGGCTCAACGGCGAAGTCGGACCGGGCGCCGGCGACGTCGCGGGCGGCGCGGACTTCCGTCCCACCGATACGTCGCTCGCCCTGCTCGACGAGATCGAGGCGAAGCTCAAGGCGTCGAAGGTCGAGTACGAGGCGCTTCTCGCGACCGATTTGGCCGCGTTCAACAAGACGATGGGCGAGAAGAGCGCGCCGGTTGTGAAATAGTGGTTGGAGGGGGTTGCTTCGGGCCGGTACCAAACGGAGTAGGCCCTCGCAATGACGGTACCGTTTCGCAATGACGGTACCCGGCTAGAGCGCGCGGAAGTGGGGAGACCGGTAGAGGAGGGTCGCGCTCAGAACCGACATGCAGATGAGGCTCGCGGAGAGAGCGAGTGCCGGCCCGAACGCGGTGACCGAGTAGCCGAGTAGCAGGGCGCCCAGGGGCGAGCCGCCGCGGAAGGTGAAGCCGAACAGCGCCAGGATCCTCCCGCGCATTTGCTCGGGCGCCAGTTCCTGCACCAGGCCGTTCAGGGTCGAGCTGCCCGAGGTCTGGACGACGCCGTAACCGAAGAGGAGGATGGTGGCGAGCCACTGCCCTCCGCACAGGACCGCGCCCGCGGCGAGGAGGGGACCCACAGAGAAGCAGATCAGCACGAACCGGCCACGGAAGGCGAATCGTCCGCGATGCGCGGTCCCGATGGCCCCTACGATGGCGCCCAGACCAATGGCGGAGAGCAGCATCGAGTAGCCCCCCGCACCCGACCCGAGCACCTCGTCCGCCACCACGGGCAGGAAGGTGGTGAGGGGGAACACGAAGAACGACAGAGCACCCGCGAGGCTCACGATCATCGCGATGTCCGGCGCCTTGCGCACGTAGGCGAGGCCTTCCTTGAGGGAACTCGCGACCCCCTGATGGGCCCTGGGGGGCCCGGTGAGGCCTGGGATCCGGATGAGCAGAAGGGCGACCACCACGGCCACGAAAGAGAATGCGTTGATCACGAAGCACCAGGCGGCGCCCAGGGCGACCAGCAGGGCCGCGGCGATGGGCGGGCCGATGGAGCGCGAGAGATTGAACTGGAGCGAATTCATGGCTACCGCGCGCGGGATGACGTCCTTGGGGACGATGCTGGTGAGAAAAGCCTGGTAGGTGGGCGCCGACTGCGACTGGGCGAGGCCGGTGAAGAATCCCACGATCACCACCGACCAGATCGACAGGTGGTGGGTGAAGTACAAGGCGGCGAGGACCAGGGCCAGACTGAGCTGGATGACTTGTGACGCCATCAGGATCGTCTTCTTGTTGATCCGATCGGCGAGCACGCCCCCCAGCAGCATGAAGGCGACCAGGGGCAATTCGCTCGCGAACTGGCGCCAGCCGAGGTAGGCCGGGTTCTTGAACTCGGTGTGGATGACCCAGGAGAGAGCGACATCCTGGATCCAGGTGCCGATGCTGGAGAGAAAGGCTCCGGTCCAGATCAGACGGAAGTTGCGCACCTCGAACGCCGCGAGAAACGCGGGGAGGCGGCGGGCGGGCGCCCCTGGTGCGGACGCTTCTGGCACTTCGGAGGTCAGGGGGTTACGTCTTCAGCTACTTCTTGGCGGCTTTCTTCGCGGACGCGGCGATCGCCGCCATCTTGCGGGCCTTCAAAACTTCTTCCCGACGCTTCCGTCGCCGTCTGATTTCCTGGTGCCGTTCAATCATCGAATCTGCCTGTCTCCAAAAATGGGGTCGCGTGTTCGCGAAACCGGGATTCTACCGTGGTTCATCGGCTCGGCGCGAGGCGCTCACCCTTCGTAGACGCAGACCGCCCGAGAGAAATGGATCTGGTCGCCGGCCTTGAGCGCCTTCTCGGTGACGCGTTCGCCGTTCACCTTCGTGAAGTTCGTGGAATCGAGGTCCACCACGAAATGGGCCCCTTCCCGGTAGTCGATCCGGGCGTGCTCGCGCGAGAGCAGGGGAGCGTTGATGAAGACCCCGCACCGCGGATCGCGTCCAACTATGAGCGCGGTCTCTCCGAGGTCGAAGGCGACATCGTCGGCCGAAGAATCGGTTTTCTTCCAGATCAGGCGAGCCATGGGTTCTTGAGCGACCTCCTGAGAGTCGATTCGATCAGGCCTATCGCGCGCCCGACAGGGCCGCGATTCGGCGCTTTGCGATGTCCTGCACCCTCGGGCCATCCTGCGAGAGGAGGGTCGCGCCCGCGTCCTGCGAGGCCTGGGTGTATTCGTCGAGCGCTTCCTTTGAATAGCCGAGGTGCTCGAGCGCCACCCCTGCGTAGAACGCCGCGGTTCCCCGGGACAGCCCGGGAGAGGAGGGCAGCTCGTTCTTGGCCTTGATGAAGGCGTCGTGCGCGCCCGAGTAGTCGTGAAGGCCGAGGGCGATAAGCCCGTGGTTCAGGCGCGCGAACGCCGCGTTGGCGGACCCCGGATACCCTTCGATGGTCTGGCGCAAATCCATGCTGATCTTGTTGGCGAGAACCCCGGCGCCCTGGAATGAAATCTCTCGCGGCGCGTCTTCCAAGAGGAGGTCCACGGTCTTCGGCCCTCCCGCCGCGTTCGTGGTAATGGAGAGCGGCTTCGTGGTTCCGGCGGCCGCGATGGCGGCGAGCAGCTCGTCCGTCTTCGTGATCTTCCGCCCTCCCGCGGCGGTGATCACGTGGCCCTTTACGAACGCCGCCTTGTCCGCGGGCGACCCCGGGACCACTCGCAGCACCACCGGGCCCTCGTGGAGGAGGGTGTCGACGGTGACGAGGCCGGACCACGGCGCTCGCAACGGGACCTTCTTCTCGAACCCCGCGAAGAAGCGGGCGTAGGAAGAGTCGTCCTCGATCACGACGCTCGCGGAGTCGGGCACCACGCTGCCCGCCGCGTACACATGCAGGGACGCCGAACGCGAGAGCTGCTCCTCGGGGATCCGACCGATCAGGAAGCCCTGGACCTCGAGAACGGCGGCAAGCTTCTCGAAGACCCTTCGGACGAGAGCGGGGTCGGGCTTGCCGGGAGGGAGCAGGTCCACGAGCCTCAGCCGCTCGGCGGAAAGGGTTCGCTCCAGCACCGCGCTGTCGGCCTTCAGGAAGTTCATGGCCTTGATGGTGGCCGAGGCCATGCGGCCGAGGCGCGATTCCATCGACGCGAGGTTGCGCTCTCCCGACGGCCCGTCCGCGACCACGCCGAGGAAGGCCAGGGTCGGGCGGATCTGCGCCGCCAGTTCCACGGTGGCGCGCGCCTTCAGATCGACGTCCTGAACGAACCGGCCGGCCGCGTGACGCACTTCGACGCGTCGGAGCCCGGCGCAGACCGATCGCAACGTCTTGGGGGCGACGCCCTGCGACTCGCCGTCGATGAAGATCTGACCGCCGGGCGGGTCGGAGGTGAGACTGATGGCGCCGATCGACGGCTCGAGCTTGATCGGGGGGATTTCGTAGTCCTGCGGCTCGGGAACATCGAGCCCAAGCCTGAGGGTTTCGTAGCACGGGCGCCTGAACTCGATGGTGTGGGAGCCCGAGGGAAGGTCGGGAATCTCCAGCCGGCTCGAGGACCTCGCGGGGTCGAGACCGCGAGCCGCGGCGATCGCGGCCAGAGCGGGGTCGAGGACGCCGGTGGTCGAGCCCTTCCGGATGCCGTCGATGAGGATCTCCACGTCGGTCGGCTCGGTGATCACGAAGCCGGTGGCGGATGTTCTCACCAGGTCGAACTGAAGGCTCAGAGTCTCGCCTGCGGCCACCGTGACCGGGCGCGTCTCCTGGCGGTAGCCGTTCTTGGTGATGTCGAGGGTGTAGTCGCCCGCCACCACTTCGAGGGGAAAGAAGTCGGTGACGGAGAGCCCCTTCCCGTTGAGCGCCACCGTGGCTCCTTGAGGCACGGACTGCACGGTGACGAAACCGATGATCCTGGACTTGACCCCCTTGAAGAAGTCGATGACCTTGGGCGAGATCGAGGCGGCGTCGAGATTGTGCTGAGGCCGCAAGGCGATGAGGGCGCGGAAGCTGTCGCCCGCCTTGTCGGTGTTCCCAAGGTTGTACTGAACGCGAGCCCGGTACTCGTAGGCCTTGACCAGGAGGGTGGCTCCCGCGTCGGTCAGCGAGCCCTGGCGTCTCTCGGTCTCGAGGCGTCCGATGATCTCTTCGAAACGGACGAGCGACTGGCCCTGCTGCGGACCTTCGAACTCGGACACCGCCTGGTCGAGGGTGGCGCGAAGGGTGGCGAGATCCCCATCGGACTGAGCCCAGGCGGACTCTCCCGGCGCCACGCAGAGCAGGAGGGCGAGCACGAGACGCGTGAACCTCACTTGAACCTCACGAGGGTCTCGGCGCGATCGTCGTAGACGAGCGCGGCGCCGGTGAGGTCGATGGCGATAGCCCGGCTCTTCTTCACGTCGGAAGCGCCGAAGGTGGTCATCAGCTCGCCCTTGGGCGAGAAGACGAAGATGCCCTGATCCTCGTCGGCCAGGTACAGGTTCGAGAAGGCGTCGATCGCGACATCGACGGGCTTCTTCCACTCGAACCCCGACCCGCGCGGCCCGATCTTCGAGACCAGGCGGCCGGCGTCGTCGAGGATCTCCAGGGACTTGTCATCCTTGCGAAGCATGACCACTTCGCCGCGGGGGGTGGTGAGCATCTTGATGACTTCACGCTCCCCCCGATCGGGGAAGACCGAGGAGAACGTGCTGCCCTTGAACCGGAGGACGCGCTTGCGCTTGAGGTCGGACACCAGAGTGTCGCCGGAGACGAGGATGGTCGCGGCGCCGATACGTTCGATCGCTTCCATTTCACCCGGCTTTTCCGCGGGGATCGAGAACGAGAACACGCCGCCGCCCACCTTGACCGCGAGCTTCGACGCGAAGACCACCTCACCTTGGGGCGAAAGGGAGAGGGTCTGCGGGTCTTCGGCGGCGACCGACGATCCCATCTTGAGGTTCGGATCGTAGGACACCGCCGACTTCGTCTTGTTCGACGCGATCCAGGTCGCACCCTGCGGCGTCACCACGAGGGCGCGCACGTCCTTGAGCACGTCGCCCGCCAAGAAGGAGAAGCCCGGGTCCTTCAGGAAGGCCGCGCGCTCTCCGCCGTAGAGCCGGAAGAGCGCGGTCGTGGCGTTGAGCGCCCGATTCGCGGCGGGGGACGAGGGATAGGCGGACCGGACCCTCTGGAACTCTTCGATGGCGGTCTGGGTGTCGCCGGCCATGGCCAGGGACAGGGCCAGCTCGTATTGGGCCTCGGGAGCGATGTCGCTCGTGGGATGGTCGAGGACCGCGCGCCGTGCCGCGTCGATGGCCGCGTCGTAGCGTCCCGCCCGCCGATAGACCGCGGCCGAGGCCACCAGAGCGTTCGGAACGAAAGCGCTTTCGGGATAGAGCCTGATCACCCGCTGAAAGTTGGCGAGAGCGTCGTCATAAGCCCCCTGTGAGGCGGCGGTGGCGAAAGCGATCCGGCCCATCTGCAGGTAGGCGCCGGGCGCGGCGTCGCTCTGGGGATACCTCTTCGCGATCTGATCGTAGACCTCGCGCGCCTTCACGAGATTCTTCTCCACCTCCTCGGCGTACCGGCCGATGTCGAGAAGGGCGTCGTCCGCGTACTGGGAGTTGGGGAAACCGGTGACGATGGTCTGGAGGGCGTCGAGGCCCTGCCGGGCGCGTCCGTTCGCGATGTCGTTGCGGCCGTCCTCGAGGAGGCGCCTCGCCTGATCGTCGGGCCGCGGCTGGGCCGAAGCGAGCGAGGCCGCGGCCAGGAAGGCCACCGCCGCGGCGCAGAGGGACCGGATCTTCACCGCTTCCGCCCCATGACGTACGAAGGCTTTCCCGCCTGAACCAGGATCTTCTCCTCTGCCTTCGTCCCGTCGGGCCATTCGAAGCTCACCACGTGGCTGCCCGCGGCGATGGTCCGGTCGAGGATGGGCGGATAGTCGACGAACACGCCATTCAGGAAGATCTTGCAGTTATCCGGTGTCGCCCGCACGCCGATCTTGCCGGTGGCGGGCGCCTTGATCGTGGTGGTGCCTCCGGCCTCGAGCTGGACGGTCTCGCGACGTTTGAGGAAGATCGAAGCCGACTCCAGCACAACCTCCTGCGTCCCGGCGGCGAGGGTCGCGGTGACCCCCGGCTTGTCGGAGGCGAGCACGCGCCCGGCGACCGAGACGGTCAGGGGATAGGCGCTTTCGACCACCAGAGTCGCGGGCGGCCCCTCGGCCGCGAGGGTCGCCTCCACCGTGGCCGGAATAGGCAGGTCGACGCGAATTTCCTTCGACTGATAGCCGGGCAGGGAGAGGGTGATCGAGTGGGCTGCGTTCGACGGCACCTCGGTGCGCAGAGGCGTGACGCCCACCGCCCTCTTGTCGATGCGGACGTTCGCGCCCGTGGGCTGAGACCGGATCTCGATCGCGGCCTTGGGAACCGCCGCGGCGGCGGCGGCCGGGGAGGGGGGCCGCGCGGCGGGGGCGACCGAGGCCGCACGCTTTTCCGGCGTCGAGTCTGTCCCCGGAACGAAGATCTCGGTGATGGTTGGCGTGGGCTTCGCCGGATTGGAGGTGGAACCGCCGCGGTTCATGTACAAGAGCCCGGCGCCCGATCCGGCGATCAGGAGGGCCGCGATGGCGCCGTACAGCATCGCATTCGAGGGCCCGGCCGCCGGGGGATCAGGCGCGGGGGTCTCGCGGCTGCCGCCCTGCAGGATGGTTTCCGCGCTGCCACTGATCGTCCGTCCGCCGCGGATGGTTTCCTCGCCCCGAGCTTCCGCCTTGCCGAACGTCGCGTCGAGTTCGGGGAACGCGGCCGTCTCCGCAATGGTGTGTGGCTCGGTGGGCTTGCGTTTGAACAGGCGGCGCAGGCGTTGGGCTTCGGTGGCGTCGGGATGCGAGCGGGCGATCGTCTCCACCGCCTCGACCACCTTCGGATCGGGCCGGTTCGAGGCGAGGTTCCTCCTCGCCTGGCTCAACGCGGCCACGTCCGCGGCCTCGAGCTGTGGCGTCGGATAGCGGTCGCGCAACCGGGTGAGCTCATCCGCCATCAGGCCCGCCGATGGATAGCGCGAGTCCGCGTCCTTCTCGAGGGCCTTGTCGATCACCCGCTGCACGTCCGCGTTCAGCGGACCGGCCGCCGCCTCGGGAAGGCGCGGGTGGGGCTCGTTGACGATGCGATAGAGGACGCGGGTGGGGTCGTCGGCCATGAACGGCCGCTTGCCCGCGAAGAGCTCGTGAAGGATCACGCCCACCGCAAAGACGTCGGTGCGGCCGTCGAGCCCACCGCCGCGAATGTGTTCGGGGCTCATGTAGTAGGGCGTGCCCACCATCATGCCGGCCTGGGTGACCGACGTGCTCTCGACCTTCGCGATGCCGAAGTCGAGGATCTTCACGCCGCCGTCGTCGAGCACGCGGATGTTGGACGGCTTGATGTCGCGATGAACGATCCGATGATTGTGGGCGAAGTCGAGGCCGCGCAGGGTCTGGATCACCACGTCGAGACGCTCGGTGGTCGAGAGCTTCTCGCCCGATCGCAAGAGGGTTTCGAGGTCTTCGCCGCCCAGAAGCTCCATGGCGATGAACGGGAGGCCGCGGTCCTCGCCGAGCTCGAACACCGTCACGATATTCGGATGTTGGAGGCGCGCCGCAGCCTTCGCCTCGATCTCGAAGCGGCCGCGGCTGTCGTCGTCGGGCGACCCTTCGAGGCGGAGGGTCTTGATCGCGACGTCGCGGTCGAGGGCTTCGTCGCGCCCGAGATAGACGACGCCCATGCCGCCCTTGCCGAGCCTCGCGCGGACCCGGTACCTCCCGATGCGGTATTCGCCGCCGGCCCGCAGTTTTTGTGCGGCGCTACTGGCGGAGGTCACGGCAATCGCATCCCATCAATGATGCGACTTCACTCGTCCCTCTTCACGAGAAGGACAGTGATGTTGTCTTCGCCGCCGTGCGCGTTGGCCTCGGCGACCAGGGCGTCGGCGGCCTTCCTGGGCTCGGGGTTCGCCTTCACGATGCGCTCGAGGTCGGAGTCGACCACCATTCCCGAGAGGCCGTCCGAGCACAGGAGCAGCACGTCGCCCACCGCCATTGCATGTGCGGTCACGTCGACATTCAGGTCGGGCGCCGCCCCGATGGCGCGGGTGACCACGTTGCGGAGCGGGTGCGATCGCGCCTGCTCGTGGGTGAGGACGCCCAGAGCCACCTGTTCGAGGACCCACGAATGATCGACCGTGACCTGGGAGATGCCCGACCCGTTGATCAGGTAGAGGCGCGAGTCGCCCACGTGCGCGATGTGAGCGGTGGCGTCTTCGAAGAGGACACCCACGATGGTGGTGGCCATGCCCTCGTAGTCGGCCTGGGTGAGGCTCAGGTCGAGAACCTTCTGGTTGCCGAAACGCACCGCGGTCTTGAGCCGGTTCGCGACGAGCGACAGGTTGGGGTCAACGCCCCAGGGCCAGGTGATGTCGGTTTCCTTGGCGGTCAGGGCCACGAACTCCGCGACCGCCTGCACCGCGGTGCTGGAAGCGATCTCGCCCGCCGCGTGGCCGCCCATCCCGTCCGCAACCACGAACAGATCGTGCGGCTCGAAGATCCCGAAGTAGTCTTCGTTGTTCTTCCTTCGCCTTCCAACGTCGGTGGCACCGAAGAAGGTCAGCTTCAAGATCTTGCGCCCTCGGCCTGGCCGCGCGTGTGGCTGAACATCGATTGCCTCATTGCTTTCGGTAAGTAGACATCATTTTCAGCGTTTGCGGAGGCGATCGAACATGCCTCGGGCGGTTTCCGCGGTGTTTCGCCCCAGCGTCTCCGGCTCGGCGGGGGCCGCCGGGATTCCCTTCAGGGCGCGATGCACGTCGGGGTGCTCGGGGTTGATCGCAACGGCGCTGTCGAGGGCTCTCTTGGCCCGGAGCTTGAGGCCCTGGGAATGGAGGAGCAGGGCGAGCTCGGCCAGGTAGGAGACGTTCTTGGGCTCGAGCCGTGACGCCGTCTCCATGTGGCTCAGGGCATCCCGGATCCAGTTCGGATTCTTCGCGAGGGAGAGGCTGAGCATCGCGTGAGCCCGGGCGTTCTTCTCGTCGTTCGTGCACGCGATGTTGAGGAGCTGAACCGCGGTGTGGTAGTCCTGATTCTTATAGGCCTCGATGCCTTGAGCGAGCACGTCCATGCTCGGCATGCCCCCCGAAGCGATGGGCGTTCCCGCCGCTGGGGCGCCTGGCGAGGGTGCGGTCGGACCGGGCCTCGCGCTGAGCGGCGGCCCCTGCACCACGGGCGGGGCGGCCCTGGCGGGCGCCGGCGCCTTCGTCTCGCTGACCGTCGGGAGCTTCGAGGTGTAGTCGCGACGCGTCCGATCCCTCGACAGCGTGTCGTAGGCCGCGGTCACGTTCTTGAAGATATCCTCCGCCTTCTTGCGTTCCACCGGATCTTTCACCTTGTCCGGATGCGTATTGCGCGCGAGTTTCAGGTAAGCCTCCCGAATCTCGGTGTGGGAAGCGTTGCGGGAAACGCCAAGAATGGCGTAGTAGTCGATCATAGGATGGGCTCGGCGGGAAGTACCGTCGAGGATACCTGATTGAACGTCTCCCTAAAACCAAAGGCGAAGCCTTTGTCCCCCCGGCCCGGGGCTATTCCTTGGTGCCTTTCTGGGTCTGCGCTTTCACGAAGCGCTGGGCCGACCTCCGGATGGCTTCCGGAACGTTGCGGTCGACGGCGAGCGCTTTGATGTCGCGCGGCTGAAGCCTCGATATGAAGCCCATGGCGATGGGAAGCGGCGTGCGCGGGTTCTTGACCAGGGAGTTGATGACCGTGTACTTCTTCGTCCAGTCGCGGTTGTTGCCGATGCGCCGCAGCACCTCGTCGGACACGTTTTTCATGCCCGCGATGCCTTCGATTTCGGCCTCGGTGATCTTGGGCGAACCGAGGACCGCGAGCGACACCAGCCGGTTCGGGTCGCGGATAAGGAAACTGCGCGTCTGCGAATCCTCGGTGAGGGCGGCCTTGATCTTCTGGCCGGTCTTGAGGCTGAACAACCGCTGCAGGCTGCTCATCGCCTTTTCGTCCTTCTTCTCGTCGTCGGTCAGGATCGCCTCGGCCTCTTCGGGCTTGAGCTCGATGAGGTTCTCGTCGGCCGCGGCGGCCTCCGGAGGTGCTAGGGGTGGGGGCGTCGCCTCGACGGGCGGGGGAGGGGGAGGCGGCGGAATCGGCGCCGCTTCGACTTCTGGCGTCGCCCCGATGGAAAAGGTTTCGCGCAGCTCGACGAGACGCCGTCGCTGGTCTCTCGAAAGCATCGGGTTCGACTCGATGCGCTCGAGCAGCGGAGGATGCCGCAGGAGCCGGGTCTGGTTGATGACCACCAGTTCGGCCAGGCTTTCCGGAAGCCGGGCGGCTTGATGGGCGATGGCTTCATCGGAGGTCGTGGTGTTCTGGAGGCAGGCCTCGAGAAGCTTCGTGTCGGTCCGGACCTCGAGCGTCCAGGCGAGAACTTCGTGCGAGGCGTCCCGCGCCTTCACCAGAGGCAGCAGGGTGTCGATGCTGAGTTCCGAGAACGTCTTGGTGGCGAGGTTTGCCACCTCGGCCAGGGGGTCGCGATGCATCAGTTCGAGGAGATCGACCAGATCCTCGGGTTTGAGGGGCAGCGCACCCTCGGCGGCCATCATCCTCACATCGAGGGGAACGCCTCCTCGGCGGATCTGATCGACGAGCGGATTCGATTCGCGCTCAGCCATCGCTCAGTTACCGTTTCCGGTCGGGTTCAATCGGCGATGGTCTCAGCCGATGGGCTTTGCTGGAACGATCTGTGAACCCGCGGAAAGAGCGCCGAGTGCTTCGGGCGAGAGAGGGATGTTCCGCTTCACTTCGCCGCGATTCCCGAGGGGTCGCGCGGGGCCGGAGTCGATCGCGACCAGGAGACCGCCCGCGTTGCCCACCGCGAGGGATGCGTTCTGCCGCGCCACGATGGAGAACGACTCGCCCTTTTTCAGGACGCGGTTCTCGACGCGGTCGCCGCCCACGTCAAGGCCGATCCAGCAGTCCTCGGTTGCGGTGAGGGTGAGCTGAAGGGGCTGGGGAAGCACGGAGGCCGAGGCGTTGATCGCGGCTCCCGGCAGGACCGAGGCTCCGTTCGAAGCCAACTGGGTTGCCGGGGTCTCCGCAACCGTTGCGACCGGGGAGTGGGCATTGACCGCGGGGACGGTCACCGGCGCCGGGCCTTGCGAAGAGAAGCTTGGGCTCAGGATCAGGATCACGACCACGCCGAAGACGCCCGCGATCAACCCGCCATTGACAAGGCGCGCGGCGAGCCGGCTGGAAATCCGACTTCCGAGTTCGCGACGGGGAGCCTCCGCGACCGGAGCCTGACTCGCGTGAAAGCTCAGTTCGGTGAGAATCTTCTGCTCATCGAGGGCCAGGAACCGGGCGTACTCGCGCACGAAACCGCGCACGAACAGGCCCTGAGGGAGCTTGTCGAAACGATCGTCCTCGATCGCCTGGAGCATGGAGACGCCGATCTTCGTGGATGCAGCGATCTCCTGCAGCGAGACACCGCGGAGTTCGCGTTCGCGACGTAGAGATGCACCGAAGGACGTCATGCTTTTTTTCCGAGTTCTGCTCTCTTTAAGTGACGGGCGTCAATTCCTGGGATTCTAGGCCCGGAAGATGGAGGATGGGAAGACACTTCTGATGTTTGTCACAGAAATATCGCACCGGGCGGCCAGGAGGGGCCGTCTGCTACGCTCCGTCGCCTCCTCCAAACCGACCATGTCAGACGAGAAATCCAAACCGGACGCGGACTGGCTGATCTACGGCGCGAACGGGTACACGGGCGCCCTGATCGCCGAAGCGGCGGTGAAGGAGGGGCATCGGCCGCGCCTGTCGGGCCGGAACCGGGACGCGGTCACGGCACTCGCGGCTCGCCTGAAGACCCAGGCGTGGCCCTGCGATCTTCACGATTCCGCGGCCCTGCGCGCGGCTCTTGCCGGTTGTCGCGTGGTCCTTCACTGCGCCGGGCCCTTCTCGGAGACGTCCCAGCCCATGGTCGATGCCTGCCTGGCCGAAGGGGTCCACTACCTCGACATCACCGGGGAAATCGACGTGTTTTCGGCCTGTCACGGTCGTTCAGCCGAGGCCGCCGGCCGGGAGATCTGCCTGGTTCCGGGCGTCGGCTTCGACGTGGTCCCGACCGACTGCGTGGCCGCCCTGCTCAAGGAGGCTCTCCCCGATGCGCGTTCGCTCGTCCTCGCTTTCGAGGCCGGGGGCGGCCTGAGTGTCGGCACCGCCAAGACCAGTGTTGCCGGTCTGGGCAAGGGCGGGCGGGTGCGCAGAGGGGGCGCCTTGGTCGAGGTTCCGCCTGCGTTCAAGACCCGGACCTTCATGCGGGGGGGCAAGCCCCGCTCCGCGATGACCATTCCCTGGGGCGACGTCTTCACCGCCTACATCACGACCGAGATCCCCGATATCGAGGTCTACATGACCGCTTCGCCCGCGTCGATCGCCTACGCGAAGCGCCTCAACTGGGTCCGTCCTCTTCTGCGCTTCGGGGCGGTGACCCGCTTCCTGCAGCGCCGGATCGCGGCCTCGCTCAAGCCGCCTTCGCCCCAAACCCGGGCGAAGACAGACGCCTACGTCTGGGGCGAGGCCTCGGCCAAAGACGGCCGGATCGCGCGGATCGAGATCGAAACTCCAAACGGCTACGACCTCACCGTCACCGCGGCTCTCGGTGTGGTGGAGCGCCTGTTGGGCGGCCCAAGGCCAGCGCGCTTCGGTTACCTGACCCCGTCTCAACTCATGGGCGCGCGATACGTTTTGGGCCTACCCGGCGTGGTCGCGAAGGCGGGCCTGTGAATCCGAACCAGGCCCCGGCCACGGACCGGACCGGCCGATATCTCGAGGCCCTTCTCGACCGGCACCTGAAGGACCTCAAGTTCAGCGAGGTGACCCGCGCCCTGCGCGCGCTGTCCCACGGCTACGTGGAGAAGAGGGAAGAGGGCGGTCTTGCTCGCGCCCTGGATGGGCGCGGGAAACGCGCGGCCTTCGCCTTGTACTACGGCGCCACTCATTTCCTCGCCACCCAGGCGCTGGTTCGCGAACTCGACCTCGGATTCCCGGGTGGGGGACGCGCGACCCTCCTCGATCTTGGCTGCGGCACCGGGGTTTGCGGCGCGGCCTGGGCGCTCGAGAGCGCCGCTCCCCCCCATATCGTCGGCGCGGATCGATCGTCGTTCGCGCTTCATGAGGCGCGATGGACGTATCAGACCCTGCGCCTCAAGGCCGACACCAGCCGGTCGATATCAGAGACCTTGGAATCTATCCGCCGCCCGGAAGGTATCGCCATCGGCTGGACCCTGAACGAGCTGGACGACGAGAAGCGCGCCCTCATTGCGGACCGCGTCCTGCCCTGGGTGCTCAAGGGATCGAGGCTGCTGGTGATCGAGCCGGTTTCGAAGCGCGTGGCTCCGTGGTGGGACGAGTGGGCGAAGCGGTTTCCCGCCCCGCGCTGCTTGGTCCTCCAGAAGAAGCTGCGGCTGGACCTGCCGCCGAAGATCGCACTGCTCGCGAGATCGGCGGGCCTGGGCACGGAGGCGACGGTGGTGCGAGGGCTGGTGGCAAGGGGCTAGCAAGGAGCCGCGGTCGCTGGAGTCGCCGAGTGTCGCCGTGATAGTCTCTCCGCCTTCTCGTCCAGCGTGCCGGAGTGGCGGAATTGGCAGACGCGCACGGTTCAGGGCCGTGTTCGCTCCGGCGAGTGTGGGTTCGACCCCCACCTCCGGCATTAGCGTGGATGTGTATTGAGTTTGGGGGGTATGAAAGACCCCTTCGGGGCCACCCCCAAACCCCCAGGGACGAAGCCCGAGACGCCTGATCGTCTTGTCGCTTGTCCCGTATTTTGAAAAAGTTAAGTCAATGAAAAAAACTGTCCGTTCCTCCTCCGACGCCTTCCTTGGCCGCGTGGTCGGCCATCCCGCGGGTTTCGCGTTCGTGAACCCCCTTCCCGGAAGCTCCGACGCTCCGCCCAATCCGACCCTCAAGGTCGACCTCGAACTCTTGCGCGGCGCCTCTCATGGCGACACCGTGATGGCGCGGGTCGTGGGCCAGACCGACAAGGGCTACACCGGCGAAGTGCTGAAGATCGTCGAGCACGCGGTGAAGCGGGTGGTCGGGCGATATGAGGTGTCGCGCGGCCACGCCCATGTGGTTCCGTTCGATCGTCGCCTCTTCCAGAACGTCCAGGTCCCTTCCTTCGACGAGTCCCTGGGATTGAGCGACGGCGACATGGTCGTCCTCCGCATCACCCGCACGCCCACCGCCACGCGGGCCGCGGCCGGCGAAGTCGTCGAGCGTCTCGGCCGGATGGACGAGCCCGGCGTCGATCTCAAGGTGATCCTCGCCCAGTACGAACTCACCGCAGAGTTCCCGGCGAACGTGGTGGCTGAAACCGAGGCCGCCGCGTCTTTGGTGCCGGAGAGTGAGATCGCAAAGCGTTCCGATTTTCGTCCGTGGACCACCATCACCATCGATCCCGAGACCGCGAAGGACCATGACGACGCCATCAGCATCGCGCGCCACTCGAACGGCAACTACGTCCTCGCGGTTCACATCGCCGACGTGGCCTACTACGTCCGCGAGGGCTCGGCCCTCGACGCCTGCGCTTACGAGCGCGGGAACTCCGTCTACTTCCCGGGCTTCGTGGTGCCGATGCTGCCGCACGCTCTGTCGAGCCGCATCTGCAGCCTGGTGGAGGGCGAGAACCGTCTCACCCAGAGCGCGGTGATGGAAATCAATCACCAGGGCCTGGTGGTCGACGCCCGGTTCCATGACGGCGTCATCAAGTCCGCGGGCAAACTTGCATACAAGGACGCCCAGGCCATCCTCGACGGCGATGCCGCGGCCCGTGCGAAGTTCCCGCAGGCGGTGGAGACGGTCGAGCTTTCGGCCGAACTCGCGCGCATCCTCAACCAGGCTCGCAAGGATCGCGGCTCCCTCGACTTCGACCTGCCCGAGCCGGAGCTGCAGCTCGATCCGCTCGGCGTGGTCGAGAACATCACGTCGAATCCGCGTCTGTTCGCCATGCGCATGATCGAGGAGTTCATGCTTATCGCCAACGAGGCGGTGGCGAAGGCGCTGTCCGAAAAGCAGGTGGCCACGCTCTATCGCATCCACGAGTCGCCCGACCCGGATCGCCTCGAGGAGTATCTCGAACTCGTGCGGACGTTCGGCCTGAAGGTCACCGCTGATCTCGAGCATCCGCAGGGCAAGGATTTCCAGCGCATCCTTCGTCAGGTGGAAGGGCGGCCCGAAGAGCGCCTGCTCACGTACCTGATGCTGCGCACCCAGCGGCTCGCCCGATATTGCCCCGAGAATCTCGGACACTTCGGTCTCGCGAGCGAGAACTATCTCCACTTCACGAGCCCCATCCGCCGGTATCCCGACCTCGTGGCCCATCGCGCCCTGCGCGCTCTGCGCCATGGCAAGGACCCCGCGCAGGTGACCTGGCCGCTCGAGGAGATGGCGGCGCACCTCGGCGAGACCGAGCGCAAGGCTTCGGATGCCGAACGCGATCTCACCGACTGGAAGAAGGCCCGGTTCATGTCGTCCCGGGTGGGCGAGACGTTTCAGGGCGTCATCTCCAGCGTCACGCCGTTTGGCCTGTTCGTGCAGCTCGCGGACATCTTCGTCGAAGGTCTCGTCCACATCACCACGATGGCGGACGACTACTACATGTTCCGCGATACCGATCACGCGCTGCGCGGTGAGCGGACCAAGCGGACGTTCAAGCTCGGCGACCGCGTCGAGGTTCAGGTCATCAAGGTGGACATGGATCGGCGCCAGGTGAATCTGGCCCTCACCGACATCTTGAAGCGCATGGCCAAGCCCGAGGTCGCGCAGAAGGTGCAGACGGCGCGGCGGACGCCGAGAAGCGCGCCGGCCGCGGATCAGGGGCCGGTTCGCCGGACCACGCGCACGCGCTCGAAACGGTCGCGGTAGGCAATCCTAGCGGTCGAGGCTCGCGAGCCTGTCGCGGATGTCTTCGCGGGCGGCCCGACCTTCGAACCGCAGTCCGCTGACCAGGCGCGCCGTCGCTTCCGCCTTGGTGGGCGTGTCGAGTCGAACATCCTCCACGGTCAGGTCGCACACGGCTGTGCCGGGCTGGAGGGGCCGTGGCCCCATCAGCGCGCGCGTCTTGATCACACACGCGAGATCGGCGTCGTAGATCGCGAGGGTCGCCGACGCGCGCAGGCGCAGGTTTTCCGCGGACTGGCTCGTCTCAGCCACGGCCACCCGAAGATGGGTGCTCGACGCCACGAAGACCTCGTCGCGCGCGAGCATCATGACGTGGGGACGCAGGGTCCCGTCGACGGTGATGAGCAAGAGGGCGTGATCGCCTCCTTCGGAGCGGATCCAGGCGGCGATTCTATCGGGGAGAGAGGTCTGCGGAGTTGGCGTCATCACGGAATCCATTCTCTCCGGTCACTTCGTATAATGCCTGATCCCTCATGTCCAAGAATCGCCCGACCTTCGTTTCCTCTTTGACCCTGGCTCTCATCCTCGCGGTCGGGCTTCCGGTCTCGAGCGTCCGCGCGCAGGAGGCTCCAGCCCCTCCGCCCGCTCCCGGCAAACCCGGCGCCACTGACCCGCTTGAACTCCTGCCCGCGATCGGGAAGATCGGCGCCGAGGTCGGATTGCACGGCGGCTGGTCCCAGAATCCATACTCGCTGGGCGCGGGAGCACAGGGCGCCGGCTTCATCAACCTGCCGCTCAAAAAACTCGGCGGGGGGGTCCTCTCCTACGAGATCTCCCTTCGTTTCGCGCGGAGCACGAGCGATCCGATCACGATCACGAATCCCATAGCCTTCGTCGCGAATCTCGCGGCCACCGGACGGGGCGACGTCGGGCCATTCCCCTATCGGCGAGTCGTCCGGTCGGAGGGTTCGATCTTCATGGTCGAGCCCTTCGGCTTGAAGTACGCGATCCACTCCCTCGGTCGCTTCCGGCCGTACGCGGTGGCAGGCGTCGGCGTGGGAGTGGTGATCACCAAGGAAGTGCCCGAGGCCGACGAGAGCCTCGTATTCACCGGCACCGCGCCCTTCGACGCGGATCTCATCGCAGGCCTGGTGGCCCAGGCAAAGGAGCTCGAAGCTCTCGGGCGCCCGACCGGCCAGGGCAATATCGAGGTGTCGGGGCATGTGGGCGCGGGTTTCGAGTACCGGCTGAGTGCCGGCTTCTCGTTTCAGGCCGACTACCGTTTCACGAAGCTCTCCGGCAAGAACTCGTCGATGCAGATCGTGAGCGCGGGCTTCGGGATTCACTTCTGATGCCGGGGAGGTCAGGCGCTGGGACAACGAGACGCGATCTGCTCAGTCGAAGTGCCGCTCTGGCCGCCGCCGCCATCGTCCTCTTCGGGCCGGGCCGATCCGTCCTCGCGAAGGACTACGCATCGAGGCGCGAGGCGCTCGACGCGCTCGATCGTCTCGCCGCGGTCTGCGGGATGCGCCTGGGAACCGTGCGAAGGTTGCGAGCGGGGGCGGATGGGCTCGCCTCTCGCTTTCTCACCACGTTGAAGCGGCATCGCGCGACCCGCGAAGAGGTGCGTCGCAGGTTCTTCCTGCCCGGGGGCGCGGATCCCGGCTCGCAGGTGGGCGAGGTGGATGCGGATCTTCCGGCGCTGCGCCAGTCTCTCGACGACCTGATGATTGCCTACGCGGAGAGCCTGCCGGTGTTCGGCGACTCGACCGTGGTGTCGCGCCTGGCCACGGACATGGTCGAGGTCTCGAAACTGCGAACCGTAGTCGACCTCTGGGTCACGGCCGAGGAGTCATGAGCGCCTCGAACCCGCGACGTGATTTCATTCGCCGCGCCTTCATCAACGCGGGCGCGTCAATGGCCGTCCTCCATCTCCTCGAAGGCCGTGCCGAAGCGCTGCCGAAGAACGAGGAGACCGACATCGCGATCCTGAACGCGGCTCTCGGCCTCGAGCACGAAGCGATCGGCCTCTACGCAGACGCTTTGTCCAGGAACCTCGTGCCCACCGGCCTGCGCGAGTACGCGGTGGAGTTCAAGGGCGCGCACGAGGGTCACCGCGACACCCAGGTCGAAATCCTCCGCGAGCGCGGCGTCACCGCCGTCGCCCCGCACCAGGTGGACCCGATCCGCGAAGCGACCGCCGGCGACGCCGTCATCCGCCGCCTGCTCTCCATCGAAGCCGCCGCCGAGTCCGCATACCTCCGCCTCATCGGCCAGATCCGCACCAGCGACTATCTCCTCTCCGCCGGCTTCATCGTCGTCGACGAAGCGCGCCATCAAACGATCTGGCGCCGCGCCCTCGGATTGTCCATCTATTGATTGACCTAGCGTCATTGCGAGGGCTCAGTCCGTTTGGCACCGGCCCGAAGCAACCCCCGCCTGCCCCTACCAGGCCTGCAGGTCCGCGGCCCGCTGGCTGGTAGTGGTGGGACGGGGTTGCTTCGGCGGTCGCCTTCGGCTCCCTCCTCGCAATGACGAGAGGTCAGGCGGGGCTTGGCGGGGTGGAGCCACGTGAGTGGGGCGTCAGACGGCTGCGCGACCTAGAATCGGGTTCCCCCCATGCCGATCTACGAGTTCTACTGTTCGTCGTGCCATACCGTCTTCAACTTCCTTTCGAAGCGGATCAACACGGACGCCGTGCCCGCGTGTCCGAAGTGCGGGAAGGCCACGTGGCGCAAGCCTTCCACGTTCGCGATGTCGCGGAACCGGCCTGAGCCGAAGGCCGGCGAAGGCGCTCCTGGCGCGGGCGGCCACGAGATGGATCCCTTCGCGAACATGGACGAATCGCAGCTCGAGTCCGCGATGGAGTCTCTCGCCTCCGAGGCCGACGGGATCGACGAGAACGACCCGCGACAGGCCGCGAACGTGATGCGCAAGCTCTTCGACGCCACCGGCATGCCGCTCGGCGGTGGAATGCAGGAAGCGCTCAAGCGGATGGAGTCGGGCGAGGATCCCGAGAAGATCGAGGAAGACATGGGCGACCTGCTCGAGGCGGATCCCTTCGCGGGTGAGGCTGCGAAGAAGTCCACCGAACGGCGGATTCCCGAGCGACCGGCGGCGCACGACCCGCACCTGTACGAGATGTGAACCGCCGGGCGCTTGCGTCGGGACTTCTCCTTGCTCTGGGGATGTCGGCTTCTGCCTTTCAGGTTTTACCTCCCCCGCGCGGCGGCGGCGCCACGCTCTTCGGAAAGATCACCCTGCTCCTGCCGCCCAAGGTCAAGATCGATCCCGGCGGTTCGGTGGTGTGGATTCCCGGCCTGACCCTGAACACCCCCGCGGCGTCCGCGAACACCGTGACCTCGAAGGACAAGCGCTTCGATCCGCGGGTTCTCGCGGTGCCGGCCGGGACCAAAGTGAAGTTTCCAAACGTCGACTCCATCTATCACAACGCCTTCTCCCTGAGCCCCGGCAACTCCTTCGACATGGGCCTTTATCGCAAGGGCGCCTTCCGCGACGTGGTGATGAAAAACCCCGGCCTCGTCCGCGTCTATTGCAACATCCATCCCGACATGGCCGCGTCCGTGGTGGTCGTCGACGGCAACGCGTTTTCGGTGGCGCAGGCCGACGGCTCGTATCGCATCGAGGGAATTTCTCCGGGCCGGCACGAAGTCCACATCTGGAGCGACCTGGCCGGGGAGCAGGTTGTGACCCTGAGCTTCGAGGAGGGCAGCGCCACCGACTGGAGTCCGGAGCTCGACGCCACGAAGTACCGGCGCGTCGAGCACACCAACAAGCACGGCAAGGCCTACCCGAAGGCGAAGAACGATGCCGACCGGTACTGAGGCGGCGCCGGCCCCGCGTCCGGCGCGCGTCGACACACCGGGCCCTGCCGGATCGCCGGGCTCGGTCCCGGTCCTGCGCGCCATCGCCGACGACGTGCCGCGCGGCCTGGCCCTGCGCACGCGCCTCTTCCTCGGCTCCGTTCTCCTCCTGGCCTTCACCATCGGCGCCGCCATCGCGTTCCTTACGATCAAGTCCCAAAGCGTCGCCGAACAGAAGATCCGCGAAGATCTGAACGCGGTGCCCGCGATCTTCGAGGGCTACCGGTCCACCCAGGCGAGTGCCAGGGAGCGTGCGGTGCGCTCTCTCGCCGAGGAAGCGGGCACCAAGGCCCTCATGGCGGAGGTGCGCGAGCATCCCGAGACCTTTCACGATTCGGCCCAGGACTTCGCGAAGGTCCTGGGCGCGCGCACCGTCTACCTCTTGGACTCCGCAGGCGCCCTGCTCGCGCGCAGCGACCGCGAGGCGGGCGAGGAGACCGGCCGCGACTTCACCGGCATCAGCTGGGTGGACATTCCGCGCGAGACGAAGACCGAGACCTCCGCCTTCATTCTTGAGGTGTCGCGGGATCACGCTCTGTCGCTGGTCTCGTCGGCGCCGGTCACCCAGGGACGGGACGCCGAGCTTCGGCTCAACGGAGTCCTCGCCGCCTCCTTCGAGGTCTCGGCCGATAGGGTGAAGGACCTCGCCCTGCTCACCGCGGCGGATGTCGCGGTGGTGGCGAACGTGGCGCCTCGGAACCAGCCCCCGCTGATCGAGGTCCTCAAGGCCACGCCGAAGTTTTCGGCCGCCATGCCCGCCGCGATGCGCCAGGCCGCGACGCGCGTGTTCGAGACCGAGGCTCAGACCGAGCCGGTTGAGTTCATCGCCGCGGGTGAGCCATTCATCGCCACCGCGCTCCCCATCCGATCGGGCCGGAACGAAGTCATCGGCGCCCTCGTGGTCGGAAGGTCCAAGGACGCCGAGATGGCGCCCTTTCGAGAGATTCGCCGCAGCCTGCTCATCGTGGGGGCGATCGCCCTGCTTCTGTCTCTGCCTTTTTCGTTCGCCATGGCCCAGGGTCTGGCGGGACCGATTCAGAAGCTCGCCGAGGGCGCCCGCAAGATCGCGGGAGGAGAACTCGATGTCTCCCTGCCTACCGCCGGCGGCGAAGTGGGGGCGCTCGCCCGGGCCTTCGAAGGCATGGTGGGCGAGCTGAAGGAAAAGGCCCAGCTCGAAGCGCTCGTGGCCAACATGCAGCGGCGTCCGGGCGACATCACTTTCGGCGGCTCCTCGCCCCACAGCCGGGACTCGGGAGAGAGCGGTCAGGTGGGCCGCGTCTTCGCGGGTCGCTACGAGCTTCTCTCCGAACTCGGCAAGGGCGGCATGGGCGTGGTCTTTCGCGCGCGCGACCGCGAGCTCGACGAAGAGGTGGCGCTCAAGGTCCTGAAGGGCGTGGGCGAAGGCGAAGGCCAGTCGGCCCAGGTCGACCGGCTGCGCCAGGAGATCAAGCTCGCCCGCGTCATCACTCATCCCAACGTGGTCCGCGCCTTTGACTTCGGGGAGAGCGCCGGATCGCGTTTTCTCACCATGGAGTATGTCCCCGGCACCACTCTGCGCGAGGTGATCGACGCGCGTGGCGGATTGCAGTTGACGCCCGCGCTGCAGATCGCGAAGCAGGTGTGCCGCGGCCTCGCCGCGGTGCACAAGGCCGGCATCATTCACGGCGACCTCAAGCCCCAGAACGTGATGGTGATGGGGAACGGCGTGGCCAAACTCATGGACTTCGGCGTGGCCCGAACCCGCTCCAACCAGGATCACGGCGGCGTCTCGGTGGTGGGCACTCCGCTCTACATGAGCCCCGAGCAGGCCAAGGGCGCTGACCTCGACGAGCGCAGCGACATCTACTCCGCGGGGGTCATGATGTACGAGATGTTCACGGGTCAGTGCCCGTTCAAGGCCAAGGAGGTCACGGAGATCCTGCAGATGCACCTGAACGACACGCCTGCCGATCCTCGAACCCTTCGCCCGGAGGTTCCCGCGGGCCTCGCCGAGATCATCCTCGCCTGTCTCTCGAAGCACCGCGCTCAGCGTCCCTCCACCGCGGTCGACCTCGACCGGTGGCTCATGCGGGTCCGCGTCTAGTAAGCCTAGAATTCGAAGATGCGAACGTCCATGGCCCTGGCCGCTCTTCTCCTGAGCGCCCATGCCGCGGCGCAGGACGAGACGCCGCCGCCTCCGGTCGTGGAAGAGGCCGACGGATTCAAGTTCGGGGGCGAGATTAAGGCGGGTTACCGCTGGTCTCAGGCCCAGGATTCTTCGATCCTCTCCCCGTCGTTTCGGGTGGTGGGCCTCATGCGCACGCCGGATGCGGGCAGTTCCGTCGAGATTCAGCATCTGGCCATCTCCGGCGAGGGCTTCATCACCTCTGGCGTTTTTGCAAAGTTCGAAGTGCGTTTCCTGGATCTCTACAACCGGAATCCAACCTCCACCGACGCGCTGGTGTTCGTCCGCCAGGCGTTCGTGCGCTTCGGCGGAAAGCCGGAACTGCTGAGCGGAGCGAAAGGATCAAAGGCGTACGCGCTCTTCGGAATGGCCCCGCGCTTCACCAAGCAGACCACCCGCCATCTGGAGAGCTACGGACTCCTGGGCACCGCGATCGGAAGGTTCGAACAGCCACAACTCGAGATAGGGGCCTCGTTGGGCGAGCACCTCTACGCGCGCGCCATGGTGGGTTCGGGGAATCCGTTGTTTCTCCGCGACACCAACGCGCTGGCCGGGGACAACCTGGCCGAGGCTCCGGTCCCGAACCCGCAAGCCACCTACCAGACCGGTTTCCCCATTCTCTACGACGCGAAGGTCACGGAGGTCAATGTCTCGGGCTCCCTGGAGAGGGGCTTCGGTCTGGGGGCCCGTTGGGGCGGTGGCGAGAAACCGGGTGTCGATGTGCTCGGTTGGTACTTCGGCCGCCGTCTCGCCGAGCGCGCGCGACTTCGTGGCACCGACTACGCCGCGGAACTGTCGGTTCTGCGTGGCACCGGCTATCCGATCCCGACGAGCGGCAACCAGCGGCACGAGTGGGGAGTCAACCTGCAGGCCAAGGCCAGCGGTCTGCGGCTCTTCGCGCAATGGATCGACCAGGACCTTGCCGGCGCGAGGCGGTATGGCCTCGAAGCGGAGGCCGCCTGGATCTTCCAATTGCCCGGTCTTTTCCTGGTGGGGGAGTCGCCTTTCGGAAACTGGATTCAGCCGACCTTCCGCTATTCGTGGATCGACGACCGGTTCACGGCTCCCGTGGCCTATCCGCGCCTCTCGGTCGCGTGGCCATGGAAGAAGTACGACTTCGGCCTCCGTTTCGGCCTCGTCCGCAACGTGGACCTGACCGCGGAGTACACCTTCCACCAGGTCTTCCGCACCGCCACCCTGCCGAACCTCCCGATGAAGGAGTTCGTGCTGACCCTGCGGACGGGGTTCTAGCTGCGGGCGACGAAGGCCCGGGCCCGTTCCGCATCGAGCGGGCGCGAGAACAGATAGCCCTGGCCGTACTTGCAACCGAGGGCTCGGAGCATGTCGCGCTGCTCCACCGTCTCCACCCCTTCGGCCACCACGTCCATGTCGAGGCTCTTCGCGAGGGAGACGATCGCGCCCACGATGTCCCTCTCCCGGCCGCCTTTGCCGAGGTTGTTCACGAACGACCGGTCGATCTTGAGGGTGTCCGCGGGAAAGCGCAGCAGATAGCCGAGGGACGAATACCCCGTGCCGAAATCGTCGATGCACAGGTGGGTGCCCAGAGCCTTCAAGCGCTTCAGCAGGTCGACCGCCATCTCCGGGTTTTCCATGATCACGCTTTCCGTGATCTCCAGCTTGAGCCGTGAGGCGGAGAGCCCGGTCTCCGAGAGAACCTTCTGCACTTCCTCGATGAGGTCGCCTTGGGAGAACTGGCGTCCCGAGAGATTGACGTTCACGGTCAGGTGTTCGGGCAGGGCGGGGGAGCCCTGGGTCAGCCACTGGCAGGCCTCCCGCAGGGTCCAGCCTCCGATCCGGAAGATGAGACCGGTCTCTTCGGCCAGATGGATGAACTCATACGGGCCCACGATCCCGCGCTCGGGATGATTCCAGCGCACCAGCGCCTCGAAGCCCGCGGTCGCTTCTTCCTCGAGCGTGACGATAGGCTGATAGTGGAGAACGAACTCGTTCCTTTCCGCGGCCCGGCGCAGCGAGTGCTCGAGCTTGAGCAGTCCCACCGCGCGCTGGTGCATCGACTCGTCGAAAATCTGAAACCGCGCCTTTCCCGTGGTCTTCGCCTGGTACATGGCGGTGTCCGCATCGCGCATCATGTCCTCGGCGCTCAGGTACTGGGCGCCGGCGTAGGCGATGCCGATGGACATGGTGGCGAAGATGTCCTGGCCGCTCACCCGGATGGGGGTGTCGAGCGCGTGGAAGATCCGCTCCACCACGCGCCGCGCGTCGTCCTTGTCATCCAGGTCATCGAGGAGAATCGCGAACTCGTCCCCGCCGAGCCGGGCCACCGTGTGTTCGGCGCGCAGGGTGGAGAGGAGGATCCGGCCGATCTGGACCAGGAACTGATCGCCGGCCAGGTGGCCGAGCGAGTCGTTCACCACCTTGAACCGGTCGAGGTCGAGGACGAGGGCCGCGAAGAGGTGGGTGGGCCGCCGCTTGAGCCGTGACATCGCGGTGCGCAGCCGATCCATGAAGAGCGCGCGGTTAGGCAGCCCGGTGAGAGCGTCGTGGAGGGCGTCGTGGAGCAGGCGCTTCTCGGCTCGTCGTCTTTCCGTCACGTCCGAGCCGATCGAGGCCATACCGCAGATGGCGCCCGTGGGGTCGTGCAGGACCGTCGAGTTCCACGAGACCACGCGCGGCTCGCCGCGGGCGGTGAGGATCTCGTACTCCTCATGCGGCGCTACTCCCGACGCGATTCTCCCCTTGAAGGCCTCTTGCATGGAACCGCGCTTGCCGAGGGGCACCACGAGGTCGAACCAGTTGTGGCCGACCACGCCTTCCTCCTGGAGACCCAGGAGCTCGAGCGCGTACTCGTTCGCGAACGTGATGTCGCCGTCCGCGTCGAGAAGGACCGACACGAGCTGGACGTTCTCGATCAGATCGCGCAGCCGGCGCTCCGATTCCCGCATGGCGCTCTCCGCGAGCTTCTGGTCGGTGATGTCGAAACCCATGGCCAGGAGCGCGGACCGGCCTTCGTGCTCGATGCGGCTCAGGGTCAGGTCGATCCAGGGCTCCGAGCCCTTGGGGCCATCGAGCTTCAGCTCGAAGCGCTGGGGCGCCAGGACGGAGGCGGGCGTGGTGCCGGTCATCCGCTGGCTCAGGGCGGCGCGGGAGTCCTTGTGGGCGAGGTCGGAGAAACGCGAGCCCACCAGGTCCTTCCCCTTCGAGCCCCCGCGCCCTCGAGCCGCGCGGTTCGCGTAGCGGACGATGTCGTCCTCGACGATGAAGACAAGGGCGGCGTTTGCCTCGGTCAGGGCGAGAAAGCGCGAGTCACTCTCCGCGGGTGCTGAAGGCGCCCGCCCGAAGGTCCGGAGATAGTCGAGGACGCTCAAGGGGCGCTGAGTCTCCCCTAACGCCTCGCCGGCGGTGAAGCCTTCAGCCAGGTTTCCACTTCTTCGATGGTCCGAGGCACGCTCGCGGAGAGGCGCTTCAGGCCCGCGTCGGTGATCAGGAAGGAGTCCTCGATGCGCACACCGATGTTCTTGTACTTCGCCACCGCGGGCGCCACCTTCGCCTTGAAGTCGCGATTCGCCGGGTTGTCAGGCATGTCGTCGAGCGCCTGCTGCCGGATGTAGAGCCCCGGCTCGATGGTGAAGGCCATGCCGGGCGCGAGCGACCGGTCGTAGTCGCCGACGTCGTGGACATCCATGCCGATCCAGTGCGAGATGCCGTGGGTGTACCAGGTCCGGAACTGCTCGCCCTTCACGTCGGTGATGAGTCCGAGCTTCAGCAGGCCGGCCTTCACGACCTCCTCCGAGGCCTTCTCGATGTCTTGGGTCTTGTTTCCCGCGCGCGCCGCGCCGATCGCCGCTTCCTGCGCGGCGAAGACGAGCTGGTAGATCTCCTTCTGGACCGGAGTGAACGTGCCGCTCACCGGATAGGTGCGGGTGATGTCGCCGGTGAGGCCCTGGTAGCTGCCCGCGGCGTCCACCAGGAGCAGGTCGCCTGGCTCCATCTTCCGGGTCGAGGCTTCGTAGTGAAGCGTGGTCGAGTTCGGGCCGCTGCCCACGATCGAAGGGTAGCCCCAGCTCATGGCGCCGTTTTCGAGATAGACCTTCTCGATCGCGGCCTCGACCTCGTACTCGAACTTCCCTGGAGCTGCCGCCTTCATGCCCGCCTTGTGCGCGTCGCTCGAAATCAACACGCTCCTCTCCAGCACCTTCTGCTCGTACGCGGTCTTGATCTGCCGCTGCTCGTCGACGACGGGCCTGGCGTCAACCAGAGAGACGCCGAAGAAGCGGTCGCGGAACTTGTTGGCCCAGACGTAGACCTCGGGCAGTTCCTGGGAGGGCGCGGGACGAGGACCGAAGAGCAGGGCCAGTTTTCCCCGGCCCGCTTTCACCTCGGCCTGAAAGTTGTTCCATTCCGTCGTGGTCTCACCGCGGCGCATCCCGAAGTTGCGGGCGTTGAACATGGCGGTGATGAAGGGCTCGAACTGTGAGAGGAAGTACACGGTCTCCACTCCGGTCTGCGCCGTGACTTCTTCCTTGGTCAGGGTGTGGCCATTCCAATGCTCGCGGCGGGCGTTCGGCTCCCGCACAAAGAGGACTTCCTTCTTCGTGGTCGCGCCGGGCATGAGGACCAGGATCGTTTCCTCCTGGTCGAGGCCGGCGAGATAGAGGAGATTCGAGTCCTGCCGGTACTCGTAGTTCACATCGGTGGAATAGACCTTCGAGGGCGCGCTCCACGCGATCATCACCGTGCCGGCCTCGAGCTTCTGCATCACCCGCGAACGCCGCGTCTTGAGATCGTCCTGATATTCGCCCGCTTGAAGCAGGCTGGAGGTGGCGGCGATGAGGAGCGCGGCCAGAGCCAGCCGGCGCAGGGAGGAATGAACCGGTCGGCTGATCATCGGGAGTTGTCCTTTACTTCTTCGCGGGAGGGGTGCTCTTGGTCTCGGCGGGGAAGCCCGTGCTGGGCAGCCCCTTCACGATCTTGAGCGCGTTCTTGTAGTACAGCTTCTTCAGCACGTCGTCGGGAAGCTCCATGCCGTAGAGCTTCCAGAACGCATGGTAATCGCGGTAGTAGTCGAAATACTCGTCCCCCGTCTCGAAGGTGCGCCAGTAGTAGGGATACTCATCGGGCTGGAAGCTGTCTTTGCCGAGGAGGATACGGTCCTGGTACTTGATGAAGAACGCGCGCGCGGTGCGGGGCCTCGTCATCATGTTCGTCCTTACGTTTTGGTGACGCTCCTCGCCCCGGCGCGCTGCTCGAGGAGTCACGCCGCGGCCAGGGCGCGCTCCTGCTTTCGCGGGGACAACCGGGCTCTGGCCCGCTCCATGGTGAGGTAGAAAACCGGGGTCAGGTAGAGGGTGAGGAACTGCGAGAAGAGCAAGCCTCCCACCACCGCGAGGCCAAGCGGCCTTCGAGACTCGGCGCCCGCGCCGATTCCGAGGGCGATGGGCAGGGTTCCGGCGAGGGCGCACATAGTGGTCATCATGATAGGCCGGAAGCGGACCAGGCAACCCTCGAAGATCGCGTCCCGCGCTGATTTCCCCTGGCCCTGGGCCTCGATGGCGAAGTCGATCATCATGATCGCGTTCTTCTTCACGATGCCCACGAGCATGATGATGCCCACGAACGAGTAGATGTTCAGGTCCTCGCCGAAGAGCGAGAGGGTCACGAGCGCGCCGAAGCCCGCGGCGGGGAGGCCCGAGAGAATGGTGATGGGGTGGAGGAAGCTCTCGTAAAGGATCCCGAGCACGATGTAGATCACCAGCACGGAGAGCAGGAGCAGCCAGCCGAGGCCGCGCATCGACGACTCGAAGGCCTGGGCCGCGCCCTGGAAGCTCGTGCTCACCGAGACGGGCAGGATTTCTTTCGCCGCCGCGTTCACGCGGTCGAGGCCCTCGCCGAGCGAGGTGCCGGGTTTGAGGTTGAAGGAAAGGGTGACCGCGGGCAACTGGCCGAGGTGATTCACGAGCAGGGGCGACACCTTCCGGGTAAGCGTGGCCACGGTCTCGAGGGGGACCAGGGCGCCGGTCGACGAACGCACGTGCAGCAGGGGCATCGTCCCGGGATCGCGCTGGAATTCGGGCATCAGCTCGGTGATCACGCGGTACTGGTTGTCGGGCGCGTAGATGGTCGAGACCTGGCGCGTGCCGTAGGCGGTGTAGAGCGCGTCCTCGACCTGCTGGGCGGTGACGCCGAGGGAGATGGCGCGGTCCCGGTCGATCTCGACATGGATCTGCGGGCTCTTGAGCTGCAGGTCGCTGGCCACGTCGTCGAGACCGGGCAGCGTCCGCATCTTCTGTTCGAGGAGCGGCGCGAGGCGATAGAGCTCGACGGTGTCGGAACTCTGCAAGGTGATCTGGTAGAGGCTCTTGGTCTGCAGGCCGCCGATGCGGATGGGAGGAAGGATCTGCGGGAAGGCGCGCACGCCCGACACCGCGGCGAATTTCGGGCGGAGATTTTCCATGATCCTCTGAGCCGAGGGCCGCGTGCCGCGGGGAGTCAGGCGCGCGAAGAGCCGGCCCGAGTTCATGGTGTTGGTGGTGCCGGACGCGCCGATGCTGGAGTTGAACGCGTCGACCCCGGGCTCGTTCACCAGGATGTCCGAGAGCTTCTTCTGCTGGACGGCCATGGCGTCGAAGGAAACCCCCTGCGCCGCCTCGGCGTAGATGAGGATCTGGCCGATGTCCTCGGTGGGCAGGAAGCCCTTTGGCATGCGGGCGAAGAGGAGGCCCGTGGCGACCAGGATCACCGCGGCGGCGGCGAGCACCGCGCGCGGCCGGCCCAGGATCGCGCCCAGCGAGGTTTCGTATCCCCGCCGCACCGCCTCGAACAGACGGCCGCCGTGGTGATCGTGCTTCTTCCCCTCCGGCTGCGCCTTCAGGAAACGGCTGCACAGCATCGGGGTGAGGGTGAGCGAGACGAAGCCGGAGACGAGAATGGCGGCGGAAATGGTCACCGCGAACTCGTGGAGGAGCCGCCCGAGCAGGCCGCCCATGAACAGGACAGGCAGAAACACCGCGACCAGGGAGATGGTCATGGACAGGATCGTGAACGAGACCTCCTTCGACCCCTTGAACGCGGCTTCCATCGGAGCTTCGCCGTCCTCGATGTGGCGGACGATGTTCTCCAGCATGACGATGGCATCGTCGACCACGAAGCCGACGCTCAGGGTCAGGGCCATGAGCGACAGGTTGTCGAGCGAATAGCCCAGCATGTACATGGCGAAGAACGTGCCCACGATGGCCATGGGCAGGGCCAGGCTCGGGATGATGGTGGCGGGCAGGTTGTGAAGGAAGAGGAAAATGACGAGGATGACCAGGCCGACGGTGAGGAGCAGCGTCCGCTTGACGTCGTTGACCGATTCCTTGATGGGCTGCGCCCGGTCGAACAGGACGTCGAACTGAACCGAGGCGGGCAGGCGTTCGCGGAAGGTGGGTAGCAGGTCGCGGATGGCCTGCACCACCGCCACGGTGTTGGCGCCGGGCTGGCGCTGGATGGTGAGGGTGATCGCGCGTTCGAGGCCATGCTCGGTATTGAACCAGCTTGCGACCTTGTCGTTCTCGACGCCGTCCACGACCTTGCCGAGATCCTGCAGGCGCACCGGCGAGCCGTTGCGGTACGTCACCACGAGGGGCCGGTAGGCTGCGGCGTTCGTGAGCTGTCCGTTCGCTTCCACGGTCAGCGCCTCATTGGCGCCCGAGAGGGTTCCGGTCGGGAGGTTGACGTTCCCCTTCTGAATGGCGGAGGCGACTTCGTCGATCCCGAGGCCCCGGCTGGCCAGTGCTCGGGGATCGAGTTGCACCCGCACCGCGTACTTCTGCGAGCCGATGACCCCCACCTGCGCCACCCCGCTGATCATGGACAGGCGCTGGGCGATCAGGGTCTGGGCGTAGTTGTCGACTTCGGAGAGCGGCCGGGTGGGCGAGTGGATGCTCATGAAGATGATGGGCTGGTCGGCCGGGTTCACCTTCTGATACGAAGGCTGCGTCGGCATGGTGGGCGGAAGCTGCGACGATGCCTTGCCGATTGCGGCCTGCACATCCTGCCCCGCCGCGTCGATGTTCCGATCGAGCGCGAACTGGAGCGTGATCTGGGTCAGGCCGAGCGCGTTCACCGAACTCATGGTGTCGAGGCCGGCGATGGTCGAGAACTGCTTTTCGAGAGGGGTCGCGACCGACGCGGCCATGGTGTCTGGGTTCGCGCCCGGAAGGCTCGCCACCACCTGGATGGTCGGGAAATCGACGTTGGGCAGATCGCTCACCGGCAGGAGGCGATAACCCGCGATGCCCGCGAGGAGGATCGCGGCCATGACCAGCGTGGTCGCGACCGGCCGCTTTATGAAGCCTTCGGCGATGTTCACGACACCGGTCCCGCGGGCTTGGCGTTCACCTTCGCGCCAATGGTCAGCTTGACCTGCCCGTCCACCACCACGGTCTCGCCGGCTTCGATGCCTTTCTCGACCAGGGTCTCGCCGTTCCGCGACGGCCCGATGGTGACCGGCCGGACTTCGGCGGTCTGGTCCTTCCTCACCACGAAGACGAAGGGGCCCGCCTGGCCGTCCTGAATCGCCGGACTCGGGACCACCACCGCGCCCTTGCGCACCGAGAGCACCATGAGGACGTCGACGAACTGGCCGGGCCAGAGCTTCCGCTCGGCGTTACCAAAGCGGGCCTTGAGGCTCACGTTCCCGGTGGCGCGGTCGATTTCGTTCTCGACGAAGGTGAGCGAGCCCTTCGCGGGGTCAGCCTCCTCGCCACGCCGGCGGGCGATGACCTCGAGCGTGCCGGCCTTGCGGATCTCCGAGAGACGCGCCTCGGGCACGGTGAACCGGACATCGATGGGATCGATCTGGTGGATGGTGACCAGGGTGGTGGTGTCGAGGGCGCGCACGAGATTGCCGACTTTCACCATGACGCTGCCCGTCCGTCCGTCCAGGGGCGATCGGATGGAGCAGTAGTCGAGGCGCAGTTTCGCGGCTTGAATCGCGGCCTCGTCGCCTTTCAGGCCCGCCTCGAGGGCGCGTGCGGTGGCCGCCGCCTTGTCGTTCACGTCGATCGAGACGATGCCCTGGGTGAAGAGGTCGGCGGCGCGCCTCTGCTCGGCCTCCGCGTTGTGGGCCTGGGCCCGGTCCCGCGCGAGGTTCGCCTCGGCCGCGGTCAGGGCCGCCTGATAGGGCCTCGGATCGATGGTGAAGAGCAGGTCGCCCGCGCGCACGTCCCGGCCTTCGCGGAAATGAATGGCCTCGAGCGCGCCTTCGACCTGCGGCCGCACGTCGACGGTCCAGGGAGACTCGACCGAGCCCACCACCCGCAATTCGATGGGGAAGTCGGCCTGCTTCGCCGCGGCCACCGTGACCGGCACCGAAGCGGTGGCCGAAGGCGGCACGGTAGCACCTCCACAGGAGAGGAGAGTCGCGGCGAGGACAGCAAGCGCGAGCCGGTGGACGCGGGGCAGTTGGGGTTCCGTCATGATCAGCCCACCATCCTACCTGCGCCCTCCTCCTCGTCCCCGGTCACCCGGCGTGAAACGAAATCCTTGTTGCGTCGCCGACGCCCATAGCATCCCCGGGCTCGGCAAGCCTGGTCCTGGGCCTCGCCCTGAACGCGCCCCGCGTTCCAGCCTCATCGCCGGCCGCCTTCGTCTTGGGTATCGTTGGCATGATGCGACCTGTGATCCCGGACTCGGCTATCGAATGGAAGGGCGTGCGCGCGTCCGGGCCCGGTGGTCAGAACGTCAACAAGGTCGCGTCGAAGGTGGAACTGCGCGTCGACCTCTCGCGGATCAGCGGACTCGATCATCCGGCCCGGGCGAGGCTTTTGGCGCTCACCGCGTCCCGGCTGGATGCCACCGGCCGGGTTCTGGTCACCAGCCAGCTCACCCGGGATCAGGGCCGCAATCTCGAAGACGCGATGGGGAAGGTCCGCGCACTTGTGGCGCAGGCGCAGATCGTTCCCAAGACACGACGGCCCACCAAACCGAGTCGGGCCGCGAAGGCCCGGCGGGTCGACGCCAAGAAGCTCGACGCCAGGCGCAAGGTGAACCGGGGACGGACGTCGTTCCACGAATAGAAAGGCACACATGTTTTTTGATCTGAAGGATTCTTCGCTCCTGCGCACGCAGGCGTTCGTGGGGGGGCGGTGGGCGGGGGCCGACTCGGGGTCGGTGACCACCATCAACAATCCGGCGACCGGGAAGCAGATCGTCTACGTGCCCAATATGGGGGCCGCGGAAACGCGCCGCGCCATCGAGGCCGCGAACGCCGCCTTCCCCGCGTGGCGGCAGAAGACCGCGAAGGAGCGATCGGGCCTGCTCCGGCGCTGGTTCGACCTCATCATGGCGAACCAGAACGACCTCGCCCTCATCCTCACGAGCGAACAGGGCAAGCCGCTCGCAGAGGCGAACGGGGAGATCGCCTACGGCGCGTCTTTCATCGAGTGGTTCGCCGAGGAAGCGAAGCGCGTCTACGGCGAGACCATTCCGGCCAACACCGCGGACAAGAGAATCCAGGTCACCCGCGAGCCGGTGGGCGTGTGCGCGGCCATCACGCCCTGGAACTTCCCCAACGCGATGATCACGCGCAAGGCGGGACCGGCACTCGCCGCCGGATGCACCATGGTGTTAAAGCCCGCTCCGCAAACGCCGCTTTCCGCGCTCGCGCTCGCGGTGCTGGCCGAGCGCGCGGGTATTCCCGCGGGTGTCTTCAACGTGGTGACCGGGGATGCGGTCGCCATCGGCGCCGAGATGACCAGTAACCCCCTGGTCCGGAAGGTGACCTTCACCGGCTCCACGAAGACCGGCAAGCTCCTGCTGCGGCAGTGCGCGGACACGGTGAAGAACGTATCCATGGAACTGGGCGGCAACGCGCCGTTCATCGTCTTCGACGACGCGGACCTGGACGCCGCGGTGGCAGGGGCCATGGCCTCGAAGTACCGGGCGAGCGGCCAGACCTGCGTGTGCGCGAACCGGATTCTGGTTCACGACGGTATCTA
>JANMVV010000398.1:0-2752 GCA_031392925.1 Vicinamibacteria bacterium
CCGCGCGCGAGCCAGATCTCGGATTCGGGCACGTCCTTGCGGATCCAGAGCACGGCGAGGGCGGGAAGGATCCCCACGAAGAAGACCGCCCGCCAGCCGAACGTCGGCAGCACCGCGAGGGTGACGCCCGCCGCGATCATCTCGCCGATCGCCCACGACGACTGCATGACCCCGAGCGCCTTGCCGCGATGTTCGGCGCGCCAGGTTTCCGCGATCAGCGCGGCGCCGGTGGTCCACTCACCGCCCATGCCGAGACCGAGGATGAACCGGAAGATGGCGAGCTGGGGAATGGTCTGCGACAGGCCGCAGGCGAAGCTCGCGATCGAGTACATGAGGATCGAGCCCATGAGCGCGCGGGTCCGACCGATCCGGTCGGCGAGCAGGCCGAAGCAGAGGCCTCCGATCGCGGAGGCGAACAGGGTGAGGGAGTTGAGGAGACCCGCCTGCGGCTTGCTCATGCCCAGGTGAGCCACGAGATCCGCGAGGACCATCGAGTAGAGCATCACGTCCATGGCGTCGAGCATCCACCCGAGGCCCCCGGCGATCAGCGAGCGGCGTTCGGCCACGGTCATCTGCGCCGGCCACTCGAGGCCGAGGATGCGTCTTGTCGCGGTGTCGCTGGTCATGAGTCGGGCGACTCTAATCGCTTCGCCCCGGCCCGGGTGTTCAATCCTTTTGATATGCGTCCGCTGGAACCTTCCGGTTTCAGGTTTCGTCTTATTCAGCAGCCACCCTTCCGGTTCGGAATGATTCCGGCCGATCGGCTTCCCGGGGGATCCCCACCCATGTTCGCTGAGACCTTCCGCCAGGACCTTCGCATCGGGCTCCGCGTCCTCGTCAAGGACAAGGGTTTCGCGGCCCTCTCCGTCTTCGTTCTGGCCCTCGGCATCTGCGCGGTCGCGACCATGTTCACCATGGTGAACGCCACCATGATCCGCGGCTTCTCCTTCCCCAACGCCGACCGCCTCACCAGCGTCACCTTCATCGACCCCACCACGGTGACGCCCTTCGGCGCCAACAATCAGGTCTTCGCGATGGACTACGAGGAGTTCTTGAAGGAACAGAAGTCCTTCGAACGGATGGCGGCTTACCTGAACGGCTCCACTGTCAATCTCACCGCGGACGGGGAACCGCGCCGCTACACCGGCGCCTACATGACCGAGGACTTCCTGAAGATCCTCGGGGTTCAGCCCCTCATGGGCCGGGACTTCACCTCGGAGGACAACAAGCCCGGTGCTCCGAAGGTGCTCCTCCTGAGCTACGGCGTGTGGCAGCGCGACTTCGGGGGGGCGCAGAACATCGTGGGCAAGGACATCCGCTTGAACGGGAAGCCCGCCACCATCATCGGCGTGATGCCCCAGGGATTCAGCTTTCCCCAGAACGAGGAAATGTGGATCCCGCTCTTCAGCGAGTTCCCGGTGAAGGCGCGAAACGACCCGCAGGCCAACAGCCCCGCGGTCCTCGGCCTGATCAGGAAGGATGTCCCTCTCGCCTCTGCCCAGGCCGAGTTCGCGGGCTTCGCGAAGCGCTTCGCCGCCGCGTACCCCGACACCAACAAGCAGTTCAACGACGCCCAGGTCCAGCCCCTGCTCAAGACCTTCACTCCGCTTCCCATCCGCGGCATGCTCCTCACCATGCTCGCGTTCGGGGTGGGCGTGCTGCTGATCGCCTGCGTCAACGTGATGAACATGCAGTTCGCGCGGGCGACCATCCGGCTGAAAGAACTCGCCATCCGCTCGTCCCTCGGCGCCACTCGCATCAGGCTGATCCGCCAGATGCTCACCGAGAGCCTGCTCGTGGCCACCCTCGGCGCGCTGGTGGGCATTGGCCTCGCGTACCTGTCGGTCGACTGGCTGTCCGCCGCGTTCCGGTCCCAGCAGAACGGGCCGCCCCGTTGGATGGTCTTCGAGATCGACCGCATCGCGCTTGGGATCACCGTGGTGGCGACGTTCATCGCGGCCCTGGTCTCGGGCCTGATGCCCGCGCTGATCTCGTCGCGCACGGATTCCGCCTCGACCCTGAAGGACAGCGGGCGCGGCAACTCATCGCGTCACGTCGGCCTGCTGACTCGCGGTCTGGTGGTCTTCCAGATCGCGGTCACCTGCATCCTCCTCATCGGCTCGGTCCTCCAGGTGCGCTCGATCGTGAATCAGCAGACCATCGACTACGGCTACGACACCGGCGGCATCATGTCCGCGCGCATGGGCCTGATGGATGGCGACTATCCAACCCCCGCGGCCCGCAAGCTCTTCTTCGACCGGCTCCTGACCACCCTGCGCAACTCCTCGCAGTTCGAGAGCGTTGCGCTGACCAGCCGCTTCCAGATGGTCTTCTCCGGCAACGGCCCCATAGAGATCGAAGGAAAGACCTATGCCGCGAAGGGGGATCATCCGAACGTGAACTTCGAGCAGGTTTCCTCCGGCTTCTTCAATGTCCTCGGTCAGAAGATGCTCGAGGGCCGCGACTTCGACGATTCCGACCTGGACTCGAAGCAGCCGGTGGCGGTGATCAACGCGGAGTTCGCACGGAAGCATTTCGCGGGACAGAGCCCGATCGGCCGCCGGTTCCGCACCGGTGATGGAAGCACGCCGCAATTCGGTCCGTGGCGGACGATCGTGGGTGTGGTGAGCACGGTGCGGATGTCCGGGCCCTTCAACAACCGCAACGTCGAGGACAGCGGTTTCTATGTCCCGTTCTATTCCGTGGCCTTTGGTCCGGCCGCGACGGAACCGCTCGCGAACCAGTTCGCCAC
>JANMVV010000400.1:0-6634 GCA_031392925.1 Vicinamibacteria bacterium
ATGTCCATCCGCGTCGCCCAATGGATGACCCTGCCGCACAAGTACGAAGGCAAAGACCTCCCCGGAGCCGGACACCTCTTGAACGCGAAAGGCGACGTCGATGCGGCCGCGTGGGGCAAGCGCGCGGACTGGGCCGACTACTACGCGCCTCACGAGGGGAAGACCTACGGCATCGCCCTCTTCGATCACCCGCAAAACCTCCGGCACCCGACCTGGTGGCACGCACGCGACTATGGCCTCTTTGCCGCCAATCCCTTCGGCCAGTCGAATTTCGAGCTGGAGAAAAAACTCCCTCCGGACGCGGGGAACTACACCATTCCGAAAGGCGGCGCTCTGACGCTCCGCTATCGGTTCTATTTCCACCAAGACGACCCAGGGGCGGCAAACGTCGCCCAGCACTTCGCCGACTACGCCGCAGGAAGGTAATCCCTCTATGACTTCTCCTACTCGCCGTACCTTTCTCAAGACCGCAGCCCTCGCCCCGGCCATCGGCACGCTGTCCGCCCGCTCATGGGCGCAAGTGTCAGGCGCCAACGGCGACATCCGCGTCGCGGTCATCGGCTTGAACGGTCGCGGCCAGAACCACCTCGCCTCGCTGCGCGCCCTGAAAGGCGTGCGTATAGCGGCGATCTGCGATGTCGATACCGCCGTGCTCGAGCGGACCGCGACGGAGCTCGCCAAGTACAACCTGAGCCCGGAGAAATTCACGGATCTGCGCAAGCTGTTCGCGTCGTCCTCCGTTGACGCGGTCACCATCGCGACGCCGAACCACTGGCACTCGCTCGCCGCCATCTGGGCCTGCGAAGCAGGTAAGGATGTCTACATCGAGAAGCCGGTCTCGCACAATGTCTGGGAAGGCCGGCAGCTCGTGGCCGCGGCGAAGAAATACAACCGCGTGGTGCAGGCGGGCACGCAGATTCGTTCCGGCTCCGGCCTCATCGAGGCGCGCGAGTACGTCCGCTCAGGCCAGCTCGGGAAAATCACGGCCTCGCGCGGCTTCTGCTACAAACGCCGCGACAGCATCGGCAAGACAAGCGGACCCTCGCCCGTGCCGGCGTCCATCAACTACGACCTGTGGTCCGGCCCCGCGCCGCTCGTCGAACCCCACCGTAATTCCAAGCGGAACGGTTCGGTTCACTACGAATGGCATTGGATCTGGTTGTACGGGAACGGAGACGTGGGCAACCAGGGCATTCACCAGATGGATGTCGCGCGCTGGTTCCTCGGCGAGTCCGGCCTGCCGCGCCACACCTTCAGCATCGGCGGCCGCTTTGGTTATGAAGACGACGGGGAAACGCCCAACACGCAGGTGATCGTCCACGACTACGCCACTGCCCCGCTCATCTTCGAGGTCCGCGGCCTGCCCGCGAAACCCGATGGCGGTCCCACCGCGGTGAGCGCCACCATGAACTCCGCGGACGCCGCGGGCGCCGCCGCCGCGTCGATGGACAAGTACCGCGGGGTCAACATCGGCAACGTGATCGATTGCGAGGGAGGCAGCCTCATCACCGACAGCTACTTCACCGCCCGAGCCGTCGACCGTGAAGGCAAGGTCATCCGCGAGTTCAAGGGCGAGGATCGTCACATGGCGAACTTCATCGATGTGATCCGGAGCCGCAAGACCACGGACCTCTACGGTCCGATCGACGAGGGCCACATCTCGAGCGCGCTTTGCCACCTCGGCAACATCTCCCATCGGACCGGGCGCGCGACCACACCCGACGCGCTGCGCGACCGCATCAAGGGCGACCCGCTCCTCAATGAAGCGGTCGGCCGCATGCAGGAGCACCTCGCCAACAACCAGGTCGACCTCGCGCGAACTCCCGCCGCTCTCGGTCTCCCCCTGCAGGTTGATCCCGCGGCCGAACGCTTCATTGGAGAGGGCGCCGAAGCCGCCAACGCGCTGCTCACCCGCTCCTACCGAGCCCCCTTCACCGTCCCGAAGCTCGCCTGATAGCGGCAAGGGTGCACCGGCCATAAGTGCCGGAGCAGCCCGCGCGAGCGAGGGCGTGGACCAGGGTGGGCGCCAGGGTCTCACGACCTCGGCCTGAATCGTGGGGGACCCAGTCCGGCGGATTGCAGGAGAGCAGGTGACCCCTTGCCGGAGAAGGGGTTAGAGTTAGACACATGTTGGAACTATCACGCGGCCGCGCGATTGCCGTTTCCACGCTCGTTGGCGCCGGTCTGGTGCTGTTCACTCAGCAGTCCGACGTTGCCGCCATTCAGGCGAAAGGCTCGCCCGCCCTCGTTCGCAATCCTTTCGCAAACAATCAAGACGCGATCCTTGCGGGCGGGCGCATGTTCAACGCCGTCTGCGCGGAGTGCCATGGCCCGAAAGGCGCCGGCGACCTCCGCGGACCCGCGCTCGACACTGGCGGCTTTGTGCACGGCGGCGACGATGCGGACATGTTTCGCACGATTCGCGCCGGCGTCGTTGGTACGGAGATGGAGCCGCATCCGGCGTACAACGACGATGAGACCTGGCAACTCGTCGCGTACATCAAGAGCCTGTCCGGCGGCTCCTCGGACCGCACCTTTACCGAACAGTACTGCCTGAGCTGCCACAATGACCATTCGAAAACCGCGGGCCTCTCGCTCCAGCCGACAGCGCTCGCCAACATTCCAGCCCACAGCCAGATCTGGGAAAAGGTACTGCGCAAAGTCCGCTCGGGCGAGATGCCGCCTTCCAAAGCTCACGATCGCCCGGACCCCGCGAAGGCCGCGGTGTTCGCGTCTCTGCTGGAAACGACGCTGGACCGCGACGCCGCCGTTCATCCAAATCCAGGGCTCGCCCCGGCGCATCGGCTGAACCGCGCCGAGTACAGCAACACCATTCGCGATCTGTTGGCCGTCGACGTCAAACCGGGCGAGTGGCTGCCCGTCGATGACTCCGGTTACGGCTTCGACAACATCGCGGCGGTCCTTTCCACCTCGCCCGCGCTGCTCGAACGGTACATGTCGGCGGCGCGGAAGATCAGCCGGCTGGCGGTGGGCGATCCCACCCTGAAGCCTTACGAAGAGATCTACTCCACGAAGACCCTGCCCGGTGAGTCGACGCGGAACGAGCAACGCAGCGACGACCTGCCCTTCGGCTCCCGGGGGGGAATGTCGGTCGAGCACTATTTCCCGGTCGACGCCGAGTACAAGATCGTCCTGCGGCGAACCAACAGCGACGAAGCCATCAACCCCGATTTCACGTACACGAAGTTCGTGACCGCGGGCCTGCATGTCATTGGATCGACGTCCCCGAGGGAGGGTCTGAAACCTGAAATCGAGGGGACCGATCGTCGAGGCGCGCCCAAACCCGATGCGCCCGCTCCGCGCGTCCTCGACCTCTATCTCGACCGGGGGCGCGTGCAGCGTTTCGAGGATCAAGGCGGCCCGACCGGCCTCCGCCAGATCATCGTCCGCGGGCCATACAACGTCGCAGGTCGTGGCGATACGCCGAGCCGGGCGAAGATCTTCATCTGTCGTCCGTCCGCGACCATCGACGAAGCCGACTGCGCGCGCCGGATCCTGTTGAACCTGACCCATCGCGCGTTCCGCCGGCCCGTGACCAGCGCCGACATCGAACCGCTCCTTGCCTTCTATAAAGCCGGGCGAGCGGATGGCGGTGATTTCGACAAAGGCATCGAGACGGCGCTTCGAGCCATGCTCGTGTCGCCCGAGTACCTGTTCAGGATCGAGCGCGATCCGGCCCGGGCGACCCCGGGGCAGGTCTATCGCGTGAACGATGTGGATCTGGCCTCCCGCTTGTCGTTCTTCCTGTGGAGCAGCATTCCCGATGAGGAACTGCTCGGGCTCGCGGAACGGGGCCGATTGAAAGAGCCCGCGGTCCTCAAGAGCCAGGTGAGACGGATGCTGAACGACGCGCGGTCACAGGCCCTGGTCGAGAATTTCGCGGGCCAGTGGCTCCAGATACGGAATGTCGAAAGCGTTCGGCCGGACTCCTCCGTGCTCGCCTTCGACGAGGCCCTTCGGCAATCGTTCATGCAGGAGACCACACTGCTTGTGGGCAGCATTGTCAGGGAAAATCGCAGCCTGCTCGAGCTTCTCGATGCGAACTACACCTTCCTCAATCAGCGCCTGGCCGAGCACTACGGTGTCAAGAATGTGTACGGCTCGCAGTTCCGGCGCGTGGCTGTCACCGATCCGAACCGCAGGGGGCTGCTCGGCCAGGGCACCGTCCTTCTGGTCACGTCCTACCCGAACCGCACTTCGGTGGTGCAGCGAGGGAAGTGGGTGCTCGAGAACCTCCTTGGAACACCACCCCCTCCTCCGCCCGCCAACATCCCGGACTTGAAAGCGGCGCCGAACGGCAAGGTGCTCACCATGCGGGAGCAGATGCAGGTGCACCGCGCCAATCCCGTCTGCGCCGCGTGTCACAGCCGGATGGATCCCATCGGCTTCGCCCTCGAGAACTACGACGGCACCGGTAAGTGGCGTGACGAGGACGCCGGCGGCAAAATCGACGTCAGCGGCAAGCTGCCCGACGGCACCGAGTTCCAGGGCCCGGCCGGCTTGCGGCAGTTGCTCCTCACCAAGTACAAAGACGACTTCGTGCACACGGCGACGGAGAAGCTCTTGACGTATTCTCTGGGTCGCGGTCTGGAATCGTACGACTACCCCACCGTCCGCGCGATCGCCCGTGAGGCGGCCAAGGACAACTATCGAATTGACTCACTGATCGCCGGTGTCGTCAGCAGCACTCCTTTTCAGATGCGGAGAGTTCCCAAGCCATGAACATTCTTCACAAGCCGCTGCCCCGTCGCACCCTCCTGCGCGGAGTGGGCGCCACCCTGGCCCTGCCCCTGCTCGACTCGATGGCGCCTTTCTTCACCAGGGTCGCGCACGGTGCGACCACCAAGCCCGTCCGTCTGGGCTACATCTACAAGCCCAACGGTCTGATCGGCGCCTGCGACAAGAGCCCGCGACCCTTCCTGTGGACGCCGAAGACCGAAGGCAAGGGTTTCGAGTTCAGCCCCAGCATGAAGAGCCTGGAGCCGTTCCGCGATCAAATCAATGTGTTCAGCGGACTGGCGCAGGTCCAGGGCCGGGCGCTTGGCGACGGTCCCGGAGACCATGCCCGCGCGACCGCCACGTTCCTCACCGGCGCGCATCCTTATAAGACGGGCGGAGCGGACTTCAAGCTCGGGATCTCCGCCGATCAGCTGGCCGCGAAGGAACTCGGCAAGTACACGCAGCTCGCGTCTCTCGAACTTGGTCTCGAGTCGCAGCCGCTCGCCGGCAACTGCGATTCCGGCTACACCTGCGCCTACATGTCGATGTCCTGGCGCTCCCCGACCCAGCCGATTCCCGTCGAAATCAACCCGCGCGCCGCGTTCGAGCGGCTCTTCGGCGATGGCGAGAGCACCGACCCCGCCGTGCGCATGGCGCGGATGGAGAGCGACAAGAGCGTGCTGGACTACGTCACGGCCTCGCTGACCCGGCTGAACGGGCGGCTGGGGGCGGAGGACAAGCGCAAGCTCGATGAGTACCTCGATTCCGTGCGCGACATCGAACGCCGGATTCACCGCGCCGAAGAACAGAGCACGTCGATGGAGCTGCCCATCCTGGAGCGGCCGAGTGCTGTGCCCAGCGACTACGCGGAGTACGCCAAGCTGATGATGGACCTGATGGTGGTGGCGTGGCAGTCGGACATGACCCGGGTGTGCTCGTTCATGCTCGGACGCGACGGAAGCAACCGGCCCTATCCCGAAATCGGCATCGCCGACGGTCATCATTCCATCTCGCACCACCAGGGCGAGAACGAGAAGGTCGAGAAGCTGATCAAGATCGACGAACTGCAGGTGGGCATGTTCGCGTACCTGCTCAAGAAGATGAAGGAGACGAAGGACGGCGACGGAACGTTGCTCGATCACTCCCTCGTCGTCTTCGGCAGCAGCTTGAGCGAGTCGAACATCCACACCCACCACGATCTGCCGATCGTCATGGCGGGCTCCGCGGCCGGTCGGATCAAGGGTGACCGGCATCTGGTGTACCCGAAGGAAACCGCGCTCAACAACCTTTTCCTGAACATGCTCGATGCCGCCTCGGTTCCAACCGTGGCGGGATTCGGAGACAGCACCGGTCGCTTGACCAGCCTTTAACGACCGCGACGGGCGAGCCTTAAAAAGGATCGCTTCGGTGAGACATGCGAAAACGACCACACCTATCCCTCCTCGTCGCCGCCCGCGTATGCCTTGGGCTCGCCGCAGCTCCATCCTTGTGGGCGGCCGGTCCTGACCTGCGCGTTCTGGAATCGATCAAGGAGCGCGACCAGCGGGCGTTTGACGTGTTGCTCCGCTCCAAGGCGGACATCAACGCCGCGGATCCAGGCGGCTCGACGCCGCTCGCATGGGCGGTGCACCTTGGCCAGCAGGGGATGGCTCTGGCGCTGCTGAACGCGGGAGCCGACGTCAGCACCGCGGATTCCTATGGAGAGACGCCCCTGACCCTCGCGTGCGCGAACGGAGATGGCGTGGTCGTCCAGCGCCTGCTCGCCGCCGGGGCCAAGCCCGACGCGACCAGGTGGAACGGGGAGACGGCCATGATGCTTGCGGCCGGAGCTGGAAGTCTCGAGGCGGTCCGAGCACTCGCCGCTCGCGGTGCGGATGTGAATGCAGCCGAGCCG
>JANMVV010000469.1:0-17436 GCA_031392925.1 Vicinamibacteria bacterium
GCGAGCGCCACGCCAATGCCGAGGATGAGCCCGGCGGCGGCGGCGAGGCCGGTCGTAAACCACCGGCCGGTCGCGCGCGTCTGCGGGAGAGGTGAAGGGAGGGGAAGGTCCCAGTCTCGAAGCACCTTTCGAACGCCCTTCAGTTCGGAGTATTCGGCGCGGCAGGGAACGCACTGAGCGAGATGGTCCCGGGCGCGCGACTTGTCGGCGGGATCGCCGTCGTCGTAGAGCAGCGCGATGATGTCATCGCGCAGGGTATCGCAGGAGAAGGTGGCCGTCATGACTGTTTATCCAGGGTGTGAATGCTTCTCAAAATTATGTCCGATCCTAAGACTCGTTGGAATCGTGAATTGCCGAAGCGCTGGTGACGCCTTCTCTGGCGAGGTGTTGCTTCATCTCCACCAGCCCCCGGTAGAGGCGGGTCTTAACCGTTGACGTGGGCAGGCCCAGGGTCTCCGCGATTTCAGCGAAGGTGAGGCCTTCGTATTCCTTCAGGATGATCACTTCTCGCTGGTCCTCAGAGAGCTTCTGAATGGCCATGCGCACGCGGTCCGCCAGTTGATTGCCCTCGGTGAGCTCGAGGGGCGATGGCCCCTTTGAGACGAGGGCGGGGATTTGCGGCTCGGGTTCGTCGAGGCTGACATAGCTCTTACCCTTCTTACGACGAAGGGAGTCTCGACAAAGATTGAGGGCGATCTGGTAAATCCACGACGAGAACTTGGCTTCGCGCTTGAAAGCTTTGAGGCCGCGAAATGCGCGGAGGAACGCTTCCTGGGTGATGTCGGCGGCGTCCTCTGTCGACCCCAGGACACGCCAGACCGCGCCCCGGATCTTCGACTGCCAGCGAGACACAAGTTCGTCATACGCGGCCAAATGGCCGGCTTGGAAGGCTTCGACCAGTTGCTCATCGGACATCTTTGAATGACTTCTATCCATGAGACGCGCCGTGGCCCAAACTAGTTTCAGGCCTTGGGATGAGTCTGTTTGTATATATCGAGCAAATACTTCGGATTCACGTGGGCGTAGCGCTGGGTAGTCGACAGACTCGAGTGGCCCAGCAGCTCCTGGATCGACCGAAGGTCTCCGCCGCGCTGCAGCAGGTGAGTGGCAAAGGAGTGACGGAGAGTATGGGTGCTGGCCTTTGTGCGTATCGAGGCTCGTATGAGAGCCCGCGCGACGATCCGTCTGACCGTTCGGTCGGAAAGTGGCTTCCCATGGATCCCTGAAAAGACCGGATCGCGCCCCGATATTCGCTGACGAGTCTTTAAATATGTCGATAAAGCCAATAGTGCTGGCGAGCCGAATGGCACCCATCGTTCTTTTCTTCCTTTACCAAGAATACGAATGGACCTGTTCCCGGTATCGACATCATCCAGAACCAATCCAACGATCTCAGAACAGCGCATCCCGGTCGAGTAGAGCAGTTCCAGCACGGCGGTGTCCCGTTCGTTTGATTTATTCGTCTTATCAGAAGCATTCATAAGATCGCCAGCCTCCTGCTCCTGCAGGTAGGTTGGGATCCGCTGGTCCTTTTTTGGACCCAGCAGGCTGCGCGCGGGATTCTTGGTGAGCGTGCCTTCTCGGCAGAGGAACCTGAAGAACGACCGGAACGTGGCGAGCTTGCGGCCCGCCGTGGTGGCGGACGCCTTGCGGGCATGAAGGTCAGCGAAGAAGGCGCGGAGCAGCCACAGATCGATTTCGGTGACCGCGGCATCATGACCAAGCCGGGCACGCGCGAACATCTGGAGCTGGCTCAGGTCCTTCGAGTACGCACGCAGGGTGTGCGGGGAGGCGTTGCGCTCGTTGGTCAGTGAAGCAACGAACCGGTCAATCTCGTCCCGCATGCCTCATGCTACGACCGGATCGGTGACGCTCGTCCCCTTGAAGCCCCTCTCAACGAACGCGGCGAGGGAGACGAGAGCCCGCTCGGACAGCGCGCGACGACGAAGGCGTTTGTCCCTGATGGTCTCGGTCAGATCGGGAAAGAGCCCGAACGCGATGTTCGTGGGCTGATAGTGCTTCGGATCGCTGCCGGAGATGTAGCGGCCGAGCGCGCCCATCGCGGTCTCCGCGGGAAAGGCCGAGGGCACTTCGTCGCGCGCGCGCGCGGCGGCGGAGATTCCAGCGAGAAGGCCGGACGCGGCCGACTCCACATACCCTTCGACGCCGCTCATCTGACCGGCGAAGAAGAGCCCGGGGCGGCTCTTCGCTTCGAACGTGGGCTGAAGCGACTTCGGCGAGTTGATGTACGTGTTGCGGTGGATCATGCCGAACCGAATGAACTCGGCGTTCTCGAGGCCCGGAATCATGTGGAAGATCCGCTTCTGCTCCGGCCACTTGAGGTGGGTCTGGAATCCAACCAGAGAGAAGTGGCTGGCCGCGAGGTTGTCCTGGCGCAGTTGAACCACCGCGAACGGGCGCTTTCCGGTGGCGGGATTCAGGAGCCCGACCGGTTTCATGGGACCGAAGCGCATGGTCTCGAGCCCCCGGCTCGCAATGACTTCGATGGGGAGGCACCCCTCGAAGAAGAACTCCTTTTCGAAGTCCTTCACCTCAGAACACTCGGCCTTGGTGAGTGCTTCGAAGAACGCCCGATACTCGGCCTCGTCCATGGGACAGTTGAGGTAATCGTCGGTGCCCTTCTGGTATCGCGACGCGCGAAAGACCTTGGTCATGTCGATGCTGTCGGCCTCGATGACCGGGCTTACCGCGTCGTAAAAGTGCAGGTGAGTGTCGCCCACGAAGCGGGCGATGTCCTGGGCCAGGGTGTCCGAGGTGAGCGGTCCGGTGGCCACGATGGCCAGAGGCGCGGTGGGAATCGAGGTGATCTCCTCCCGGTGCACGACCACACCTGGAAGCTTCGTGATCTCTTCCGTGATCCTCTGCGCGAAGACGCCGCGATCGACGGCGAGCGCGCTCCCCGCGGGCACGCGCACCTCATCGGCCACCTTGATGATGATCGAGTCGAGGCGCCGCATCTCTTCCTTGAGGATGCCCGCGGCCTGATCGAGATCGTTCCCGCGCAGGGAATTCGAGCAGACAAGCTCGGCAAAATCGGATGTCTGATGCACCGGCGTCTTCAGCACCGGCCTCATCTCATAAAGATCGACGCCGATCCCGCGCTTCGCCAGCTGCCAGGTGGCTTCGCTCCCCGCGAGGCCACCGCCTACGACCATGACTCTCTTCGTCGAGCTCAACTGGCCTTCTCAGCGGCGGCGAGAGCAGCCGCGGCCGCCGCGGCGGTGAACCACTCCGGCGGTCCATCCATCGGACGCTCGTAACCGCATTCATCGTCGGAGCAACCGATGATCCATCCCTGCTTCTTCGTGTCCTTCTGAAGCAGATACGGTTTCGCGCACTTGGGACAGGGCTCGGGGATGGGCCGGTGATACGCGGTGAACTTGCACAGGGGATAACGCCGGCAGCCGTAGAAGGGCTTGCCGAAGCGGCCCTTGCGCTCGACAATCTGGCCTTCGTGGCACTCGGGGCAGAGAAGGCCGATGTCCTTGGCCTCCTTCTTCTTGATGTACTTGCAGGTCGGGTAGTCGGAGCAGGCGATGAAGTTGCCGAAACGGCCCTTGCGCCAGGCGAGAGGCTTCTTGCAGTCGGGGCAGAACTCGTTCTCGATGGGCTTGAGCTTCTCGAGTTCGAGCCGGCCCTCGGCGCCGCGCACCAGCTTCTTCGTGACCTTGCAGTCGGGGTACTTCGGACAGGCGAGGAAGTAGCCGAACCGGCCCTTGCGCGGCACGAGCATCTCGCCATGCTCGGGACAAGGCTGGGAGAGAGCCTCTTCCGAAGCCTCGGGGGCGCCCTCCGCGGCGCCCGCCAACTGACGCGTGGTCTTGCAGTCTGGATAGTTCGAGCAGGCGAGGAACCGGCCGTACCGGCCCCATTTCGCCACCATGGGCGAGCCGCACTTGTCGCAGATCTCGTCGGTCTTTTCTTCCACACCCTTGACCGACCGCATCTTCTTGGCGGCGAGCTTCAGGTCTTTTTCGAACTTCTTCCAGAACTGGTTCAGGGTGTTGAGGAGCGTGTCCTTGCCATCCTCGATCTCGTCGAGTTCGTGCTCCATCGCCGCGGTGTATTCCACGTTGACGATGTCCGCGAAGTTCTCGACCAGAAGGTCGGTGACGAGGAAACCGATTTCGCTCGGCCAGAGGCGGCCTTCGCGCTTCTCGATGTAGTCACGCGCTTCGATGGTGGAGATGATGGACGCGTAGGTCGAAGGACGGCCGATGCCGTTCTCTTCGAGTTCCTTCACCAGGCTCGCTTCCGAGAAACGCGGCGGCGGCTCGGTGAAGTGCTGGTCGGTGTCGAGCTTCTTGAGCTTGAGTTTCTGGCCCTCTTCGAGCGGAGGCAGACCTTCCTTGGCTTCGGGCTCCGCGTCCGACTCGACGGCGGCCGGACCGCCCATGGCCTCGGTCTTCTTCGCCTTGGCCTTGGCCACCTCTTCCATGGACTCCTCGTAGACCGCGAGGAAACCCTTGAACTTCATGACCAGACCGCGAGCGCGCAGCAGGTAGGCCCCGGCCGTGATCTCCACCGCGGTCTCGTCGAACACCGCGGGCCTCATCTGGGAGGCCACGAAGCGGTTCCAGATCAGCTCGTAGAGCGCGATCTCGTCCTTGCCGAGGTGCTTGCGCAGGCTGGAAGGCGTGAGGGTCAGGTCGGTGGGGCGAATCGCCTCATGGGCGTCCTGAGCGCCTTCCTTCGTCCGGTAGAGGATGGGCTTCTCGGGAAGGTAATCCTCGCCATACGCGGATCCGATGTGGTCGCGCACCGCGACGAGAGCGTCATCGGAAACGCGCGTTGAGTCGGTTCTCATGTAGGTGATGAGGCCGACGCTGCCGTCGAGGCCGACTTCGAGGCCTTCATACAGTTTCTGCGCCACCAGCATGGTCTTCTTGACCGGGAAGCGCAGCTTGCGGAACGCGTCCTGCTGCAGCTTCGAGGTGATGAAGGGCGGAACCGGGTAGCGCTTGCGCTCTTTGCGCGTGACCTTCGAAACGACGTACGCCGCCTTCTCGAGGTCGGTGCGGACGATCTTCGCGTCGGCTTCGTTGGTGATCTCGATTTTCTCGCCGTTCTTTCGCGACAGACCGGCGGGGAAGATGGGCGGAACCCCGGAATCGAGCCGTGCTATGACCGACCAGTACTCCTCGGGCACGAACGCCTTGATCTCACGTTCGCGTTCGCAGATCAGACGCAGCGCCACCGACTGCACGCGTCCGGCGGAAAGACCGCGGCGGACCTTGTCCCACAGGATCGGCGACACCTTGTAGCCCACCAGCCGATCGAGAACGCGGCGCGCCTGCTGGGCATCCACCTTCTGCGCATTGATTTCCTCGGGATGCTCGAAGGCCTTCTGAATGGCGGTCTTCGTGATCTCGTGAAAGACCACGCGCTGGAACTTCGACTTGCCCTTTGTCTTCTTCTTCCCGCCGAGCTCCTGGGCCAGGTGCCAGCAGATGGCCTCTCCCTCGCGGTCAGGGTCGGCGGCGAGGAACACTTCGTCGGCGTCCTTGGCCGCCTTCTTGAGCTCGTCCATGATCTTCTTGCGCGTGGGCAGAATCTCGTAGTCGATCTCGAAGCCGTTTTCCACGTCGACTCCCAGCTTGCTCTTGGGCAGATCCCGGACATGGCCCATGGAGGCCTTCACGGTGTAGCCCTTGCCGAGGTACTTGTTAATGGTCTTGGCTTTGGCGGGCGACTCAACAATAACGAGGCGATTTGGCAAGATGAAAGGTCTTTCTTCCTTGGCTTGTGGTGGCGTGTCGGCTTTCTAGGTTATGCCGTAGAGGCGATGCGAAACAAAGTTCCGGGCAATCTTTCGACCCTTCCGGTGAGCTCCAGTTCGGACAAACGGGCTATCAGCAGAGGCGGGGCAAGGCCTGTATCCACAGCAAGTTGGTCGACAGACTTGGTGGCCGAATCCTTGAGCTGCTCGAGAATTTTGTCGGGGGGGCTTGACAGGCTTTTGGGGGAGGCGCCCTCGATCCCGAGGTGTTCGAGGACGTCCTCGCGGCCTCGAATCAGAGTGGCCCCGTCGCGGATCATGAGGTTCGGACCGTAGGCGAGAGGCTCAGACGGACGGCCCGGAACGGCCAGGACATCGCGCCCTTCCTCGAGGGCCAGCCGAGTGGTGATCAAGGCGCCGCTCCTCGAACCCGCCTCCACCATGATCACGGCTTCACAGAGACCCACGATGATGCGATTGCGGCTTGGAAACTGGGAGGCGACCGGCGGTGTGGTCGGCGGCAATTCTGAGATCACGGCGCCGCGAGCCTCGATGCGCGCCGCGAGGGCCTTGTGCTCGCCCGGGTAGATGATGTCGACGCTTGAGCCGAGGACGGCGAGCGTGGTGGACCGGCCGGCAAGAGCGCCCTCGTGCGAGGAGCCGTCGATGCCTCGCGCGAGTCCGGACACGACCTCGATGCCCTGCTCCGAAAGGCCCCGGGCGAGATCGCGGGCGAAAGAGCGGCCCGCGGGTGTGGCGCCTCGCGCTCCGACGATGGCCACGCGGCGGGCCCCGCTTGCCAGCGAACCGCGAAAGAAGAGAACGGGCGGCGGGTCATAGATGGCGGCGAGGGAGGCCGGATAGTCGGGCGATCCCAACGCCGTGACCGACTGGCCCTTCGACGCGGCTTCCTTCAGGATTCGTTCGGCATCGGCCCGCGCGGATCTGTTCTCGAGGCTCAGGAGAGCTGGCTCGCCAATCAGTTCGGCGAACCGGCGTGGCTTCTCGATGAGTTCATCAACGCCGCCAGCCTTGACCAGGCTCGATATTTTGCGGGACCCGAAGCCGGAGAGCCGGGCCAGTGTGAGGATGCGAAGAGTTCGTTCGTCCATCGCGCGATTGTGCGGGGAAGAGCGGCCAGATCGGGTCCAACGACGTGGTGGTAGGTGGGGGACGCGCGGTTCCCAACCACTACCAACGACCGTAAGCGCCATAATTGGGGCTTCGAGATCCCCATGATCCGCTTCGAAGAGATCGCCGAGACCGTTCAGCTCCACCATCCCGGGGCCGATCTCGACGTGTTGCGCCGCGCCTACGTCTTCTCCGCGGTGGCTCACAAGGGTCAGGTCCGGGCAAGCGGCGAGCCCTATCTGTCACACCCGCTCGAGGTCGCGAGCATCCTGGCCTCCTGGCGTCTCGACCCGATCTGCGTCGCCGTGGGCCTCCTTCACGACGCGCTCGAGGACACCCTCGCGACACCGAAGGAGATCGAGGAGAAGTTCGGGCCGGTGGTCCTTCACATCGTCGAGGGTCTCACCAAGATCTCGCAGATCTCGTTCTCGTCGGTCGAGGAACGCCAGGCCGAGAGCTTCCGCAAACTCCTCCTCGCCATGGTCGACGATGTGCGCGTGATCCTGGTCAAGCTCGCGGACCGCCTCCACAACATGCGGACCCTCGAGCACCTCTCCGAGGAGAAGCGCATCCGCATCTCCGAAGAGACGATGGAGATCTACGCGGCGCTCGCCGGCCGTCTCGGGATGAGCCGGATCAAGAACGAGCTCGAGGATCTCGCCTTCCAGCATCTCGAGCCCGAGGCCTACAAGGATCTCACCAGGCGGGTGGCGGCGCGGCGCAAGGACGCGGACGCGGTGATCGCGCGCATGAGCGGCGTCATCAAGGAACTCATCGCCGAGGCGAACATCGAGGCCCGGATCGACGGCCGGGTGAAGCGTCTCTTCTCCATCCATCAGAAACTCATCCGACAGAAGATCGATCTCGACGAGCTCTACGACTTCATCGCGCTGCGCGTGGTGGTGACGTCGGTCGCGGACTGCTACGCCGTGCTGGGGCTCCTCCACCACGCTCTCAAGCCCGTGCCCGGCCGGATCAAGGATCTGATCGCCATCCCGCGGCCCAACGGCTATCGCTCACTCCACACGACCCTCGTGGGCGATCACGGTATGCCCTTCGAGGTTCAGATCCGCACCGAGGAGATGCACCGGATCGCGGAGGAGGGTATCGCCGCGCACTGGAAGTACAAGGAAGGCCAGCCCGCGTCGCAGGACGACGAGACCTTCGCCTGGCTGCGGCAGTTGCTCGAGGACGTGCAGGACCCCAAGGAGCTGATGAGTTCCCTCAAGCTCGATCTCTATCCGGAGGAGGTCTATTGCTTCACGCCCAAGGGCGCCGTGCGCACGCTCCCGCGAGGCGCCACCCCCATCGACTTCGCCTTCGCCATTCACTCGGAAGTGGGACGACGCTGCGTGGGCGCGCGCGTGGGTGGCCGAATCGTCCCGCTGCGCACCAAACTCAAGAACGGCGACATCGTCGAGATCCTGACCGCCCCCGGCCATCACCCGAGCCGCGACTGGCTGAACTTCGCGGTCACGTCGCGGGCCCGGTCGAGGATCAAGCACGATCTCCATCTCGCGGAACGGCAGCAGGCGCGCGATCTCGGCCGGCGTCTGATCGAGCGCGAGTGGAAGAAGTCCCCGCTGCGCGGCAAGACCATCGAAGAGGAGATGCCGCGGATCGAAGCGCTCGGCCGCGAGCTGGGGGTGGGCAGCCGGTTCGACGAGGTCCTCTCGTCGGTGGGCTTCGGCCGGCTCGACGCGGCCACCCTGGTGGACCGGCTCACTCCGCCCGAACTACGCGGCAAGCCGCAGATGGCGCCGGTCAAGTCGAACCGACAGGTCACGCCCAACGACGCCCGCATTTCGGTGCAGGGCGTCGATCACCTTCTCGTCTACCGGGCCCGCTGCTGCTCACCGATTCTCGGAGACCCCATCATCGGCTACATCACGCGCGGCCAAGGAGTCTCGGTCCACGCGGTGAGCTGCCCCAACGTGAAAAATGCGATGGTGGACGCGCAGCGCCGCGTGCCGGTTTCGTGGGACGCCACTCCCGGGGAAACCTACCCGGTGCGCCTCAGCGTTGAGGTTCACGATCGGCCCGGGCTGCTCGCGGCCATGACCACCGCGGTTTCCGACAAGGGCGGCGACATCCGGCGCGCGGAAGCGCGGACGTACGACGATCGCCCGGGCATGGTGGACCTGGTGGTCCGGGTTCGCGACCTCGATCACCTCAAGGCCCTCGTGCGCTCGGTGAAAGACATTTCCGGCGTGGCCCGGGTGGAGAGAACATCTCTCGCCGACGCACCCCAATAGGAGATTAGAAAGAGATGCCCAAGAAGATCGTTCTGACCGACAAGGCTCCGGCCCCCATCGGCCCCTATTCGCAAGCGGTCAGCGTGGGCGATCTGGTGTTTCTCTCCGGGCAGATTCCGCTCGATCCGAAGACCGGCGAACTCGTGGACTCGGACATTGAAACCGCCACCTCGCGTGTCCTCGAGAACATCCGCGCGGTGCTGGAGTCCGAAGGCCTCGCCCTCCGGCACGTGGTGAAGACCACCGTCTTCATGAAGGACCTCGCTCTCTTTCCGCGGATGAACGCGATCTACGCGACCGCGTTCTCCGAGAACCCGCCCGCGAGGTCCACGGTTCAAGCCGCGGCGTTGCCGAAGGGCGTGTCCGTGGAGATCGAAGTCATCGCGTCACGGCTCGCTTGAAGCCGCAGTCCCCTCCAAGACCGGCCTTGGAGGGGACCCGCGCGAAGCAAGTGGTGGGCCCGCCGGGATTCGAACCCGGGACTTACCGGTTATGAGCCGGAGGTTCTAACCGCTGAACTACAGGCCCGCTCGGGAGCCTAGCAGGGCGTCGACGACGACGGCCCTCGACTATCGGACGGGCAGAACCGGTGTCGCGGGAGGCTGCGTGGTCGGCGGCAGCGGGGGCGGCAGCGGCGGGCCGAGAGGGGGGCCGGTGGGAGGATTCGTCGGGGGAGTGACGCCGGGAGGTGTCACATTCGTGGTCAGCGTCAAACCACCCGCGACCTGGCCGGGCGTGCCCGCCACTCGGCCCACCGGAGCCTGAATGACGCACGCGGGATCGGTCGCGAGTTTCAGCTTCCAGCGATCGCGCAGCCATTCCATGGCCTCACGCGCCTTGTCCCGGGAGATGGGGCCTTTCGAACCCACGCGGAAGCCGACCCGCTCCAGCGCCGCCACGTAGTCCTCCGGTGCGGTCTTGAGGCGCTGCAGCCGGATCTTCGCCACCGAGGCGCCGTTCGTGAGGAGGACAGCGAAGGAGTGCCGGCCGACGTTGAACTCGCTGGTGAGGAGCGTGCGCCACTTCGGCCCCGCATCGGCCGAGGGACAGACATCGCTGCGACGGCAGGAGTCGGCGATCCAGCTCTGGCCGTCGCCGGTGGTGGTCCAGGCGGAGACCGCGTAAAGACCCGCCACCGGAATGTCCACGTAGACGATGGCATGGAGGCCCTCGAAGGTGGCGGTGAGCCGGAAGTCGTCGGCCTCGTTCCCGCCTTCACTCATCCGGGACTCGGGTGCGAGGATGTTGAAGCTTCCCGCGCGCACCTCGATCGGCTCGTCCGCGGGCGGAAGCTCGCTCTCCAATTCGAGAGCCTGCAGCATCGTCACCGCCAGGTCCTCGTCGGTGGTGAGTGCCGAAGCGCGCCAGCCGCCCAGGGGCTCGATCGGGCTCAGGCAGGGCGGTGAAACTTGCAGGGACTCGAGAGACGAGTTCGGGGGCAGCATCACCGAGACGGTGTGATTGCCTGGCTCCATCTTGATCCAGCCGAGGTCCACGGAAACGTAGTCGGGACCGCTGCCGGTGGGCCGGAATATCCCCACGGCGTCGACCTGGCCGTCTTTGCGGATCTCCACTTGAAAGGGCTTGTCGGGGTCGCCCCGCAGGCGCAGCCGCACGTTGTAGTCGCCGCTTCGCACTATGGCCAGATCGAAGGCGACCTCGCCGGTCTCCGCGCCGGTGTCCACGAAATCGCCACGCTTCGTGACCCCGGTTCCCCTCTTGTATTCGGACGCCACGAGGTTCCTCTGATCCTTCCACGCAAGCGCGCGAAAGATGTCGTCGGCGTTCTCCATGGCCGGGAGGCTGTCGTCGAAGCCGAGGCCTCGCATCATCATCCGCGCCCACTCGGAGTGAGTCACCGGCGACCGGCGCGGATCCCCGTACAGCGGCACGAGCGCCACCACGGACAACGCCGCGACGATCCAGAGGGGGCGATATTTCTTGGTCACGGGGCGGTTGATGGGGGGTGAATATCCTGGCGATTTCGAAGCGGAAATCGCGCTGGAATGGGGGAAAAACGGCTAGAAACTTGACCGACTTGGAATAACTAGTCTATGCGAACCCCTTGATTCGCCTGAAGTAGCGCTGTGACCCGACTCACCCCGTCACTTGACCCCCAACGATTCCCAGTCCTTAAAGTATAGTTTAACTTGTTCAATGCAAAGAGTATTTGCTGATGAAATCGACGTCCTCAACGCTCACCTCAAGCGTCGTGGACTGAATCGGAGTTCGCGACGCGATGTGGTGGTGAGCGCTTTCCTCGCTTCCAACAAGCATCTGTCGGTCGACGACTTGTACAACCTGGTGCGCCGCAAGTCGCCAGGAATCGGCCGGACCACGGTGTACCGGACGCTCAAGCTTCTCGAGAGCGCCGGCCTCGCGCAGGCTCTCGTACTCGAGGGCGAAACCCGCTTCGAGCGCGAACTGAACCGCCGTCATCACGACCACTTCATCTGCAGCGTTTGCGGTTCGATCTTCGAATTCAGTTCCGACGAGATCGAAGCGCTCCAGGAAGAAGAGGCACGGAAGATCGGTTTCCATATCGAAGGGCACAAGCATCAGGTCTACGGCAAATGCGCGAAGTGCGCGGCCGCGACCGCGACCCCCAGAAGACCATGAGGCTCCGTGTCGTTCGCATCGAACTGCGGCACCTGAAGATGCCCTTGCGGTTCCGGTTCGAGACCTCGTTCGGAGCGGTGACCGAGAAGTCCTTCCTGCTCGCCCGGGTCTTCACCGCGGACGGGGCGACGGGTACGGGCGAATGCGTGGCCGAGGAGCACCCCTACTACCTCCCGGAGACAAACGGCACCGTCGCTCACGTGATCAAGGACTTCCTGGCGCCCCTCGTCCTCGCTCACCCCTTCGAGTCTCCCGCCGAAACCGATGCGCTCTTCGCGGACATCCGCGGCCACGAGATGGCGAAGGCGACACTCGAGATGGCGCTCTGGGATCTGTTCGCAAACGCGCGCGGCGAGTCGCTCACCGAAACCCTCGGCGGCTGTGCCTTGGACACCATTCCCGCCGGCGTTTCGATCGGCTTGCAGGAAGACATTCCCGCGTTGCTGAAGCGCGTGAGCATTGAAGTGGCCGCGGGGTATCAGCGGATCAAGATCAAGATCAAACCGAAAAAGGACATCGACCTCGTCCGCGCAATCCGAAAGGAGTTTCCGAAGATCCGGCTCATGGTCGATGCCAACAGCGCGTACACCCTCGCGGATGCGGACACCCTGCGCAGCTTCGACGACTTCGACCTGATGATGATCGAGCAGCCTCTCGCCTGGAACGACCTGGTCGAGCACGGCAAGCTCCAGCCGATGCTCCGAACACCCATCTGCCTCGACGAGTCAATCGTAAGCGACGCCGCGGCGAGGAGCGCCATCTCCATCGGCGCGTGTCGGATCATCAACATCAAGGCGGGCCGCGTGGGCGGCCTGTTGAACTCAAAGCGCATTCAGGCAAACTGCGCCGAGCGTGGCATTCCGGTCTGGTGCGGCGGCATGCTCGAGTCCGGAATCGGGCGACTCGCGAATGTCCACCTGCAGACTCTCCCCGGGTTCACCCTCCCCGGAGACACGTCGGCGAGTGCTCGCTACTTCGAGGAGGACCTGATCGAGCCCGCGGTCACCGTCGACAAAGACGGCCTCATCAAGGTGCCGAAGGGCAAGGGCCTCGGCCATGAAATCATCTGGTCGAGGGTTGACCGGGCCACCATTGATATTCTGTCCTTTGGACTTTGAGAACTATGGAGCAGACTCTGGTTCTGAACGCGACCTACGAGCCCCTGGGCGTCGTGTCGTGGCAGCGCGCCATGACCCTGCTCTATCAGGGCAAAGTCGAGGTGGTCGCGAACTACGAACGCTTCATTCGAGGGGTGAAGGCCCATGTGCCCCTCCCCTCGGTTCTAAGGCTCCTGCGCCACGTGCGTCTTCGGCGCATCTTCTCGGAAGTGCCTTTCTCGCGCGCCAACGTGTACGCCCGCGATGAGCACCGCTGCCAATACTGCGGCAACGAGTTCGATCCGCAGCGCCTGACCTTCGACCACGTGGTGCCGGTGGCGAGAGGCGGCCTCAAGACCTGGGAGAACATCGTCACCTGCTGCATCGAGTGCAACCGGCGCAAGGGCGATCGCCTGCCTGAAGAGCGGGGCATGAAGCTCGTCCGGAAACCGCGGCGGCCGGATCTTCCGCGAGCCCTCGCCCTCATCTTCTCCAACCGCTTCGCGCATCACACCTGGCGCGACTATCTCTATTTCGGCCGTCGTTCGCAGGCGACGTACGGTGGCCTTGCGTGAGCCTTAAGGGCGAACTGGGGACGATGGCTCTGGCGGACATCCTTCAGTGGGTGTCGCAGGGCCGGAAAACCGGAACCCTGCACGTCACCCGGGGCGCGGTCGAGAAGCGGATCTCGTTTTCGGGTGGTTCGATTCACTCCTCGTGGTCGAACGACCCGCGCGAGTCCCTCGGCCAGTTTCTGGTTCGCGAGCGCCTGGTTTCCGAAGAGCAGCTCTTTCGCACCCTCCTGCGCCAGGAGACCGAAGGCCGGCCGCTGGGGGCGCTGCTCGTCGAAGGCGGGGCGCTCAAGGACGAGGACCTGCTTCGGATGCTCGTCCACAAGGCGGAAGAGACGTTCTACGACCTGTTCCACTGGAGCGAGGGTCACTTCGAGTTCAAGGATGGCGAGCTTGCGAGAAACGCGCCGTTTCCCGTGAACATCGACGTCACCAGCGTCATCATGGAGGGTGTGAGAAGGATCGACGAGTGGGAGCGTATGCGCGAGGTGATCCCCTCCACCGAGTCGACGCTGAAAGCACTCGGGCAGCCGGAAGATCCCAACGATCACGAGGTCCTGCTCCTCTGTTCAGAGGGCAAGACCGTCACCGAGATCGCCTTCGCGGTGCGGCGCACCGTGTTCGACGCCACCGCCATGCTTTACGAGATGCACCGGCGCGGACTCATCGAAGTGGAAGAGCCGGGAGTCTCGACCGATTCCGTGGAGACCGTGGTCCGCATCCAGCGTGGCCTCGCCGTGGCCGTCCGGGCCATGGAGGAGGGCGACTTCGACAGCGCCCTCCAGAACTACGAGGCGGTGCTGAAGCTCGACCCGCTCAACCAGCATGCGAAGAAGGGCCTCGTCGTCTCCATCGAGGCGAGGGGACGAACCCGCTCCTTGCGCCTGGTTCCCAAGAACAAGATTCCCCGCCTCATGGTCTCCCTCGCCGACCTCACCAAGGAGAGGTTCGACCCGCGCGAGGGCTTCGTGCTCTCACGCCTGAACGGCGAGTGGGACGTTCAGTCGATCCTGAAAATCTGCCCCATGCCCGAAGACGAGGCCATGCTGATCTTCTCGAGACTCGCGGAACGGAAGGTCATCGAGTTCGTTTAGCCGAAAGCCACACTATCGGTCCGTGCCGCGAGTTAGAACGGATAGGCGTTCTTGTCGAGGGTGAGGACCGCGAGCAGACGGCGGAGCGGGATGATGGCTAGCGGCTGGCGGTCGGTGAAGCGGGCGACACCTTCCATGCAGGTGGTGAGCATGTCGTCGGCTTCGATCGTGGGCAGGGCCTGACGGGCCGCGGCTTCGATGCGGCTCACCGCACCTTCGGCGAAGACCTTCAGCGCCATGGCGAAAGGCGCCGCCGCCGCTTCACCATCGCGCGCGGCCTTCTTCTGCGTGCGAAGCAACGCGCTCTCGAGCGCGTAGGTCTCCGTCACCACGTCGGCGCAGTACCCCATGACCTCCTGCTGATCGGCGAGCTTCGCCTGGAACTTCTGGGCGGCGAGGCCGAGCAGCATGAGCGAGACCTTCTTCGCCCCTTTGGTGAGCCGGATCTCGGCTCCCAGGAAGCCCTGGTCGTCCGCGGAAGGACGCCCCGCGGGGCGAGGCTCGTCAAGCAGCGCCATCGCCGCATCGAAGATCGGCAGAGCCCCGGAGAGCGCACGACGCACGAGACGCCCCGGCACCAACAGACGGTTGATCTCGTTCGTACCCTCGAAGATCCGATTGATCCGCGCGTCGCGGTAGTAGCGCTCGACCGGATAGTCCTCAACATACCCGGCCCCGCCGAGGATCTGCACGGCCTCGTCGACCACGTGGTCCAGGGTCTCCGAGGCGAAGATCTTCACCATCGAGCACTCCGCGTCGTACTCCTCGATCCGCTTGAGAGCCGTCGCGTTGTCGTGGGCGCCTTCGAGATTCGCGTCGATCATGCCCGCGGTGCGATAGACCATCGACTCGGCCGCGAAGATGCGCGCGGTGGCCTCGCCGATCTTGGCCTGGATCAGACCGAAGTCCGCAATCTTCTTTCCGAAGGCACTCCGCTCCTTTGCGTACTCGCACGCGGCCTTGAGCGCGACTTTCGAGCCGCCGGTAACGCCGGCCCCGAGCTTGAAGCGCCCGATGTTGAGGATGTTGAACGCGATCTTGGCGCCCTTGCCGATCTCACCCAGTAGATTGTCCTTGGGGATCACGGCGTCCTGGAGAATCAGGGGACGCGTGGAGCTGCCCTTGATGCCGAGCTTCCGCTCTTCCGGCCCAAGGGTGACCCCGGGCGTGCCCTTGTCGATGATAAAGGCGGAGAAGTGCTCGCCGTCCACCTTCGCGAAGGTGATGTAGACGTCGGCGAAGCCTCCGTTGGTGAGCCACATCTTTTCGCCGTTCAGGATCCAGCTCTTGCCGTCGGGTGAAAGGACCGCGCGCGCCTTCGCGTTCATGGCGTCGGACGCGGAGGAGGCTTCCGAAAGCGAGTACGAGCTGATCCATTCGCCCGTGCCGAACTTCGGCAGGTACTTCGCCTTCTGCGCGTCGGTGCCGAAGTATGTGATGGGCAAGGTGCCGATGCCGGTGTGGCCCATGAAGGTCACGGCCCAGCTTCCCTCCATGGCCGAGATCTCGGAGGCGAGAGCCCCGGTTACTTTGCCGAGCGCGAGGCCGCCGTACTCCTCGGGCACTTCGATCGCGAGAAGGCCGATCTCGCCGGCTTTGCGCATCAAGTCCCGGATGACCTCGTAGTTGAGCTTCAGGATGTCCGCGGTCTTCGGCAGGATGTCCTTGTGCATGAAATCCCGCGCGGTCTGGGCGAGCATGGTCTGCTCGTCGGTGTAGTCCTCGGGAGTGAAGATCTGGCCGGGTGCTCGATCCTCGACGAGGAAATCGCCGCCCTTGGCGGCTGCGGTCAAAACGGCTTCGCTACTCATGACTTCTACCTCGATTAATGGCCGCCCGCGTACATCCGGTCGATCAGGTCCTTGTACTTCGCCTCCACCACCCGCCGCTTCACTTTCATGGTGGGCGTCAATTCGCCCGCCTCGATGGTGAACTCCTTCGGAAGGAGGGTGATCTTCTTGATCTTCTCGTACTGGGCGAGATCGCCCGACATGGACGCGATCGCCTGCGCGATGATCTCGATGGCCCGCGGGTCCGCGATGAGTTCCTCCCGCGACCCGTTCGGGATTCCGGCCGCCGCCGCCGCGCGGCCCAGGGCATCGAAATTGGGAACCACGAGCGCGGCCGGGAAATTGTGGCCGTTCCCCACCATCACCAGCTCCGCGATAAGCGGATGGGTCTTGAGGACGCCCTCGATCGGCTGCGGCGCGATGTTCTTGCCCGCGGAGGTGACGATGAGATCCTTCTTGCGGTCGGTGATGTAGAGGTAGCCGTCTTCGTCCAGCCGGCCGATGTCGCCGGTGTGGAAGAAGCCCTCGCGGTCGATCACTTCCGCGGTGGCCTCGGGCTTGTTGTAGTAGCCGCGCATGACGTTCGGCCCACGCACGCAGATCTCGCCGTCCACCGCGATCTTCACGTCGACGCCGGCGATCACTTTTCCGACGCTCCCATGGCGGTTGTTCCGCGGGGTGTTGACGGAGATGACGGGCGAGGTCTCGGTGAGACCGTAGCCCTCGAGAATGGGCAGGCCCATCGAGCCGAAGAACATGCCGATCTCTTTCGGGAGCGCGGCGCCGCCGGACACCGCGATCTTGACGCTGCCGCCAAGGCCGGCGCGAACGGTGTGGAGGATCAGGCGATCGGCCACGGCGTACTTGAGGGCCAGCCAGGGAGACAGACTTTCGCCCCGCTGCTTTGTCTCGAACGCGGCTCGGCCGGTGGCCTCGGCGAAGGCGAAGAGCTTCTGACGGAAGGGCGGGGCGCTGGCGACTTTTTCCTGCACGCGCGCCATCACCTTCTCATACAGGCGCGGCACGGAGATGAGAATGGTGGGCTTGATCTCCACCAGGTTCTGGGGCACCTTCTCAAAAGACTCCGCATAGGCGATGGTGCAGCCACGCTTCAGCATCACGAACTCACCGCCCATGC
>JANMVV010000060.1:0-7348 GCA_031392925.1 Vicinamibacteria bacterium
GGAGATCGGAGCGAAAGTGAACAGGCAAAGCGAACTGCCGAGCAATAGTGCGGCGACGAGGGCAAGATACCTGGTTCTGGCCCCACCCCGCCGTTCCAACTCCTTGTGGCCGATGGCGGCGAGCAAAGCCCAGCACGCCGTCACCAGCCAGAGCAGCTTGGAGGGAAACCGGAACGATGAAATCACCGGAAGCGCTGCAACCCAGCCGCCAATCGGAGTGTGGCGGCCGAGGGTGAGGACGAGTGCAATCAGGAGCAGGAGGGCGGCTCGCGGAGAGCGGCGGACTCCCAGGACCAGCAGCGGCAGGGTGGACACCCCGAGGTACATCCAGGGGATCAATCGAACCCGCTGTTCCGCGAAGTCGGGACTCTCGGGCGAGGAATGCGCGACCCCGTTCACGGGGAGTAAGAAGTCGATCAGGCTCGCCGGCGAGACCGACCATTGCAGACGAGTCTCGGGGGGCAGGGAGGAGCGGGCGGCTTTCGCGGCCAGCATCGCGGTCGGGATCCACTGCACGGCGGCCAGACCGCAGCAAAGAATGGCGGCCGCTGCCAGTCTTGGAATCAGGCGCCTGAGGCGGCGGGAGCGGGCGGGCAGTAGAAACGCCAGGCCCGCTCCGGTCATCACACAGACATCGGCGGAACCGGAGAGCGCCTGCAGCCCGGTCAACAGGCCCAGCAAGGGAATGCTGCCTCGTCCGGCCCGGAGGCGCAGGAACGCATCCAGGATCCAGGGCATGAACATCACCGCGCAGAAGTGATGCCAGAGATTCGCCGAGGAGACGATGGGTCCGGCCCCGACAAATACCGCGGCGCCGACCAGGGCGCTGATTCGCGAGCGGAGTCTGCCTTTCAAGAGTAGGTACGCGCCCAGCGCGCCGAAGATCGTGTGGCCGGTCACGAGAACGGTGTAGGCCGTCGTGATGGGAAGGACCCAGTTGAGAACTGAAGGTGGATAGAAGAACTGGAAATTCGGATCGGCGAGGAACGGCGAGCCGAATCCCTTGAACGGATTCCACTGGGGCAGATGGCCGGAGGCCAGTGAGCGCGTGGCCCACTCGATGTGAGGAACCCAATAGAGCCAGATGTCCCGCTCGAAGAAATAACCATGGCCCGAAACCGCGGGCCAATACAGCAGGAGCGAGTACAGAATCGCCAGCGAGATCCCCTTCAGGTCGGTTGTCCAGCGGGCCATCAAAGCCCTCCGCTGCCGCGCAGCAGAAGACCGATGCACAGGATTGCGGCCAACCCGCTGATGCCGAGGCCCGTCCTCAGCCCCGGGGGTTCGTAGATCATGCGCACCTGGTTGTTTCCCTTGTCGAGGGAAATCGCTCGATGACCGTCGACGGTGCGAATGATCGCCCGCGCTTCGCCGTTCACGGTGGCGCGCCAACCGGGGGCGAAGGGATCCAGGATGGTAAGGGCCGATGTGTCCTCGACCGTGACCTCCAGGAGCATTCGATCCGACTCGTCGCGCTGAAGGGTCACCGGCCGATCGAACCGTGGTCTCGCTCCCTCGAGTTCATAGACGCGGATCGTCACCGGGGCGATTCGAGCGGGGGAAACCACGGCCAGCAAACGGAGTCCTGGCTCGTTCAAGGGGTCCAGGCTCAGGACTCGGCTCACCCCCGCGGCGCGCAGCGTGGGCGCTATTCTCGCGAAGTCCCGGCAGGTGGCGAGCTCCGGGCTGAGGACCCGGCCGGAAGGAGAGAATCCTGTTCTGTCGATGCTGAGCGCCGTCCGGACGCCCAGGGGGACGTTGAACTCAGGAGTCAGGGCCTCCCGCAGGACCGCCATCGAGAAGGCCTCGTGGTAGGCCCCACGCGCGTGGCGACCATCCCAGTAGGACTGGCTCGCTTCGGGATCGCAACTGAAGACGCGTCCACCAGTGTCGTGAAGGGCACGGGCCTCACGTTCCATCTCGGGAGACAGGGTGTAGAAGTCCTGCGTGACGGTCGCGTTCAATCCCGCTCCGCACCGAATGAGGTCGGCGCCGACCAATGCGGTGATGGCGACCGCCAGCCGACCCGGAAGGATGCGTTCGCGGCCGGCCAGGAGCGCGAGAGCGCCCGCGGCCAGGCACACCAGTCCCCCCATTCCCGCGTCCGTAGCAATGAGACGGGCGATCAGCTGCTGCTGGGCACCTGAAAGTCCGGCGGTGGTGAATCCGTCCAGGAAAGATGCGGATGGCGCCAGGATGGGAATGAGGATGCTGCCCACGAGAGCTGCTCCGAGAATCAGGGTTGTCCGAGTGAGTCGCCGCAGCACAGAACGATTCCCCGCGACGATGTCCGAGATCGCGAAGGAAGCGAGCAGAGCGATCGCGAACTGGACGATGAAGAAAGCCTTGACCGGATAGCGCAGAGGGCGCAGGGAAGCCGAGAGGCTCAGGAGGACTTCCCATCCCGCGTACTTCCCCAGACCGACCAGCACACCGCCGAGGGCAAGAGCAACCAGCCGTCGCCTCAATGGTCTTGGACTCAGGGTGGCGCCCGCCCAGGCGAGGGACAGGACCGTGGGTCCGAGGTAGAGGCTCAGGAAATAGGGAAAGCCGTCCGAGAAGAAGTTCGTACCCCACCAGGTGCCGGACAGGTTGGAGATGTCGCCGAACAGACCGCCAATCAGGACCTGCAGCAAGGCCATGGGATGAATGGAATTCGACAGAACCACCCAGGTTGGGAAGCCCGACCCGCGGTCGCTCGCGCCCGCAGCGTAAAGCAGAGGCAGGGTGATCGCCCCGGTGAGTGCGACGCCCAGGCTTGCGCTCGCCGCCGAGCGCAGGAATCGAGACCGGTCCAGCGGCGGTGCGATCGCCACACCCAGGAGGCAGGCCTGCAGGGCGATCTCGATACCCGTTGTGCTCACGGTGATGGCAAGAACCAGAGCGGCGAGGGCGATGGCTCTTGGCTTTCCGCTCTCGACCGCGCGCATGAAGGCGAGAATGAAGAGGGGAGCCCAGGCGAGTGTCTGCGCGTAGACGTACAGGTTAATGGCCGAGAGGGAAAACCCACCCAGGGCATAGATGAGCGCCCCGGCCGCGGCGGCTATAGGCCCCAGATCGAGACCCCGGGCCAGCAGCATGAACGAGACCGCGGCCAGAGGGATGTGAAGGGCGAGGAAAAGTGAGATCCCGAACTCGTTCGGGATCAGGAGCTGCAACAGGTCGAAGGGATAGGCGAAGGCGGACAGGGTGACGGGCACGCCTTCGTGGACGAAGGGATTCCAGGATCGCCATTCGCCACCGGCCAGACCGTCGAGGAGGAAGCGCCGCGAGGGAAAGAACTGTGCGGACAAATCGCGGAAGAAAAGGCTCTGGCCGCTCGCGACCATGCGCAGGAAAGGAGCGAAGGCCACGAGGGCGACCACGAATCCGCCAAACCTGAACTCCTGGTCGCGAGCGGTCAGGCCCTTCATCATTCCTGGTCGAGCGCCCGGATGACCCGCGCGGGAACGCCTGCCACCACGACGCCCTCGGGCACGTCCTTGGTGACCACCGCGCCCGCAGCCACGAATGAGCCCCGGCCCACCCGGATCCCGGGCAGGATCACGGACTGCGCGCCAATGAAGCAACCTTTCTCGAGAACCACCGGACCTACCGATGGCGGGAAGTGCTTCTGCAGCGGGTGGTCGTCATAGCCGACGTTCGTGTGAGTCAGGATTAGAACTCGCTCGGCCAGAGTGACCTGGTCCTGCATCTCGATCGAATCCGCGAGGTCGAACAGGCATTCGTCGCCGATGAAGCATTCGTTGCCCACGCTCCACCCGGCGAAGCCCCGGCGATAGGTGTTGAAGAACCGGGCGTTGTGCAGGACCACCCTCTTCCCGATACGCGCGCCATAGAGGCGGGCCAGGAGTACCCGGACCGGGGGGAATAGGGCCATGCGGTACGGGATCATGGCCAGGGTCATGAGCAGGAACTTGAGCATTCGGCCCCAGCCCACTTCGTTCGCAGCCTTCACGGGTTCCGCCTCAGATCGGTCCGGAATCGCCACAGCCGGCCGAAGTAGTCCACCGAATCACGCAGGCCGCTCACCGTGGACGTCTTGTCCTCCCGGCGGACGTAGGCGCCCGGAATCTCGTCGATGCGCAGGCCCGCTCGCTCCGAGCGAATCATGAATTCCGTATCCCAGAACCAGCGGGGATCCTTGATCCGGGCGATCACAGGCACGAGCTTCTCGCGGCGAAAGAACTTGAAGCCGGTTTCCGTGTCGTGAAGTTTCGTGCCCAGAAGGCGCCGGACCAGCGACGAATAGCCGCGGCTCATGAGGTAGCGGTCGACGTAGCGAAGCTGAAAGGCGTAGATGCGTCGCACGGTGGCCACGTCGGCCCCCGACTCGATGGCCTGAACCAGCGACGGAATGTACCGACAGTGAACCTCGAGGTCCACATCCAGGTAGCCCGCGATTTCGCCTCGAGCCGCGAGGAATCCGTCGGTGACGGTGGCGCCCCGGCCCCGGTTTACGTCGTGCAGGATGACTTGAAGATTGAGGTCCGGATTCTTCGCGACGATGCCATCAATGAGCTTGCGGGTCTCATCGCGACTGACATCGTCCACCAGGATGATCTCGAACGGGCGATCCAGCATGAGAAGCGAGCTCTTGAGTTCGCGGAAGCTCGACTCCAGGATCTCCGCCTCGTTGTAGCAGGCGAGTACCACGCTGAGTTTGGGATCGCTCACCCTCGTCACCGCGGGTAGCCCGTCCGCCGTACCTGCTCGATCACCCGTTCCACCTCGGCCTCAGTCATGAGCGGATGTAAGGGTAGGCGCAGAAGGCGGTCCGAAATCGAATCGGTTATCGGCAGGGGCGCCCGAAAGGCGCCGATGGTTCTTGCGTGGGGGGCACTGTGAAGAGGGACGTAGTGGAAGCTCGCCTTGATGCCGCTCTCGTTGAGCAGGGCCATGGCGCGGTCCCGATGATCGAGATCCGGGTACAGGAGATAGAAGATGTGGTGGCTCCACGGAACGACAGATGGGGCCGTCTCCAGACAGACGCCCGCTCAGCGCCCGGCCCACCCGCATCTGCTCGGCTTCGTCTATCCAGGGCCGGCAAAGGGGGATGGGCGTAGGCATGCGGGCGCTTTGGCGTGAAGGCCGTTTACTCTAGCACCAGGGCTCCCGAGCCTCTGGTCCCCGACTTTTCAACCCGAAGACGGGAGGCGGATGCCGCCTGCCCTCCACGGGCGACGCTTATCCGGCGAGGTTCTGCGACGCGAATTCCCAGTTGAGGAGCTTGTCCAGGACCGCGGCCACGTAGTCCGCGCGCTTGTTCTGGTAGTCGAGGTAGTACGCGTGCTCCCATACGTCGAGAGTCAGCAGCGGCTTTGCGGTCGTGGTGAGCGGCGTCTCGGCGTTCGGGGTCTTCGTTACTTTCAAGACGCCGCCGTCGACAACCAGCCAGGCCCAGCCCGAACCGAACTGACCGAGAGCCGCGGCGGAGAGCTGCTCCTTGAACTTCGCCATGCCGCCGAGGTCTTTCTCGATGCGATCCGCGAGGTCCTTGGATGGAGATGTGGATTTCGGCGAGAGGGAGTTCCAGTAGAACGTGTGATTCCACACCTGCGCCGAGTTGTTGAAGATCGCGGCCTTGTCGGCCTTTCCGGCGACGGCGCGGATGATATCGACCAGGGGCTTTTCCGCGAGATCGGTTCCCGCGATGGCCTTGTTGAGGTTGTCGACGTAAGTCCGGTGGTGCTTCCCGTAGTGAAACGAGATGGTGTTCGACGAGATCGTGGGCGCCAGGGCGTTGTCTTCGAATGGCAGCTTGGGGAGTTCGATGGGCATTGTTTTCCTTTGGGTGGCCGCCGCGGTCGTCTGGGCCTGGGTCCGGGAGGCGAGCGCCGCCACGGTGGTGGCCCCGGCAGTAGCGAGAAACGAGCGACGTCCTTGATGATTCATGAACTGGAATTCTGGGTCATCGGCCCGGTTTGATCCAACTGCGCTCCGGGTGGAGAGAGGATCTGATCGAGGGTTCGCGAGCCTGTGATGATGATGGCCGAACCCAGGAGCAGAACCCAGGCTGCCGCGAGGCCGGGTTGCGACTGGACGAAGGCCAGCCGAACGAACATCAGCAAAGGACCACTGAAGACACCGAGCGGCGTCGCCACGGTATCGACGAAGTCGGAGGAGAGTCCGATCACGCCGGAAGCGAGCGAAAGGGCGGCGAGCGCGATCGCGCGATCGGCCCTGATCGGCGCCGCGCGAGTCATCACCCCGATGGTCCAGGCGGCGAGGAGGGGAGCCAGGCGTCGCTCCGGTTCGGGATTCGAGAACACCGCGAGGAAGGCCACCGCGGGAAGCCAGAGCGCGAGGGTATCGAGCATCCCCTGCCTTCCCGCCCGAACGGCCAGGTACCAGAGGGGCAGCGTCCACGCGACCATGGGGACCAGCACGGCGAGGGCGCCCACGAGGGGGTTGCGCAGAGCGAAGAAGGGATCCCCCGCGTAGTCCTGGTATCCGCCCAGGAGCAGGTGCCCGTGGACGGGGAGGTTCCAGAGAAATGCGATGCTCATCAGGCCCAGAACCCAGCCGAGGCCGGCGCTTCGAACCGCCCGGCTGGTCACCGACCGCTGTTCCACCGCGAGGGCGAGAAGCGCACCGAGCCCAAGCAGGGGCCCGCTCGCATGCACCCAGGGCAGGAGCATCTGGCACGAGAATCGGCGCCACCTCCCCCCGGTCGCGAAGCCCGCGAGTATCGCGAAGAGCACTGGTTCCGGGCCGAGGCGGCGGGCGATCATCCACACCGGCCAGTTGAGGCCCAGCAGGAGGATGGAGAGGGCGGTCATGGGCGCGCTTCCGGTGAGCCGCGCCATGCCGCGGCCCGCGAGAACGAGGCCCACGCACACAAAGAAGTGGCCCTGGAGATGGACGAACCTGAACGAGGCCGGGTCGCGCCACCCGAAGATCCGATCGAGAACGAGGAAGGGCGTGAGCAGGAGGATCGACAGGGGCGGGAAGCGCGTCGCGGCGTTGTGCCGTGCTTCCACGATGCGGGTCCAGTCTGCCCATTGCGGACCGAGTTCGTTGAGGTCCAGGCGGCCGGTGGTGAGGAGATGATCGGCGGCAGCGAGGATTTCTCCGTGGTCGGTGATCCACCATGCCCCGCTGGTGGTCAGGAGATGAAGTGCGGTCACGAGCAGAACGGGCCACACCCATAGTGGCAGGGACCGAGACCTCGACGCATCCATGGGTCGAGACTACATGCCTCCCAACGAGGCCGCCGACCGGAGAAGAGCCTTGGGCTAATATGGCGCAATGCCGGTAAAGATCGGAGAAATGCTTCAGAAGGAAGGGCTCATCACCCCTCAGCAGCTTCAAGAAGCGCTCACCTACCAGAAGCAGAATGGCGTGA
>JANMVV010000061.1:0-3526 GCA_031392925.1 Vicinamibacteria bacterium
GGCAAGAAGGGTCTGGATGGGCGCGGTCGCAGGCGTCTCAGAGCCTCAGTGACGTCGATCCGGCAGCGATCGAGCGGTGAGCATCAACGATGAGTGACAAGCCGTCCCTCTGGCACCTGGCCCCACGATCGCGGGCGATACGGATCGGAGCCGGCCTGGTCGGCATCGGCGTGCTGTTGGTGATCTTCGTCGGTCTCGATGCCATCCAAGGACGATCGAGCTCGAGCAGCCAGCTCTGGATGGCTGCCGACTTGGCGCTCATCGGCGGCGTGCTCGTGGCGATCGGCGCGCGCCGCGGGCGGGCCAGATGGCGCGTCCTCGAGGAGGGCCTCTCGACCGAGGCGACCGTGACCGCCGTGAAGCAACGCCGATTTCTCGGTACGGTTCGGGTCAATGCGCCGTCCTGGATGATGATCCGATACCGCTATCAGGACACGCGCGGCCAGATGTTTGAGGGCCACGATCTGATCCCAGAAGAAGAGGCACAGAACTGGGAGGTCGGCGACAAGGCCCGGATCCGGTTCGACGGCCGGCGCCCGAGCACAAGCACGTGGATCGGCAAACGCAGCGGCTCACCCGCCGGCGCCGGCTCGAAGCGACACGCACCGCCGCCACCGTCGTGGTTCAGGCTGGCCAAACGCGTGCCCTCAGTCTGGATCGGGCTGCTGCTCTTCATCGCCGGCGTGGTGGTGTTGGTGTTGGCCAGCGTGGAGATCCAATACGAGCAGGGTACGGTGCTGCGCAAGGCGGTCGAGCGTGCCGGGGAACAGGGGAACCCGCGTTACTCGATCGTCTACCGCTTTGCCACGCGGCACGGCCAGGTGATCCAGGGTCACGAGCAAGTCAGTGTGACGACGTGGGAATCGCTGCACGAGAACGATCCCGTTCGTGTGCAATACCATCGTGACAACCCGATCGCCAACCGGCTGTACAGGCGCCGCGGTCGCGCCCTGTCGATCATCGGTTCCGGGATCTATCTCCTCCCCGGCCTGGTGCTCTTTCTCGCGGGTCTGCGCCGCGTATGGATTTGGCACCGTCTGGTCGGCCACGGGGTGCGGGCCACCGGGACCGTCAGCGCTGTCAAGTGGACCATGTTCGCTGATGGTGGTTGGGGCCGCGGCATCGCCGAATGGCAATGGATCATCCGGTACCGTTACGAAGACCAAAGCGGGCACGCCCATCAAGGGCGGAGCGGGTATCTCTCTTCACCAGGGGCGTCCCGATGGCGGGTGGGTGACCGGTGCGATATCCGGGTTGACCGGGCGCGCCCGGCAAGAAGCGTGTGGATCGGCGCGGTCGAATGAAGCCCCCGGATACCGCGGTGCTCACGCTGGTTCTCACGCTCGCGGTGGCGTCGATCGCCATGGTGTTCGCGATGGTGCAATTCAGTACCACATGATCACGAAGTGCTTCGTGGGCGGGACGGTGGTCCGGCACGTCGCGGGCGTCGAGGAGTGCGCCGCTGGCGTCCAGGTCGTTCTCGAGAGGGACGGTCGTGAGGTTGGACGGGCGACGACGGATACCTTCGGTGAGTTCGTCATCGACCGGCTCGAGTCGAACAGCAGCGGGTATCACCTGAAAGCGGCCGGCCCATCGGGGCGGTGCTCGGCGCAGTTCGACCTGGCCGAAGAGAGCCGCTATCTCGGCGTGATGACACTCGCAGCGGGGTAGACCCGGGGCCTTGCATCTGACCGGCCTTGGTCCCCTTCCCCCACCGAGAGAACCTTTAGGCCGAGCCCAGAGTAGGCAATCGCCGTAGGACTACGCAGCCTTCGTCAGAAACCGCTCGATCGCTTCGCGAATGAGCCTCTGGTAGTTGGTCCGGCGACGCTTCGCTTCAGACTGGACGGCGTCTAGAAGCTCGCTCGAAACCCGCAGGGTGATGCTCTTGTCCTTACGCGCGAACTCGAACGTCGTCGACTTGAAGTTCTCTCGCGAGATGTGATCGCTCAAGTCACCCTTGAGAGCGGCCTTCGCCGCGCGATCACTTTTCATCCTTGGCAAACGCTTGGTCATATTTCGCAATCTCCTTCGCATGCATGAAACGGGCGCTGATAGGCCGAAGCAACTTCAAGCCTCTCGCGGCACGAAACGTGAAAGCCACGATCATCGGCTTCTCGCCGGGGCCACGCCCGATAGCGAAGAACCGGTCCTCGGTGCCTGAATGTCTTGGATCCGGAGCCACCCAAACCCTTCGACCGAAGAACGCCTCGACCGTTTCTCGCGAGATGCCGTGCTTCGCTTCGTTCTTGAACGAGTTGCCGGAATCTCAGTCGAAGCCGTCGACTTTCACGTCTGAAAGTGTACGTCAAGGCGGGATCATTTGTACATACAAATGTCAAGGAATCTCAGGTGGCGGCACTTCTGAGCCACCAAGCCGCGCGTCTACTACAAGAATCTCCACATGATCACGAAGTGCTTCGTGGGCGGGACGGTGGTCCGGCATGGCCAGGCTTCGCGCCGTTCGCGGGCGTCGGGGAGTGCGCCGCCGGTGTCCCCCAGGGAGAGGCTTCGCGCTCGAGGTCATTCTCGAGGGGGGCGGTCGTGAAGTCGGCCGACCGTAGAGAGTCCTGGGGGGACAGAGTCAACACCTGGCCTTGGACCCTTGGGAATGAAGTCACCTTAAGCCCTTCGGCGGCAGGTAAGGATCCGGCGCGCCGGGAGGGATGGGGGGCTCGGTCTTCAGGCTGTCCTGAAAATCGTTCACGATCTTTGTCATCGGGTATATCACCCAGGAATTCAGGCTTTGAACGTTTTCCCGCTCCCGCGGGTCCACGAGCAAATTGTGCACCCGGATGATCGGCAGTCGCTGCGGCACGTCGTATTTGTATTCCTGCCACACGAAGTGCCCTTTCCAGTTGCGCCACTTCACCGCCTGGAGCGTGTCCGCGACGTAACACACAAACCCTTCGCGGTTTGACTTCTCCTGTTTGCCAAGGAGGAAATCAGTCTGATCGACGCCGTCGATCATCCGGTCCGTCGGCACCTGGGCACCGGCGATCCGGGCCAGGGTCGTGAACGTGTCTACCTCGTGAACGATTTCGTTGCTCACCCGACCCGCCGTGACTCTACCCGGCCAGCGCACGATGAAGGGTACGCGCAACGAGCCTTCCATGGCCGTGAAATAGGAGCCTGACCAAGGCCCGGCCCAGCCCCGCGCCGACACCAATTCCTCCGGGCCGTTGTCACTTGTGAAGATGAAGACGGTGTTTTCCGCGAGTCCGAGGTCCTTGATCGCATCGGCGACCTCGCCGACGTGGTGGTCCATCTCGGCGAGAGAATCGGCGAAGTCGCCGTTGCCGGTCTTGCCGGCGAAGTCCGGGTGAGGCAGGATCGGGTAGTGCACCTGCGTCAGCGGCACATAGGCGTAGAACGGTCGGCCGGTCTTCGCGTGCCGGCGGATGAAGTCGATCGTGCGCCGCGTGACTTCCGTGTCGATCCGCCGCCGCGCATTCTGGTCGTAGACCTCCACCGTCCGGGTCTTTTCTCCTCTCCGGCCTTCGAGGATATGCGGGGTCGGCGCCAG
>JANMVV010000069.1:0-2789 GCA_031392925.1 Vicinamibacteria bacterium
GTTATCACTAAGTCAGGTGGCCTCTCCAACGAGATTATCTGGATCTGCTCGCAGTTTGCCGACGGCATTACGACGGCTATCGGGATCGGCGGCGATGCCTATCCGGGAACCGACTACGTCAGTTATCTCGAAATGTTCGAGAACGATCCGCAAACGAAGGCCGTCGTCATCGTCGGCGAAATGGGCGGCGATCTCGAAGAACGGGCAGCCGAGTGGTACGGGGCCAAGAAACGGCGTGTGAAGTTGATTGCCGTCGTCTCCGGCTTCTGCCAGGAAAGTTTGCCGAAAGGCATGAAGTTCGGCCATGCCGGTGCGAAGGAAGGCCTGAAAGGTGAAGGATCGGCCCGTTCCAAGTCCGATGCTCTCAAGAAGGCCGGTGCGATCGTGCCGGCGACCTTCGGTGCTTTGGGCCCCGCCATCAAGGACACCTATCAAGAGCTATTGAAATCCGGCCAGGTCAAGGAACCGGTTGAGCCGGTTTTCCTGCCGAAGCTACCGAAGACAATCGAAGAGGCCATGAAGGCGGATGAAGTCATGGTCGCCCCGCTGATCCGCACTACGATCAGCGACGACCGCGGAGACGAACCCTGCTACGACGGCTACCCGGCTTCCGAGCTCATCAACAAGGGCTACGAAATTCCCCATGTCATTGGACTGCTGTGGGACAAGCGGTTGATCTCCAAGCAAGAAGCTGAAATCATCAAGCGCATTATGATGCTCTCCGCCGACCATGGCCCCTGCGTCAGCGGGGCGCTGGGGACGATCATCGCGGCCTGTGCAGGGATCGGCCTGTCCCAGTCGGTTGCAGCAGGACTCATCATGATCGGCCCTCGCTTCGGCGGCGCCGTGACCGATGCCGGTCGCTACTTCAAGCATGCGGTCGACAACAAGATGTCCGTCGATGAGTTCCTCACCTATATGAAGAAGAACGTCGGGCCGGTGCCGGGGATCGGCCATCGCGTCAAGAGCCTGCGCAACCCGGACAAGCGAGTGAAGGAGTTGGTCGGGTACGTCAAGAGTTTGCATACCAAGACTCCCTGTCTGGACTTTGCGCTCGAAGTGGAAAAGGTCACCTCGGTGAAGAAGGACAACCTGATTCTGAACGTGGATGGAACGATGGCGGCGGTGCTCGTCGATATCGGATTCCCGGTTGACAGCTTGAACGGCTTCTTCATCCTCTCACGCACGATCGGGTTGATCGGGCATTGGGTAGATCAGAAGCGTCAGGATAGCCGCTTGATCCGGTTGTTCGATTACCTGGTCAACTATGCGGCGCCCAAGCGGAGAGAAGTACCACCTTTGAAGTAACGTGAAACGTGAGGCGTCGTTCATGAAGCGCAAGAGAGCGTGCGCGATACGCTTCACGGGAGACGATAAACACTTGTAGGCGGAGGAAATACCATGTCGATGGATCTTGCCAAGAATCTATATGCGAAGATGCCGGACGTGCTTGCCAAGGCTAGAAAGAAATTCGGCCGTGGCCTGACGCTGTCGGAGAAGGTGCTGGTTTCACACGCCGACAATTTCGAGACCCAGACCTGGGAGCGTGGCAAGGCGATGTTGGCGCTACGGCCCGATCGCGTCGCGATGCAGGACGCAACGGCGCAGATGGCGATACTGCAGTTCATGCAGGCCAACAAGAAAAAGGCTGCGGTGCCCAGCACGATTCACTGCGACCACCTGATCCGCGCCGAGATGGGCTCGGAGAAGGATCTGCTCCGCGCGATGGACGAAAACAAGGAAGTCTATAACTTCCTTGCCTCTGCCGCGAGAAAGTACGGCATCGGTTTTTGGAAACCGGGGGCCGGGATCATTCATCAGGTCGTGCTGGAGAACTATGCGTTCCCGGGCAGCTTGATCATCGGAACCGACTCACACACGCCCAATGGCGGTGGGCTGGGAGGATTGGCGATTGGTGTCGGTGGGGCCGATGCCGGGGAAGTGATGGCTGGTCTGCCATGGGAGGTCCTCCATCCGAAACTGATCGGCATCCGCCTGACCGGCAAGTTGAGCGGCTGGGCCTCAGCGAAGGACGTAATTCTGTACCTCTGCGGCTTGCTCACGGTGAAGGGCGGGACGAACAAGATCGTCGAATACTTTGGCCCGGGTGCGGAAACCATCAGCGCCACCGGCAAGGGGACCATTTGCAACATGGGCGCGGAATTGGGCGCGACGACCTCCGTCTTTCCCTTCGACCAGAAGATGGTCGCTTATTTAAACATCACGGATCGGGCGGATCTGGCCAACCTTGCGATTGCCAACAAGTCATTGCTGGTGGCGGACCCCGAGGTCTATCAGTCACCTGAGAAATACTACGACCAGATCGTCGATGTCGATCTGTCGACGCTCGAGCCCCATGTCGTCGGGCCTCATACTCCGGATCTCGCGCGCCCCATTTCGAAAATGGCGGCGGAAGCCAAGGAGAAGGGCTATCCGGTCGAACTCAAAGCTGCGCTGATTGGGAGCTGCACCAATTCATCCTATGAAGACATCAGCCGGTCAGCCCACATTGCTCAGCAAGGGTTGAAGGCCGGGCTCAAAGCGAAAACCCCGTTCCTCGTGTCGCCTGGCTCCGAGCGCATTTATCATACGATGAAGCGCGACGGGTTTCTGGACACATTTGAAAAATTGGGCGGCACGGTATTGTCCAATTCCTGTGGCCCCTGCATCGGGCAATGGAAACGCGCTGATGGTGTAAAGGGGAAAACGGACTCGATCGTCAGTTCCTTCAACCGTAATTTCCCTGGCCGTAACGACGGCATCAATGAAACGTTGTCGTTCCTCGCCAG
>JANMVV010000086.1:0-51987 GCA_031392925.1 Vicinamibacteria bacterium
TCGACGACCGATCGCGACCTCAGGCGCGCCGAGGGGCAGGCCTGGGACTGGCCCTCGCCCGATGGTGCGTGGAGGCGAGCGGGGGGAGGATCGAACTCGACAGCATCGAGGGACGCGGAAGCACCTTCCGGATGATCCTGCTCGGTTCTTGATAACCGCCGCCGGTCGGTGCGCGGGCCGCGGCGGGATAGGTCGGTCAGGTCATGGCCTGGAAGGCCTTTGATGCGCACGGTCGGGCTCCCAGGCCACTGCGGGGCCTATGCGGCGAGCCAGACCGGACCCGTGTGGTAGGATCCTTATATGAAATTGCAATTCATGTTCATTTTTGGCCGACCACGGCCATGGATGGGCGCGTTGGGGCTCACCGGCATCGCGCTCATGGCGGGCTCGGCGGGAGCCGTGAGCGCGCAGGAGCGGCCCTACTTCATCACCTACAACCACCAGATGGAGGAGCCGGGCAGCCTCGAGGTCGGGATCCGGCCGGTCTTCGGCACCCAGCGCGAGGGCAACTCCTTCGTTGCCGCCTGGACGGAGATCGAGTACGGCGTCAAGGGCTGGTGGACTTCCGAGTTGTACTTCTCCGGCCAAGGCACTCGAAACGACAGCACTCTCTTCACGGGCTATCGCTGGGAGAACCGCTTCCGGGTTCTCATGCATGAACACCGCATCAATCCAGTGGTGTACGTCGAATTCGAGAGTCTCAACGGCGCCGACAAGACCCTTCTGGAAGTGGTTGGACATGATGGCGAGTCCCACCACGCTGATCCAAACGCCGCCACTCGCGGCGAGCGAAAGCACGAGGTGGAGGCCAAGCTCATTCTGTCGAGCAACATCAAGGGCTGGAATCTCTCCGAGAATGTCATTGCCGAGAAGAATCTCTCCGAGGACTCCTGGGAGTTCGGGTACGCCGTGGGCGTCAGTCGCCCCCTGGCTCTGGCCGCCCGCCCTGACGCCTGCACCTTCTGTCCAGAGAACTTCACCGTCGGAGTGGAGGTCTACGGCGGGCTGGGTGAGCAGGGAGACTTCGGGCTGTCCCGCACCTCGCACTACATAGCGCCGCTCATTTCGTGGAGCCTGCCCAGCGGCACCACTCTCAGCGTCTCGCCTTCCTTCGGGCTGAACGGCCACAGTCACCGCTTCCTTCTGCGCCTTGGGATCTCGCACGAGTTCTCCGGATTTGGACGGAGCAAGGGAAGGAGCCGTCAATGACCTCACGATTTCTTTCGATTCGCAAACTGCTGGCGTGCGCAGCGATGGCGATCGCGGGGCCGACGGTCGGCGCGCCCGGCCCGGGAGGCGCCACGCTCGAAGCCGTTCCCGCTCTCTCTCACATCGTCATGAGTCCTTTCTCCGGGGACAAAAACGCGGTCAAGGCCGGCAAGAAGCTCTACGCGCGCTACTGCGGGGAATGTCATGGTGTCGACGCTCAAGGAGGGAATCGTGCGCCGACGTTGGAGTCCCAACGGATTCAGCGCGCGACAGACGGCGACCTGTTCTTTGTTCTGACCAACGGCGACCTTCCTTCGGGCATGCCTTCGTGGTCCCGTCTTCCAGATGAACGCCGGTGGCAGCTGGTTGCCTACCTGAAGCAGTTGAACTCGCAAACCAGCTTGCTGCCTTCTGGCGACCCGCCCCACGAGCCGCGCTAAGCTCCGGCTTTCCGCCAAATTCGAGGGAGAGTCCAAATGAAGGGCAACGACGAGGTCATCCAGGTCCTGCAGGAAGTGCTCAGCGCCGAGCTCACCGCGGTCAACCAGTACTTCATCCATGCCCGGATGAACGAGAACTGGGGCTACAAGAAGCTCGCCGAGCACATCCGGAAGGAGTCGATCGAGGAGATGCAGCATGCGCAGCGGGTTATCGACCGCATCCTCTACTTCGACGGGGTGCCCAACATGAGCAAGTACATGAAGATCAACGTGGGAAAGAACGTGCCGGAGCAGTTCCGGAACGACCTCGCGGTCGAGCACCAGGCGGTTCCGCGGCTCAACAAAGGGATCGAGGTCGCGCGCGCGATTGGTGACAATGGCACCCGCGCGCTGCTCGAGGGCATCCTCAGGGAAGAGGAAGAGCATGTCGACTGGCTCGAGGCGCAACTCGGCATCATCGAGGAAATCGGAGTCGAGAACTACCTCGCGCGCCAGATCGAATAGGGGGATGGCCCCGACCGCGTCTACCCAGGCGAATCGTCGAGCAGGACCTCGAGCACGCGCATTTCCCTCTTCATCAACAGTCTCTCCGCGATGGCAATCAGGACCGCGTAGGTGGCGAAGGCTCCGAGACACGCGAGCATCGCCAGCGCCGGGGCGTAGGCGCCGTCCGCCACTCGCGAACTGAGCCACAACAGGAACAGGAAGGGCGACGCGATGAGCGCGGTCGCGAGGGTGGCGAGCAGACTGGCCATGCCGTTGCTGCTCTGCCGCGCATCGACCCGCTGAGCGTAAGGATTGAAGCGATCCCGCGGGAGCGCGAATGGCCTCAGGATCGAAACGAAGTGTTGAACTCCCATGCTGATGGGAATGAGGGAGCCGACGAGCACAATCATCTCCACCGCGGTGTCCCATCCCCCTCTCCAGGCGGTCACCGCGATGATCGCGAGAAGCGGCGGCATCCGGAACACGAAGGAGGAGACGTCGCTCGCCACCAGCATCCACGCCCGCGCCACCGGCGTGCCGAAGATCAGGGCCACGCCTCGACCGACCAGGAGGAAGGCGTTGCCCCCGACCAGGCTCAGGAAGACCACGATCGCGAAGGGGCTGAACGTGGTTCCGCGCTGCTGCGAGAGGGTGAAGGCGAGGAAACCCATCATCAGCGTGGGAAAGAACAGAGCCATGCGCGCGGCGGGCGTGCGGAGCTGAGTCCGCAACTGAGTCTCGATCAAGGCTCCGAGCGCCCCGGGAAGGAAGACGCGGGCTTTCCGCGGGATCGCGGCCTTCTTCGTCACCCGGTCCTTGCCCTCGCCGGCCAGGATCCGGTCGAGGAGCGTCATCGACGCGAACGCGATGGCGGTGAGCAGGATCAAGGCGGGCATCGCGAGCCAAAGGCTGCGGCTCAGATCTCCGGCGCCCGCGTACACCGCGGCTCGCGCCGCCCAGCCGAGCGGAGATATCTCCACGAGCGGCCCGACCAGGGGTCGCAGGAACTCGCGGGGGCCGCGATAGTTGATCAGGGAAGGCAGGAAGAACACCGAAAACGCCAGGACGCGGGCCAGGTCCGAGATCCAGGTCCGCCGGGCGATCAGGACGGCGAACAGGGACATCGCGTGCGCGCCCATAAGCAGAGTCAGGTGCGCCAGAAGACCCAGGGGAAGCGTGATCAGGATCAGGGCGGGCCGCGAGGCCGCGCCGAGAGCGGCGCCGATCAGAACGGGCGACTCGAGGAGCAGAGGTGTCATCACACCGGTGAGGAGCGAGTAGGCGAGGAGCTCTCCGCGGCGGATCGGCAGGTGAAGCAGGTTCTGCAGGGAAGCGCCCGCGAGATTGGTCAGGATCAGCGGACGGGTCAGGAAGAAGACGCCGAACATCGTCACCACCAGCGAGGCCAGATCGGCGATGCGTTCGGCCTTCACCCCATGGGTCTGGGAGAGCGCGAAATAGGCGCCCACGCCCATGGCGCAGGTGACCGCCAGATAAAAGACCGCGCCCAGAACCAGGAAGAGCGAGGAGGCGCCCGCGGAGACGATCCCGCGCATGCGGGTGCGCCAGGAGAGACCGACGAGCAGCAGCAGCCGGGTCACGGCTATGAAGAGGGCGGCTCCGGGAGGGAGGCCGGGCGTGAGGCGTCGAGGAACGACGGGGGTTCTTTCGGCTTCTCCGCGCCGACCACCTGCAGGAACACATCCTCGAGCCTCGCGTCGGCGCCCATCTGCCGCAGACGCTTGATCTCCTCGATGGTGCCGGAGGCCACGAGCTTGCCTTCGTGGATGACGCCGATCTCGTCGCAGAGCCGCTCGGCCATGTCGAGAACATGGGTGGTGAAGAAGATGGTGAGCCCGTTCCTGACCAGCGACCGAAGAAGATCCGCCACCGTCTTCACCGAGACCGGGTCGACGCCGTTCAGTGCCTCGTCGAGGAAGAGGACCCGGGGCTTGTGAATGAGCGCGGCCGCAAGCGCGAGCTTCTTCCTCATTCCGAGCGAGTATTCGAGGACGGCCTGTGCCTTCGCTTCGACGAGGTCGAAGTACTCCAGCAGTTCGTCGCCCCGTCGCCGGGCCTCGGCGGCGGGGAGGCCGTGAATGCGTCCGGTGAAGAGCAGGGTCTCCTCGCCGCTGAGCCGGTCGAAGAGAGGCAGGTCGTCGGGCACGAGACCGATGCTCGCCTTCACCGCCATGGGGTCGGTTTCGATCGACCGGCCAAGGATCAGGACTTCGCCGCTCGTCGGCTTCAGCAGGCCGGTCAGCATCCGGAGAGTGGTGCTCTTGCCCGCGCCGTTCGGGCCCAGGAACGCGTAGAGCAACCCCGGCCGGACGGACAGAGAGAGATCCCGAACCGCGGCCTTGTTCTTATAGGCCTTGACCAGGTTCCTGGCTTCGATGGCGAGAGAGGCGGTCACCCTAGCTGCCGATCAGGCGCGCGTAGATGGCGCGCGCCCGTCCCAGGTCCGTGGTGCCCTTGATCAGGGCCCGGCCGTCGCGGAAGAGGAGCATCTCGGAATTCGCTTCCCTGAGTCGGACCACGTGTTCCGATAGGGTCACGTCCCCCAGGGCGCGCCAGGTCACCGCGAAATCATCGATGTCGAGAGCCATGCCCTTCTCGGGCGGGCGGATCTGCACCGCGTCGCGGCCGCACAGGAAGGCTTCGCCCGCGCTGTGCTCCCGGGTGACGAAGACGCCGCTCACGCAGGCGTCGCACGAGGGCTCGGTCCGCGAGAGGTCGATGCGATCGAACTGCGAGGACCACACGTCGATGCTGACGAGGCTGACACTCACCGCCTCCGGATGGCCGGAGAGGATCTTCAACGCCTCGGCGCCTTGAAGTCCGGCGATCACCTGCACGATCGGTGCGATGACACCGGCGGTGTCGCAGGTGGGTGACGAACCCGGGGGAGGCGCATCGCCGAGAACGCAGCGCAGGCAGGGCGTCTTTCGCGCGCCGCGCAGGACCGGCAGGACCAGGCCGTACGAACCGACGCAGGCGCCGTAGATCCATGGGATCGAGGTCTCGATGCTGAGGTCGTTGAGGACATAGCGCGTGTCGAAGTTATCGGTGCCGTCGAGGAAGAGGTCGATGCCCTCGAGCAGGCTCGCCGCGTTGTCCCAGGTGAGGTCTTCGACGCGCGCGTCGACGGTCACGTCGGAATTCACGGTGGTAAGGCGCGCCCTGGCGGCGAGCGCCTTCGGCCGCAGGGCTCCCGCGTCGGCTTCGGTAAAGAGGGTCTGCCTCTGGAGGTTCGACTCCTCGACGATGTCGCGGTCGATGAGCCGCACCAGACCCACGCCGGCGCGCACCATGGTCTCCGCGAGCTGCGAACCGAGCGCCCCGCACCCCACGATGGCCACTCGCGCGGATTGAAGACGGCTCTGACCGTCGCGGCCGATGGGCGTGAAGATCTCCTGGCGGGAATACCGCAGGGACCTTGCGGGCGCGGGGCATTTGATGTTCAGCTTTGGACCTACGAACTGCGCGTCTGGGCGAGCAGCAGGGCCGCGGAGCGCATGGAGTCCACCGGGGCCTCGTTCCCGGTCCACACCTCGAACTGCGCGGCGGCCTGGGCGAGGAGCATCTCGAAACCGCTGATGACCGTGCACCCGGCCTCGGCCGCCTCGCGGAGAAGGCGGGTTTCCAGCGGGTCGTAGTTCATGTCCAGAACGGTGGCTCCGCTCTTCAGCAGGGCCTTGGGAACGAGCGTCTGCTCCGCGAGCGCCCCTCCGCCGACCGGAGTGGCGTTGATGAGAATGTCCCACTGCGAGTTCACAAGCACGGTCATATCGCCGGCCGCGCAGCCGACTTCCGCCCCGACCTGAACCGCCTTCTCGCGACTCCGGGCGAGGATGCGCACGGTGGCTCCGCGTTCTTCAAGCGCCACCGCGGCCGCGCGAGCCGCCCCGCCGGCGCCCAGGATGAGTACGGACTTGCCCTTGATCTCGCCGCGTTTGCGGAGCGGAGTCACCACCCCGATGCCGTCGGTGCTGGTGCCATGGAGCTGACCGGTGTCATGGACCACCACGGTGTTGACGCTCCCGCACTGCGCGACCGTCGCGTCCACCGCCTGCATTCGGCCCACCATCTCGACCTTGTAGGGACGGGTCACCGAAAAGCCCGAGAGGCCGAGGTGAGGAAAGGCCTGAAAGAAGGCGCCAAGGGAATCCGCCTGAAGCGGCACGAAGACCGCATCGAGACCGGACTCCGAGAAGCCCCGATTGTGAATGGCCGGAGAGAGGCTGTGCAGAACGTCTCCCCCGACCAGACCATAGATCTTGGTCTGCGGCCCGATCGTCTTGACGTTGTAGACCGTGTCCATCTCCTCGGCCGGGATCTGGCCGGCCGCCGCCTCCTGGCCCTTGCCGGTGGAGGCGTAAACGAAGGGCGCCCCGTACTTCGGCCCGAGGATGCGCGAGATGGCGCCGAGCGGCCCCAGGGCGATGGCGATCAGAGGCGGGCTCGAACCCGCGTGCCGTCGGGCCAGTTCCATCAGCCGGCCGACATCGGTCATGGAGCGCGGGCTCACCGCGATCTTCACCACGTCCGCGCCGGTCTTGCTCATGCCCTCGTAGAGGGTCTCGAGGTCTAGAGGCGTTCCCGTCATGTCGTGGAACGAGACGATGAGTCCCTTGCCCGCCTTCTCCGTCATGATGTCGAAGAAGCCGCTGCGATACTCCACATCCACGTAGTCGAATCCGCGCTTCACCGCTTCATGAATGAGAGCGCGGCGTTTGGGATCGTCGTCCTTCATCTTCCCGCCTTCGGACGCGGCGCGCGCGGCGAAGATCAGGGGCTTGCTTCGCGCCTTGCGGATAGTCAGGAGGTCGAGGTCGGTGACCAGATCTCCCCGGATCTCGAACATGTCCGCCAGACCGGCCAGGTCGGCCATGCGGTCGATGAGATCGACGTTGAGCCTTTCGGTCAATGTGATGCAGAGAGAGGCCACGGGAGCGGTAGTCTAGCGCGGCCCTCCCATGCCGCCTGCTCTCCTTCTGTCCCGCCGCGACCTCGAAGAGGTGCTCGATTTCCCATCCGTCATCGATGCGCTCGCGGCGGCGTTCCGAGCCCAAGAGCGCAAAGAGTGGGACGCTCCGAAGAGGATCGCCGCTCACACCAGGGCGGGAGGACTGCTCGCCATGCCCTGCGGGGGGGGGTCGCCGGAGGCTCTGGGCGCGAAGCTCGTGAGCACGTTCCCCGGGAATGCCGCGCGGGCTCAGCCGAGTGTTGCCGGCCTCTACGCTCTGTTCGATCCCGAGCGCGGCGTTCCTCTTTCGGTCATGGACGGGAGTTATCTCACTCTGGTTCGCACCGCCGCGGTGTCGGCGCTCGCCACGCGTCTTCTCGCGCGCGCGGAGGCGCGAACCCTCGGCCTTCTGGGCGCGGGTGCGCAGGCGGGATTCCACGCGCGGCTCGTCGCCGCGGTTCGGCCCATCGAAGCGGTGGTGGTCTGGGCGCGACGTCCCGGCCAGGCGGGAGCGCTCGTGGCCTCGTTGCGCGCGCGCGGCGACCTGCGCCAGGTGTCGTCATGGAGAGTCGCGGAAGTTCCCGAAGAAGCGGCGGCTTGCGACGTGGTGGTGACCGCGACGGCGGCGGTCGAACCCGTGCTCTTCGGCCGCTGGCTTCGCGAGGGCGCCCATGTGAACCCCATCGGTGCGCACACGCCGCGCACCCGGGAGATCGACACCGAGGCGGTGACCCGCGCCTCCGTGCTGGCGGTGGAGACCGAGGACACTCTGCTCGAGGCCGGTGACTTTCAGATGGCTGAGACGGAGGCGGGCGGGGTGCTGGACCGGGTGGTCACCCTCGGGTCGCTGGCGGGCCCGGTCGCGCCCTCCTCCCAGGGCCGGGATCCTGGGGCCATCACCATCTTCAAGTCGTGCGGCGTCGCTTTTGAAGATCTGGCCGTGGCGTCACTCGCGTTCCGCCGCGCGAGCCAGGCGGGCCTGGGCTCCCGCTTTTCGTTCGATGGAGCACCTTGAGCCCGGGCCGCGAAAAACTCTCCCGCCTTCGCATAGACTCGCCCCACACCCCACACCCTTAGGAGACGATCAATGGCCAAACACTTCAAGCTGATGGGCTTCTATTTCTGGCTCCTTGGCCTGTTTACGATCGGCCGATGGGTGATTTCGTTCACCGCGACGGACTACACGAGAGCGACCTGGATCTTCAGCCTCGTTCCGCTCGCTCTCATCGCCTCGGCTCATCACGCGGCGTTCGCGCGCGCGCTTCAGGGCTACTCCCTGAAGGACGCGGCGGTCCTGGGTGCTCTCATTGGGTTCGTCACCCAGATCGTGATCTTCGCCTCGACCGCCATCTCGTATGGCCTTGGGCTCTCCACCTTGTGGAACTCTCCCGCGGCCCTCAATCAGGCCGCCGCCGTGCCCTTCGGGGCCGCCATGATGGCGCGGGTGGGTGGGATGGTGGTCAACACCATCTTGAACGTCATCGCCGCGCTCCTCGGGTACGCGATGGGCGCCGGCATCAAGACGGGCAAGTAGGGCTGCGCGCTGTTGAACGAGCGAGACGTTCTGCCGGCCTTCACGGCGCTCGCCTTTCCGGGAGAGGCTGAGGAGAAGGATTTCCTCGAGACGGCGCGCGCGCTCAAGCCAGCCGAAGCGCTGAAACTCCTCGAGGTGGTTTCGAACCGGGCCCTGGCCCAAAAGGATCCGGGACGCCACACCAAGAGGCTCAAACTCTTCTCCGCGATCTCGGAAGGATGGAGCGACAAGACCCTCTTCGTTCCGTTCGTCCGCGCCCTCCGAACCGCGGATGCGCCGCTCCGGAACGTGCTGATCGACGCGATCCCCAGGGTCAACAGCGTCGAGGCGCACGGCGAACTCGCGGGTCTGCTGCGTGCTCCCGAGCCCCTCCTGCGGGGCGCGGCTTCCCGCGCCTTGAGCAAGATCGGAGGCCGCACCGTCTTCGACATGGTGGGGAAACTCGTCGCCGAACCCCCGTTCCCCGGGCGGATCGAGGCCATGGACGTTCTGGTGGCGCTCGCTGCTCAGCATGCCGCGCCGCACCTCAAGACCGTACTTTCCATCGGGAATCCGGCGGAGAAACTTCGCGCCCTTCAACACCTCTCTTCTCCGGCCTGCGCGGAAAAGGATCCTCAGGCGTGCGCGTCGGTGATCGCCCCGTTCATGGTCGACCCCACCGAGGTCATCGCCGCCGCGGCGGTTACCGGCTTCTGCGCCCTTGCGAACGAGGACGAGTACTTCGACAAGGCCGTGCCCCTGCTCGACGAGAACCGGCTGGAACTCGCCCGCATCGTTTTGAAGGGGCTCCAGCGATTCAACAGCGCCCGGTCCACCCGGCTGCTTTCGCGGAAACTCCGCGAAGGTCCGAATTCGATTCGCCAGTCCGTGCTGGAGGTGCTGGAGGCGCGCCGGGACGCGAGTGCGGTTCCCGTTCTCGTGGAGGCCCTCGAGCTCAAGAACCCCCAGCTCCGCAGTTCCGCCGCCAATCTCCTGTCTCAGCTTGGCCAGGAGGGCCGCGCCGACCTTTCGCGCACGGTGTTGTGGCTCCTGAAGAGCCGTGACACGGATGTTCGCCGGTTCGGGGTCGAACTCGCGCGTTCGGCCGGCAAGCCGGAAGAGCTCTGGCCGCAACTCGTCGAGTACCTCCGCGATGAAGACTGGTGGGTCCGGGAGAGAGTGGGAGACGTTCTCGTGGAGATCGCCGCCGATTCCATCCTGCGCCCGGTGGCCCAGCTCCTCTCCGAGAAGGATCCGTTGATCCGCCGCTTCGGCACCGACATGATGAAGCGGCTCAAGAGCGTCGCCGCGCTCGGGACGCTCTTGCGGGTGGCCGATTCGGATCAGGACTGGTGGGTGCGGGAGGGAGCGGTGGAAGCGCTCGGCGCGATCGGAGAACCCAGAGTCGTGCCTCATCTCGTGGACATGATGACCCGCGCTCCCGAGATCCAGATCGCGTGTCTCCAGGCCCTGGGCCAGCTGAATGCGAGAAGCGTCTCCACCCATGTGGCTGCGCTGCTCTCCTCGCCTGATGCGGACGTGCGCACCGCCGCCCTCGACTGCCTTACGAAGTGTGAGGCGGTTCAGGAAGCGCCGAACGTGCAGGCGGTTCTCGAGGACTCACATCCCCGGAATCGCGTGCGGGCTCGGGAATTCCTCCTTCGTTTCGCGGCCGACAGTCGCGCCGGAAAACAGACGGCCACGGGCACCGCGCTCGACCAGCTCCTGATCCTCGCCGTCGAGAGCGAGGCCGACGACCTGGTCCTCCTCTCGGGCCGGAAGGCGGCGATCAAGAAGGCGGGACGGATGGAGGAGCTTCCCGGCACCCCGCTCTCCGGCGACCAGTTGCGAGCGCTCATCCTTCCCCGCCTGTCCATACCTCAGCGCGAGGAGATCGCCTCTTTGCAGGACGTCGACTTCTCCTACGAGGTTCCAGGGCGGGAGATGCGTTTTCGCGCGCATGTCTTCAACGAGATGGGCGGGCTCGCCGCCGTCTTCCGGACGATCAAGAGCACCCTCCTCGACATCGAGAGCGGGGGATTCCCGGCGGTGGTGAAGTCGTTCCAGGACTTCAACGATGGCCTGGTCCTGGTCGGCGGCCCCACCGGTTCAGGGAAGTCCACGACCCTGGCCGCCCTCATCGACGCCATCAATCGCAAGTCGAGCCATCACATTCTCTCCATCGAGGATCCGATCGAGGTGGTGCACGCGAACAAGAAAAGCCTGGTCAATCAACGGGAGATCGGAGCGCAGGTCATCTCCTTCGCAACCGCACTGCGGGCCGCCCTGCGCCAGGATCCGGATGTCCTGATGATCGGAGAAATCCGGGACTTCGACACCATTTCCGCCGCGGTGAGCGCGGCGGAAACCGGACACCTCGTCTTCGGGTCCGTCCACACCACCTCGGCCGCGTCTACCGTGGACCGGCTGGTGAGCGCTGCTCCTTCCGCCCAGCAGGACCATATGCGCAGTCTCCTCGCGGGGAGCCTGCGCGCGGTGATCTGCCAGTTTCTGCTCCGGCGTTTGACCGGCGGCCGGTGCCTCGCCGTCGAGGTCATGATCAACAACGACGCGGTGGCGAGCCTCATCCGCAAGGGGAAGAGCTTTCAGATTCCGTCGGTTATCGCCACCGCCCGCGAACAGGGTATGCAGCTCATGGACGCAGAACTCATGAGGCTCTTCAAGGAAGGCCTGGTGAGCGCCGAAGAGGTGTACATGAAGGCGGCCAGCAAGAAGGATTTCGAGAGCCTCGATGGCGCGACCGAAGCGCCCAGGACGGGAGCCTAGAGCCATGGCGCGCATCGACTCCTTCCTTCGTCTGGTGGCCGAGCAGAAGGCGAGCGACCTGCATTTCCATTCGGGCGCGCCTCCGACCATCCGGTTCGATGGCGAACTGCTGGCCCTGCCTTTCCGGACGCTCTCCGACGTGGAGACCAGGCGCTTTCTCGACGAGATCCTGACCACGGAGCAGAAGGAGATCCTCGCCGTCCAGGGGCAGGTGGACGTGTTGTACTCGCTCCCCCAGGTCGGCAGATTCCGGGGCAACATTTTCAACCAGGTTGAGGGGCTGAGCGCGGTCTTCCGCGTCATCCCCGGCACGATACCCACCCTCGACGATCTGGGCCTGCCGCCCTCCGTCGAGAGACTCGCGCGCCTTCAAAACGGTCTGGTCCTGGTCACCGGGCCCACGGGCTCGGGCAAGTCCACGACCCTCGCCGCTCTGGTCCGCCAGATCAATACGAATTCGGCCCGCCACATCATCACCGTCGAGGATCCGATCGAGTACGTGCACGAGCCGGTCAAGAGCCGTATCACGCAACGGCAGGTGGGGAAGCACGTCGAGAGTTTCGGCGCCGCCCTGCGTTCCGCCCTGCGCGAGGCGCCCGATGTCCTCGTTATCGGCGAGATGCGGGACTCCGAGACCATCCAACTGGCGCTTTCCGCTGCGGAGACCGGCGTCCTGGTGTTCGGCACCCTGCACACGAATACCGCGGCCCGGGCCGTGGACCGCATTCTCGACACTCTGTCCGAGGACATTCGCGATCACGCCCGCGGGGTGCTCTCCGTGCTGCTGCGGGCTGTGCTCGCGCAGCGCCTCCTGCGCCGGTCGACGGGCGAGGGCCGGGTGGCCGCGGTGGAAGTGCTCCTCGGCTCGACCGCGCTCGGGCACATGATCCGCGAAGGCAAGACGCATCAGATCGAAGGCACCCTCCAGTCGGCGAACGACGTTCAAGGCTCGCTCGGTTTCGACAATTGCCTTTTCCGGCTCGCCAAGGAGAGGCTGGTGGGCGCGGATGAAGCCGTGGCCTTCGCCCGCGCGCCCGACGCCCTTCGCCGCCGCCTGGCCGAGATGCCGCGAGACGACCAGTGAGTGAAGAGGGAAAGGCGGCCCGGGACGACGACTCGGATTCGAGCCAGCTGAACCTCCTCGGGCGGGTCCAGCAGCTGGAGACCGAGGGGCGCTTTGCCGACGCGGCGGCGCTGATCTCAGCCGCCCTGCCCGTGGGCCCGGCAGAGATCCCGAAAGCGCAACTCACCCTGGCGCGCCGCGCGGTCAGCCTCTTCACCCGCACGGGCGATGTGCGATCGGCAGCTCAGATCATGGTCCGGTTCCCGATCGATCTGGCCCTCCTCGTGGCCGATGAGTCCGGCCAGTCCCTTGGCGTCGCGGTGGCGGCTCTCGCCGAGTCCACCGGACATCCTGAACTCGCGTTCCGACTCCGGTCCTGGCTGGGGCACTACTCCGAAGCGGCACGGTTGGCGCGGCAGTTGGGCCGGCACAGCGAGGCCGGGGAGCTGTTCCTGCGTGCCCACATGCTCGTCGAGGCCTCGCGTTCCTTCACCCAGGCCGGAGACCGGAAGCACGCGCTCGAGGCCCTCCTCGGCGTCGATACCACCGATGAAGCCTATCGGGCCGCCTGCGTCAACGCCATTCGGCTGGCCAGCGAGGAGGGCGATATCTCCTACGCCCTCGACCAGTTCGTTTCCTCCTTCCTGGCCGCTCCGCCGCACGATCCGGGCGAATTGGACGCGCTCACTCTGCTCGCGAACCTCTATGTCCGCAAGGGTCTGCGCGAGAACGCGAAGGTGGTGGCTGCGGTGCTCCTGGCCGCGGATCCCGCGCACCCGATCGCCCTGCAGATCCAGGCGACGATCAAGCTGAAGCCCTTCCCCGACGAGGCCGTCCTCCTCCCCGACCTTCCCGAGGCTCCCCGCCTTCCCGACCCGGAGGACATCCTTCAGGCCCCCGGACGACTGCCAATGGCCGGGGTCTTTTCGGTGGGCACCCTGGTTGAAGGCCGGTACAAGCTGGTGGCCCGCATCGGCCGCGGCGGCACCTCCGCGATCTTCAAGGCACTCGACACCGTCCTCGGCGACCACATCGCCCTCAAGGCCTTCCTTCAGGCCGTGCCCGACGAGAACGCGGACCGGCGGATCCGGCGCGAGTTGAAGATGGCCCGCGAGCTGACCCACCAGAACATCGTGCGCGTGCACGAACTCGGGTCGCAGCAGGGCTTCAGGTACATCACCATGGAACTACTCGAGGGTGTTGACCTGCGGGACAAGATGATCGCCGGGCTCTCCATGGCCAAGGGCCTCGACTATCTGATCCAGGTGTGCGATGGGTTGAGCGCCGCTCACGCGAAAGGCATCGTCCATCGGGACATCAAGCCGGAGAACTGCTTCATCACCACCGCGGACGTGGTCAAGCTCCTCGATTTCGGAATCGCCAAGGTGGTGAGCGCACCCGGCGCCACCCAGAGCGGCGCGATCCTGGGCACGCCCGCCTATATCTCGCCGGAGCAGATCAACGACTACAGCGGGGTGACCCACAAGGCGGACATCTATTCGCTCGGGATGGTGGCCTACGAGGTCTTCGCGCGTAGAACACCTTTCGGTCTGCCGGATCTGATGAACCTCATCCGCATGCATCTGGAGGAGGTCCCTCGCTCGCCCCGCGACTTTGACCCGGCCATTCCCGAGCCCCTCGCCCGGATCGTCATGAAGGCCCTCGAAAAGAAGCCCGCGCTCCGGTACGAGAGCTGCGCAGAGTTCAAGAAGGAACTGATGGCCGTGCGCCCACTCCTTATTTGACGCCGCGGTTTGCACTTTCAGGGTCTCGTTCCTAATATCCCCCTGTCGTTCCCTCCTTAGAGACTTCGTACCCATCCCGCCCGTCTTCGCGCGGGTTGCGTCAGATCGAATCGATCCGCAGCCTGAAATCGCGAGCCCGAAAGAAAATCAAATGTCCGACGAAAAGAAACCCGAGGGGTCGGAAGACCCCGGGTCGGCCGTGCCGTCCGAGGCGCCCGCGGGCGAACCGGGGCCGGAGGGTCATCCGAAAGGGGATCGTGGACGAGGGCGGCGAGGGCGACGCGGCCAGAGAAGCGGCGCCCCGATCGCTTCGGCGGAGTCCGTGCCGGCGGCGGATGCGACCGATTCGCCGGACGAGCCGGCGCAAGCGCCCCGCGAGAGACCGGCGCCGCGCGAACGGAAACCGCATGCCCAAGGCGCGGACGCGCGTCCTCCCAAGTCCGGACGAAGCGAAGGGCGGGGAAAGCCTCGCCGCGAGAAGCCAGCGGCTTCGGGCGGCCGCCCTGCCGCGGGGCCGCCGAAGCACCGTGAGCCCAAGCGTCACCACGACGTCCGTACCAAGGACGGCCGGCTCATCGATGTCGAGGACGATCCGGATACCGCCAAGGCCATCGCGGCCGCGGCCGCGGCGGCCGAGGGCGCGCGGCTCGATCTCGCGCAGCTCAAGGAAATGCCGATCGGCGAACTCGCCTCGGTGGCGAAGGATCTCGAGATCCCCGGTGCGCTCACTATGAAGAAGCAGGAACTGGTCTTCCAGATCCTGCGCGCTCAGGCCGAAAAGCTGGGGCTCATCTTCTCCGAGGGCGTGCTGGAGATCCTTCCCGAAGGATTCGGCTTCCTTCGCGCTCCGGAGTACTGCTACCTGCCCGGCCCCGACGACATCTACGTGTCGCCATCACAGATCCGGAAGTTCAACCTGCGAACCGGCGACACCATCTCCGGCCAGATCAGGGCACCCAAGCCGGACGAGCGCTACTTCGCTCTCATCAAGATCGACGCGATCAATTTCGAGCCGCCCGACCTCACTCGCGACAAGCCTCACTTCGATTCGCTCACCCCGCTCTATCCGCAGGAGCGGCTCAACATGGAGACCGGTCCCGAGCAGATCTCGAACCGCGTGCTCGATCTGGTGGCCCCGCTCGGCAAGGGCCAGCGCGCCCTCATCGTGGCGCCGCCCCGCACCGGCAAGACCGTCCTGCTCCAGCAGATCGCGAACGCGGTGACCCGCAACCATCCCGAGGTCGTCCTCATCGTCCTCCTGATCGACGAGCGGCCCGAGGAAGTCACCGACATGCAGCGGTCGGTCCAGGGCGAAGTCATTTCATCCACGTTCGACGAAGCGGGTGAGCGGCACGTGCAGGTCGCGCGCATGGTGCTCGAGAAGGCGAAGCGCCTGGTCGAGCAGCGCAAGGACGTCCTCATCCTCCTCGACTCGATCACCCGTCTTGCCCGCGCCTACAACACGGTGGCGCCCCAGTCGGGCCGCGTGCTTTCGGGCGGCGTCGACGCGAACGCCCTTCAAGAGCCGAAGCGTTTCTTCGGGGCCGCGCGCGCGGTGGAAGAGGGCGGGTCGCTCACCATCATCGCCTCCGCCCTCGTGGAAACCGGATCGCGCATGGACGAAGTGATCTTCGAGGAGTTCAAGGGCACGGGCAATGCGGAAATCGTCCTCTCCCGCAAGCTCACCGAGAAGCGGATCTACCCGTCCATCGACATCGAGAAGACGGGAACCCGGAAAGAGGAACTCCTGGTTCCCAAGGACGAGCTCAACCGGGTGTGGGTCTTGCGCAAAGTGCTCTCCGCCATGTCGCCGGTGGAGGCGATGGAGCTTCTGGTCGAGCGGCTCTCCAAGAGCAAGTCGAACGGAGCCTTCCTGCAGAGCATGGGCAACGGCGGCTAGGCGATCCTCCGGAAACGAAAACGGGCGGCCCGAAGGCCGCCCGGCGGAATCCGTCGGAGGCTTCGACTAGCGGGGACGTGGCATGCCGGCCCGGCGCCGGTCGTCTTCGAGGGACACCAGCGACTTCTGGAGGTCGGCCAGCTTCTTTTTGTCGGCTTCGATGCTGTTCGCGAGGTCCACGCGGGCGGGTGTGATGTTGATGAGCGAGGCCAGGTTTCTCTCGTTCCTCGAGATGGTGGCCTCGAGTTCCCTGATCTGATCCTGGGCCTGCTTGACCTTGTCGTTCCATTCCTTCTGCTTGTCGGCCGCGACCTCTTCAGGAGTCTTCTCCTTCTTCTTGGTCGCGGACCCGGCGGCCCCTGTAGCGGGAGCGCCTGCGCTTTCCGGCTGCGCTGCGTCGCCGCTCCGATCGCCCTCCGTGTACACCTTCGCGGGGCCGCCTGCTTTCTGCAGTCGGGCCCGGCGCGCCTTCTCCGCCTTTGCGAGTTCGGGGAGGCTTTGGGACTGCGCGGCGGCCGACGTGGCGAGGGCAACCGCGGAAACGAGGCACAGAAGATTCTTCATGTTCATAGGATGTCTCCTCCTGAAAGAGAACTGAACCGCGCCAGTATAGATCGCAACTCGCCTCCAGACCGCGTGATAATGTCCACACTTGACCGCCGCCAGCCAACCAGGGCCGATGGAACCCTTGGCGGAAGCCGCCCGGTCGAGGGCGGCGCGCAACGCCAATGTCGCGGCCATCATGACCTTTGCGGCGTTTCTGGGCCTTGGCTTCGCCCTGCCCTTCCTGCCCCTGTTCGTGCAAGAACTGGGGGTAGCGGACCCCGTCGACGCCGCGCAGTGGGCCGGGGTCCTGATCGGAGTGGGGCCTCTGCTGGCCGGGCTCCTCGCCCCTTTTTGGGGAGGCCTCGCGGATCGGCATGGCTACAAGCGGATAGCTCTCCTCGCCCTCACCGCCATCGGCCTGGCCCAGATCGTGGCCTCCGTGGCCCGGAGCCCCATGCATGTCATGGTGTCGCGCGTGCTCTCCGGACTCTTCGGCGGAGTCGGGCCTCTGGGCCTGGCCATGGCGACGGGGTCCTCCCAGAAGGGCGGGGGAGCCAGCAAGGCCATCGGGAAGATCCAGTCCGCGCAAATTCTTGCCGCGGGCTTCGGGCCTCTCCTGGGCGGCACGCTCGCGTCCTATCTCGGTATCCGGGCGGCGTTTTGGGGCGCTTCGATCTCCTGCCTTCTCGCCGCCCTCGTGGTGGGCGCCTTTTACTCGGACGAAAGCCCGGCGTTGCGCGGGTCTTCAAGGGCCGCGGTTCCCTCCGAGGTCAACCTGCCCAAGGGATTCTTCGCCGCCCTGGTGTTCGTGGTGTTCTTCGTGAACTTCGCATCGCGCTCGTTCACCCCGATCCTTCCCGCGCAACTGGAAGCCTTCGGTGTCGCCCACTCGTCCCTGGCCATGAGCACCGGGATACTGATCTCGGTGTACTCGATCGCGGCCGCGGTGTCGTCCTTCGGCTTCGGGCGACTGGCGGCCCGGATCGATCCTGTCCGCCTCATCGGCCTTTCCCTGTTCCTCTCGCTCTTCGCCGCCATCGCCATGGCCTACGTATCCACCTTTGTGACCTTCCTGGGTGTCGCCCTCGGGTACGGCCTCGTGTCCGGTGGGGGGCTGACGCTTGGATACAGCATCGGCTCGCGCAGATTCCCGGAGGCGTCCCGGGGCGCTTCGTTCGGGAGACTCTCGGGCGCGGCCCTGATCGGCGGGGCAATAGCGCCCGCGATCGCCGCGTTCGTGGCGCGCTCCGCCCTGGAGGACGTCTACTGGATGAACGCCCTCATCTACGTCGCCCTGATGGGGGCCGCGTTCTCCTTCCTGAGCGGACCTGCAAACCGGGCCTGAGGTCCTCGCTCTACTTGCGAGGGGCGCCCGCGAGGGAAGTGCGGTTCCGGCCGGTTTCCTTCGAGGCGTACAGCGCCTCGTCGGCCGAGTGGATCAGTTCTTCGGGAGTGGCATAGCCGAGGTCGGTGGCCGATACCCCGCAACTGGCGGTCACCTTGATCTGTTCGTCTCCGACCTTGATCACGCGGTCCGCGAGCGCCTTGCGAAGGCGTTCGGCCATCCGGAACGCCGCGGGGCCGTCGGTCTCGGGCAGGATGATCGCGAATTCCTCGCCACCGTAACGCGCGGCCAGATCTCCGCCTCGAACCTGCAGGCGGATCTCCGCGGCCGCCGCCTGCAGCGCGATGTCGCCGACGGTGTGGCCGTAGGTGTCGTTGAGCCGCTTGAAATGATCGAGGTCGATCATGAGCAGAGACAGGGATTGCCCGCCGCGGCTGGCCTGCGATGCCGCCCGATCGAGCGCCTCGTCGAAGGCCCGGCGATTGAGCAGATCGGTCAGGCCGTCGTGAAGGGCCAGCCGTCGATTCGCTTCCAGCAATTCGATCAGGGCGATCGCGGCCGCGGCCTGGTTCGACATCAGGGAAATGACGCGTTCGACGCTGGCATCGAAAGCCCCCCGCTCGCCGACCGCCACCAGCGCGCCCTGCAGGCGGTTACGGAAGACGAGCGGTTGGACCAGCAGGGTTTCGCCGGGAAGCCCCCCGCTCGGGCGGAAGAGGGGAAGGCCGCGATCCCTCGGCGTGTCGATGCGCAGCGGCTCCTTCTTGGTGGTCAGGTACCAGGACATCCATGTGCGCTCGGAGACCTTGGTGCCCGCCCCCATCCAGTCCTGGAACTCCTCCGACATGCCGGGCAGGCCTTCGATGAAATCTCCGCGGAGGCGCACGATCCCCGCGCCGATGGTCTTCGGAGCCATCTCTTTCACGGCGCGGGCGACGAACTCGTGGATCTCCGCCACTTCAGTGATGAGGGCCATGCTCTGCGAGGCCGAGGCCGCGGCTTCGAACTCCACTTCGCGCTCGGCGTGGGCCAGAGTTTCGCGCTCGTTCTCGACCACCTGCGAGATGAGATGCGCGAGCTGCTTCAAGACGTCCTCGGCCTCGGAAAGGGCCTGACTTTCCTCGTGGTCCACCACGAGAATCCCGCTGATCGCGCCTCGCACCAGAACCGGCACCGCGATCAGGGTGCCGATGTGCTTCTCCTTCTTGTAGTAGGGCAGCGACCAGAGGAGAGTTCGGAAGTCGGTGGCGTAGAACGTCCGCCTCCGTTCAAGGACGAAACCGACCGGATCGGTGTTGAGCGGCAGAACGGCGTCGCCCAAGATTTCCGCAGGCCCGTCCTGGGCGCGGAGGAAAGCCCCGCCCCGCGAGTGGTCGATGTCGAAGAACAGGGCGGCATGGGCGTGATTCATCCCGCGGGCGAGCTGGAGAAAGGGCGCCAGTGTCTTGGTGAGGTGGGCCGAGCGTTCCAGGTCGCGCAGGGTGCGGGCCTCTTCGCTCACCCTCCGCAGCGCCGGGTCTTCCTTCCGTCGCGCGGTGCCGCGGAACGTCTTGTCCGGGTCCATCTCGGTTTCGAGGAAATCCGCGCCCTGTCTCATCTTGGTGATGACGCGGCCGAGCTCAATGCTGCGCATCTTCAGTCTCGCGAAGGCGGCGCCCGCGGCGAGCGCCACGCCCCCAAGGCCCAGCGCATCGGCCGCGAAATCCAGGGCGGTGGGCGCCCGGGTGGCCCCGGCCAGGAGCAGCCCGGAGCCGAGTCCAAGGGTGAGAGTCCAAAGCATCGACTCCGAACTCGCGGTGAAGATCACCAGGATCGCGAGGGGCAGCCACAGCGGCGCCGCCTTCGGGAGAATGGTGAGGCCCAGGGTGATGAGGAGGGCCACCAGGTTGTGCTGGGCCGCTCGCGCGATCCAGGGCGCTTTGGGAAGAGGCACCACCAGCAGGCTCACCAGGAGGGCGGTCGCGGTGATCAGGACGAAGATCGCGCCGAAAGTCGTTCCGACATTCAGCCCGTGGATGAACGGGGCGGCGAGGAACAAGGCGGAGAGAACGAGGGCCAGAATCAAGAGGCCACGCGCGATCGCGGGAATCCTCGATCGCTGCGCGGCCCTGGTCTGCATCCTTTGGTTTGCCTGGCGGCTACTTTAGTTCGGGTCCGAGCACCAGCGCGTAGGAGACAAGGTCATCCTCGGTGAGGCCTAGGTTGTTGAGGTTCGAGTAGTACTGACGGATCTCGTCGGCGTGATCCGCATTGCTGGCCCGACGCTCGCGGATGTCCTTGATGAGCTTGAGGAGGGTCTGCACCAGCTTGGGCGTGATGACAACGCCGCCGCGGGTCAGCTTCGCCTCGTTCCGCTGCAGCACCGCCTCGATCGCCACCGCCCCTGAATGCTTGCCGAAGAGGAAGCGCAGGTGACCGCCCACCATCTCGGGCTGCACCACCTGGTAGATGGCGGGGTGGATGGTGATGCCGGCGGTGTGGATGCCAGTCTCGTGGGTGAAGACGTTATGGCCGATGATGGGCTCGCCGCCCGCGACGGGAAGACCGCTCATCTCCTCGACCTTGCGCTTCAATTGCCAGAGCATGTCGTAACGGAAGCCCGGGATGGTGACCCCGTAGAGCTCCTTGAGGATCATCACCGTGGTGTGGAGGGGCGCGTTGCCCGCGCGCTCGCCGATGCCGTTCACGGTGACCGTGGGAATGGTGGCGCCATGGTGCAGCGCGCGCACGGTGTTGTAGGCGCCGAGGCCGAAATCGTTGTGGAAGTGGATGACCAGGGGCTTGTCCGGGAATGCGGCCACGATCTTCGGGATGTAGTAGTCGACGCCCTCGGGCGCGAAGTACCCGACGGTATCGGGGTAGGCGTAGCGCGAGCCGCCCGCCTTGTAGCACGCCCCCGCGAGCTCGATCAGGTAGTCGATGTCGGCGCGCGATCCGTCCTCGCCTCCGAATTCCACCACCTGCACGCCACGGCTGCGCGCGTGCTCGATCGCGTGGGTCGACATCCGGATGTTGGCCTCGCGGTAGAAGGAGACCGGCAGGTCGAGCCATTCCTCGGGCTTGCGGCCCTCGAGGCCGAGGAGGGTCTTGCCGATCTTGTATTTGAGGTGAAGGTCGGAGCCGGAGGTGAAGACGAAGAGACTCACGTCGTGGGGTTTCGCGCCGATGCCGGCGAGGAAGTCGAGGGTGACGTCGATGTCTTTGGCACTCGACCGGCACATCACCACGATCTCGCTCTTGATCCGCCCGCGCTTCTTGGCGTCGAGGATGAGCTGAAGCGACTTGCGCTCCGAAGGCGCCGCCGACGGGAAGCCCACATCCAGCATGTGCACGCCCGCGTCGGAAAGCATGCAGGCAAGTTCGAACTTCTGCTCCGGAGCGAAGGCGACTCCGGGAGTCTGCTCGCCGTCGCGGAGCGTGGTGTCGTAGAGCCGGATCTCCTTCGCGCGGGGGAAGGTGGTGCCGGCGGTGAACTGCCTGGGGGAGTGGATCAGTTGTTCGAGGGGTTCGCGCAGTTCAACCATGAAGATCCTCAGTTGGGTTCGCTTGGGGGGACGCTTGGATAATAGCCGGGGCGGCTGAGTGGAGATCCCCGGAAGTCCCTACCGGTCGTCCAGTTCGAGCGCCATGAATCTCGTGCCCTCGACCGGGTTGAAACGGTAGGCCGGGGTCTCCCTGAAGCCGAGCCGCTCGTAAAGCCGGTGCGCCGCTCGCATGGACGGGAGAGTGTCGAGAAGCATTCGCCGATAGCTCGCGCCGCGAGCCCACTCGATCGCCTCTCTTGCCAATCGCGCGCCGGCGCTCAAGCCGCGGAACGAGTCGCGCACGTAGAGGCGCTTCATCTCGCAGGTGTCGTCGTCGATGCGGCGAACCGCGACGCACCCCGCCGGTCTCGCGTCCGCCCAGGCGAGAAAGAGGGCGCCGCGGGGCGGCGCGTAGTCGCCCGGCAGCCGCCTGAGCTCCTCCGCGAAGTTCTGGAAGGAGAGGTCGATGGCGATCCACGCCGCGTACTCTTCGAAGAGTCTCTTCGCCACCGCGATGTCGCCCGCGCTGGTGGCGTGCCGGATCGCGACCGGGTTCATCTGTCGCGGCCGGTCGGCGCGCCGGTCATAGGCCCGAGCGACAGGAGAGCGAAGATCAACCGGCAGGACAGGCCAGGCATCGATTCGTCCTAACGCCCGCGCTCCCGCGCCTCGTCGAGAGTGTCGATCGCGGTCTTGAGCAGCAGGATGAGCGAGCCCTTCTCCTCCGGCGACATCGCCACCGGTTGGTTCTCGTCCTCCTCGGCCTCCGCGATCGCCTCGATCACATACCGGAAGACCGCGGGCTGGCGGGTGAGCCGGGCGATGGTGGCTTCGTCGACCTGCTGAGGATCCGTGCCGTCGAGGCTCATCAGCGCCTGCTCGTTCTGTTCAAGCCTTCGCTGGATGGCCCCCGCGGTCACCGGCTTCATGCCGCCCGGGCTGCTCGCGCGGAAGACCCGCCAGATCACCAGGTAGATGAAGCCGGCGAGTTCGCTGACTCCCGGGCCCATGCCCTCGGTGGATCCCAGGATGAAGGCCTGAAGCTCGGGCTGTTCGCGACCGGCCTTCCCCATCTCGATGGGGATGCGCGAATCCTTCATGTGACCGACGTCCTGCCAGGTGGCATCCACGACGGAGGCGTCGATTCCGGTCACGTGGCCTATCCCTTTTCGTCGGGATGGAAGGGGTGCATGGCCCGGTGGAGAACCGGAGCCGGGACGACGCGATGCTCGTACATTTGGGATCGCGATCAATCGCGCTTGAGTTTGACATCGCGCACCGCCAGCGGGTCGGTGCCGAGGAAGACAGCGCGCGAGGAATGGCGGGCGAGAGCGGGCGAAGCGACGACAAGGGTGAGGACGAAGGTCACGCGGTGGATCATAAGGGCCGCGCCCCTCATCAACGCCCCCCTCCTCCCGCTACTCGATGGGAGCGTGCAGCAGTCCGAGTTCCCTGGCGAACCGGGCATAGGTGAAGCCCGCGACGACGTCGTAGGCGAAGTGCACGAGCATCGCCGGGTACAGGGAGCCGGAGATGAAGACCAGGGCGTGGAAGGCCGCGGCGATGCCCGCGATGGCAAGGACGCTGCGCAGTCCCTGAATGGCATGGGCGAGCGCGAAAGAGGCGATGGAGACCGTGATGCCGATGGCGAGACTTCCGGTCAGGAGCGCGATCAGAGCGGGCAGGACGCCGCGCCACACCAGCTCCTCCCCGATTCCGGCGGAGAGCGAAAGCGCGATCCACATTCTTCGCTCCCGCCGGTTGGTGGGAGCGAAGAGCCTCCACGTCGGCTTGTCCTCCTCGATGGACCGCCGCCAGTGCGGGCGCACCAGGATGAGCGCCGCCACGAGGAAGACGGCTCCGGCGAACCAGGACAGGAGCGCGGGCGCCCGCGCCGGAAAGATCTCAATGCCCTCGACGAATCCGGTTACGAGGGCGAGCACGCCCAGAACCACCTGCGGCAGCAGCATCGCGTAGAACCGGAAGGCCAGAGGAATGCCGGCCATGGCGAGCGCGCTCTCCCGGTTGCGCAGCACCGCCCACGGCACCACGAGGGTCACGAAGACCACGAAGGCCCATCCGAGCACGGAAATCGAGCCGGGATTCAAGAGGTCGAGGTGCGAGCGATGGCGCAGGCGGGATGCACGGGTGGGTCCCGACTCATGGGGCCCCCCGGCCCAGAAATAATTACACTCTTCAAGTGCGGCGGATTGTAGGCGACCCAGCGGAGTCGGGCGTGAGCCCGGGTACGTCTTCGTTCCATCCGGCGACCCGGACGTGGTTCGCGCGACGGTTCGAAGGCCCCTCCCCCGCGCAGAAGAAGGCCTGGCCGCACATCATCGCCTCCCAGTCGACGCTCATCGCCGCGCCCACGGGCTCGGGCAAGACGCTCGCCGCCTTCCTTTGCGCGATCGACCGGATGGTCTTCGATGGCTCCGAGGCGCAACCATCGTCGGCTCGTCGCGGGGTTCGCATTCTCTACATCTCGCCGGTCAAGGCCCTCGCGAAGGACGTCGAGCGCAACCTGCAGGAGCCGCTCGCGGGAATCTGCGAGCTGGCCAGGGAGCGAGGCGACGCGTACCGAGTGCCCCGCGTCGCCGTCCGGTCGGGCGACACGCCGCAGAGCGAGCGTCAGAAGATGCGGCGCGATCCTCCCGACATCCTGATCACCACCCCCGAGTCGCTCTTTCTGATCCTGACCTCCGAGTCGCGCGAGATCCTGCGCAGCGTCGACACCGTCATCGTCGACGAGATCCACGCCATCGTGGGGACCAAGCGGGGCGCGCATCTGGCTCTGTCCATGGAGCGCGTGGCCCGCCTCGCGGGCAAGCCCGTTCAGCGCATCGGCCTCTCGGCCACCTCGAGACCGCTCGATCTCGTCGCGCGTTTTCTGGCCGGATCGCGTGGACACAAGGTGGAGATCATCGACGCGTCGATCAAGCGGGCCTTCGACGTAAGGGTCGAATCCGCGGTGCTGGACATGACCGTCCTGCCGCGCGAGACCATCGAGACGCCCGGGCCGGATTCAGGCGGGCTCAGGGTCGAGCGCCCCTGGGTGGGGTCGGGGACATCGGCCTCGGGCCGCGGTTTCGTGCCGCCGGCCGCAACCGGCGGCGAGGGTCCTCTTCCGCCCGTCCAGGGCGCGCCTTCCATCTGGCCCGCCATCCACCGCCGCGTGCTCGAGCTTATCTTGGCCCACCACAGCACCATCGTGTTCGTCAATTCGCGCCGGGTGGCCGAGCGCGTGGCCGCGGCGCTCAACGAACTTTCGGGGGAAGGCGAGCCGATCTGCCGCGCGCATCACGGGTCGCTCGCCAAGGAAGAGCGCGAACTCGTCGAGGCCGCGCTCAAGGAGGGGCGCTTGCGCGCGGTGGTCGCGACCTCGTCGCTCGAACTCGGGATCGACATGGGCGCGGTCGATCTCGTGGTGCAGGTGGAGACGCCGCCCTCGGTCGCGAGCGCCACTCAACGCGTGGGCCGCGCTTCGCATCACCTCGGCGGCGTTCCGAAAGCCCTGGTCTTCCCGACCTTCCGGGGTGATCTGCTCGCCGCCGCGGCCACCATCGACGCGCTCCAGCGCGGCGACATCGAGCCCGTCACCCTGCCGCAGAATCCCCTCGACGTCCTGGCCCAGCAGATCCTCTCCATTCTCGTCACCGAGGAGATGAACATCGACGATCTCTTCGCTCTGGTTCGCAGCGCCGCTTCGTTCTCGGCCCTTCCTCGTTCCGCATTCGAAGGCGTGCTCGACATGCTCGCCGGCCGCTATCCCTCGCATGAGTTCCGCGATCTGCGCCCGCGGATCGTGTGGAATCGCGACACCGGAGACCTGCGCGCCCGGGCCGGAGTGAAGATGATCCTCTACGCGAACGCGGGCACCATTCCCGACCGCGGTCTCTTCGGCGTCTACCTCGCGGGAAGCCCCGCCGCCGACGATCCGCGCCGGGGCCCATCCCGCCGCGTGGGTGAGCTCGATGAGGAGATGGTGTTCGAAAGCCGGACCGGCGACATTGTCATGCTCGGGGCCTCGTCCTGGCGGATCGATGAAATCCAGCGCGACCGCGTGATCGTGACCCCCGCGCCCGGCCTTCGCGGACGCATGCCGTTCTGGAAGGCGGACCGGCCGCCCCGGCCGGTGGAGAACGCAAAACGCATCGGCGCCCTGTCGCGGAAGATCCTGTCCCTCGGCCGGAAGAAGGCGGGCGAGCTGCTCACCGGAATCTACGCCCTCGAAGAAGGCGCCGCGAGCAATCTGACCGCGTACGTATTTGATCAGAAGCAGGCCTCGGCGGTTCCCACTGATCACGAACTGGTGCTCGAACGCACGCGGGATGAGATCGGCGATCTCCGGCTGTGCCTTCTCTCGTCCTTCGGGGGCCGCGTCCATCAGCCCCTCGCCCTCGCCATCGTTCGCAAGATGAGGCGCGAAGGCCTTCACGAAGTGGAAGTGGTGGTGAGCGACGAGGGCATCATCCTGAGACTGGCCGATCGGGAGCAGGTCCCGGCTCTTCCCGACCTGCTGCCCTCATCGAAGGAGCTCGAGAAGCTCGTCCGCGAGGAGTTGTCCGACTCGACTCTCTTCGCCGCGCGTTTCCGCGAAGCCGCGGGCCGCAGCCTCCTTCTTCCGCGACGCCGGCCCGGCTCGCGTTCGCCCCTGTGGGCGCAGCGACAAAAGGCCCACGGTCTTCTCTCCGTGGCCTCGGGTTTTCCGTCCTTCCCGCTGATCCTCGAGGCCTATCGCGAGTGCCTCACCGAAGACTTCGACCTCGCCGCAACCGTCAACCTTCTCCGGCAGGTGGAAAAGCGGGAAGTGAAGACGACCACCCTCGACGTCGATCATCCGTCGCCCTTCGCGACCGCGCTCCTGTTCGGCTACGTGGCCACGGTCATGTATGACGACGACGCCCCTTTGGCCGAGCGCCGCGCCCACGCTCTGTCGATCGACGAGACCCAGCTCCAGGCGCTGCTCGGCGAAACCGCGTTCCAGGATCTCCTCGACGAGGCGGCGATCACGGAGGTCCACCAAGAGCTTCAGGCCATAGCGCCGGGCCGGCGGATCCGGTCGGCCGATGGACTCCACGACTGCCTGCTCCGTCTCGGGGATCTTTCACTCCGGGAAGTGGCGTCGCGGGCGGCCGGTGAGGACGTGGCCGGATTCGCGGAAGCGCTCGCCCATGAGAATCGGGTGGTCGAACTCGATGTGGCCGGAGAGCGACGCCTGGTCGCGGTTGAAGACGCGGCGCTCTATCGCGATGCCCTGGGGATCGCGCTGCCGAAGAGCGTTCCGAAGGCTTTTACGGGCGCCACCGAAGGGAGCCTGGACCATCTGGCTCGGCGCTTCGCGCGAACCCGCGGTCCGTTTACCACGAGCGACCTGGCCTCGCGTCTCGGCCTGAGTCGCGACCGCGCCGCCGCGACCCTCGAAGCGCTCGAGGCGAGCGGTCATCTGATGCGCGGTCCATTCACGCGCTCGCCTCGCGATGTGGAGTGGTGCGACGTGGAGGCTCTGGGTCGCGTCCGCCGGCTGTCTCTCGCGAAGGCCCGCGGCGGCGTGCACCCGGTGTCGGGCCGCGACTATGCCCGCTTTCTCACGGTCTGGCACGGGCTGGGTGCGGACGGGGACGGATCCTCCGACGCGGGCCGGGATCGCGGCGACGCCCTTCTCTCCGCGATCGATCAGCTCCAGGGATGTCCCCTGCCCGCCTCGGCGCTCGAGGCCGACATCCTGGCGAGCCGCGTTCCCGGCTACCGGTCGCAGGATCTCGAGCTCGTGGTGGCGCGCGGCGAGGTGGTGCTCGAGGGCCGCGGTTCCCTGGGCGCGCGGGACGGCAAGGTGGCGCTGTATCTCTCGCCCAACCGCGCCCTGCTCGGCCACCCGCCGACCGAGTCCCTCACCGCCGACGTCCCCGCGCTCGTGCGTGACGTGCTGCTGAAGCGGGGGGCGGTCTTCCTGCCCGAGATCGAGGCGGCCTGCCCCGGGGTTCGTCGCCGAGACCTCATCGATGCGCTCTGGAAGCTGTTCTGGAACGGCGAGGTCACGAACGACTCGATCGCCGCCTTGCGGGCCCGCTCATTCGATCCGGGCAAGACCCCAGGCAAACGGTTCGTGGCCCACAGGCCAGGCTTCGCGCTGGAGGGGCGGATGGGGGGGTACCGGTCACGTCTGGATATTCCGGCCGACGGGGTTGGACGATTCTCCCTGCTGCCTTCGGTTCTCCCCGCGTCCATCCCGAACCGGCTCGCCGCTCTGGAGCAGTGGCTGGCCCGGCACGGCATCCTTACGCGCGAGGCCATCACCGCCGAGGCCAGAGAGGGGGGCTTCACTTCGGTCTATTCGCTCCTCCGAGCGCTTGAGGAGCGCGGTCAGGTGCGCCGCGGATACTTCATCGAGGGTCTCGGCGCGCTGCAGTTCGCCGACCCGGCGGCGGTGGACCGCATGCGCGATCTGAAGGACGGCGCCAGCGATACTGCCTCGGCCGTGGTTCTGGCCGCGACGGATCCGGCGAATCCCCTGGGCGCGACTTTGCCCTGGCCCGACTGGTGCGGAGGGCAGGGCGAGCGCCGCGCCCGCGCCCACGTGGTCATCGCGGACGGCGAGCTGATGGCGCTCCTCTTCGCGGATGGCGCGCGCGCGATTGTCCATATTCCCGCGCCCCAGGCCGAGGGGCAGCGCCTCAGCCGATTGTGCGGCCTCGCCATCGCGTCATGGATGCGACGGAGAGCGCTCCGCATCATCGGTCATGAGAGCCATGACGCCCCCCTCAACCAGGGCCCGCTGAGCCAGGCGTTGAGCGAGGCGGGCCTCATTCCATCGGGTCCGGGCTTCCGCCTCTAGGACGACTTCGGGGCGGGCGTTATGCACGTCGGCCCGAGTCGATGCGCTACGATTCCGCCGGTGATCTTGAACAGGGTCCTTCCTTGCGCGCTCATGCTGGGCTTCATGGGCGCGGCCTGTGGAGGCTCGGGCCTGACCTCGCCCTCGGCTCCGCCCACCACGACTCCTACACCGCCCGCGGCCTCCAAGCCCAACATCGTCCTGGTGCTCCTTGACGACGCCGAAGAGGCCATGACCTCGAACATGCCGAGGCTCCGGGCCGCCTTTATCGACAAGGGCCTCCGCTTCAACAACGCCTTCGCCAACACGCCGCTGTGCGGCCCCTCGCGCTCCAACATCCTGGCCGGCGAATTCGCCCACAACACGGGCGTGATTGCGAATGCGGGGGACGGAGCCGGCTATCCGGCCTGGCAGGCCGGGGGGTTCGACAACAACAACCTCGGCCCCTGGCTCAAGGCGGCGGGATACAAGACCGGCATATTCGGAAAGTACGAGAACGACTATCCCACCGGCGCCCCCGCCGGCCCGACCTTCGTGCCTCCCGGATGGGACGACTGGCGCGTGGTGATGTCCGATCGAATTGCCACCAACAACACCTACACGCTGAATGAGAACGGCACCCTCAAGGTGTACAGCGCCGACACCGGCGGTTATCAGGCCGAGATCCTGTCCGAACGCATGCAGTCGTTCATCAAGAACGTCAAAGCGAGCGGCCCCCAGCCCTTCTTCGCCTTCCTGAGCCTGGGCGCTCCGCATACGCCCACCGAGCCCGCGGCGCGTTACCTTTCCGCCTACCCGGGCGCCACCGCCCCCCGCGGCCGCTCCTTCAACGAGGCGGACATTTCCGACAAGCCGCGCTGGCTTCAGGATCAGTCGCCGCTCATGGACTCGGCCACCATCGCGGAGATCGACAGCGACTACCGGGGTTCCCTCCAGGCCCTGCTCTCGGTCGAGGATGCGGTGGACGCGCTCTTCCTGACTCTCGATCAACTCGGCCAGACTTCGAATACCTACGTCTTCTTCACCTCCGACAACGGACTTCATCGCGGCGAGCATCGCCTGCGCGGAGGCAAGAACACCGCCTACGAGGAATCCATCCGCATGCCGTTCTACGTGCGCGGTCCCGGCGTACCCGCGGCGAGGAGCGTCGACCACCTGACCGGCCTCGTCGATCTGGTCCCCACGTTCCTCGGCCTGGCGGCTGCATCGGTCCCGGCGTCGGTGGACGGCTTGTCGTTCCTGCCCCTGCTCTCCGCGACACCCCCGGCGCTTTCGACCTGGCGGCAGGAGATGCTGATCGAGCATCCCGGAGGCGCCGGACTCCCCATTCAGATACCCGCCTACTACGGGGTGCGAACCCAGACCGAGCTCTACGTTGAATACGACAACGGCGAGAACGAGTACTACGACCTCAAGAACGACTCGCTTCAGCTCGACAATCTGGCCAGGCAGGCCTCCTCATCGACGATCTCCAGGCTGAGCGCGCGGGTGGCGGCCCTGAGGGGCTGCCGCGGCGCCTCCTGCCGTCCCTAGCCGGCCCGGCGAACGTCGTCAGTAATCGGAGAGGATCTTCGAGTACTCCTTGCTGACCGCGTCGAACCAGGTCTGGGCCATGATCCGGTAACCGGGCTCGGTCGGGTGCAGATGATCCACGTACAGCGCGGAGCCCGTGAGACCCGAGCGGGCGAACGCGCCGTACAAGTCCACGTAGACGGCACCTTCCTCGTCGGCCATCTGCTTGATGAGGGTGTTCATCTGGATCACCCAGTCCTGGCGGGAAGGGGGAGTCCGACCGTCATACCCGACGTTCACGGGAAGGATGGCTCCGACGAAGGCATGGCCGCCGCTGGTCTTGATCTGCTGGACCATCGACCTCAGGCTCGGAATGGTGACGCAGTTTGGCGGCTCGTCGCACTGGTTCCAGTCGTTGGTTCCATAGAGGATCAACGTGAATGAAGGCCGGACCCGCGACAGGCTGCTGCCGATCCGGGCCGCGCCCCTGTCCGAATTCGTGCCGTCGAGGCCTTCGTTCGCCACTTCTCCGGTTCCGAAGTGGGCCCGTAGCATGCCCTGGAGGAACCCGCGGTAACCGTTTCCGTCGGGCACGTCAGGGTCGCCGTTGGTGATGCTGTCGCCGAAGCCCATGAAGAGCATGGGATTGTTGGAACCGACGGGGAGGGTGATCGGCACCATCACGTTTCCGCTCGCCGGGATAGTGATGCTGCCGGGCGCCGGAGGGCGGAAGAAGGGAGGCAGGGAAGCGGCCGTCACTTCCAGAGTCTGGGCGCCGTCCGGAACCTGGATCGTGGCCTGGCCGGTGAGGGCCGAAGTGCGGCCCTTGGACGAGCCGGCGACGAGTTCGACGTTCGGGATGCGCGTCAGTTCGTTCGAGTCGAGCGCTCGGTTGCCGTTCTCATCGAGAAACGCGGTGAACGAAACGGCGTGCGTGTTCTGCACCGGGGTCGGGGTGGGCAGACTGGTGGGTCCGGCCGTGCCCACGCCGTTGCCGCAGGCGGGGAGAAGGCCGGCGAGGCCGGCGACGACGACGACGACGACGACGCGCAGAGTGCGGCGGCTCATGGATAAGCCGATAATTCTAGCCGCTTCTCCGTGATGGGGCCGATGCGCGCGACTCGCTTCCCGCCTGCGCCTGCGCCGCGCGCGCGGCCGCGCGGCCTCGCCCAAAAAGTGAGAAGTGGGTGCAGCGGAAACCGCTCTTGGGCTAGAGTACGAATTCCCCTTGTCAAATCACCGTTCACTCAGAAGAAAACTATGGCGTTGAATCCTGCGTCCCCGGGAGCCCAAAAGACCACGACCGGATCGATCAAGCGTCCGAACCGCCGCATCACGGCGCGGATCGCCTGCCGGCTTAGCGTGTCGTACGCCGCCATCCCGGGCGAGTGGCGTCCCGCCACCGCCATGGACCTTTCTCGTCTGGGCTGCCGCCTGCGCACCGGTGAGGACCTTCCGCGGGACAAGAAGGTGTCAGTGCGGGTCGAGTTCCGGATGGCGGATGAGCCCGTGCTCACCGTTGACGGCGTGGGCAAGGTGATGTGGACGCGACTCGAGGGTCTGTCCTACCAGACCGGCATCCAGTTCGACTCGGAGCCGGTCGGCCTGTCCGACCTGCTCGGCATCGCCCGCTAGCGTCCGCGGCCCTGGACGTCCCTGGCTAGAACGTCCGCCGCGCTTCCAGGCGCAGACGCCTCACCCAGTGGTCCCGTTCCAGAAGGTTCGGCGAGTCCTTGAACTGCTGCATCGTGCCGATCACGTGGAACGTCGACTTGGGCGACTGCACGAACGCGATCTCCGCGCGGTGTCCGAGCCAGCCCGTGCCCCAGAAGAAATCGTCGCCGGCGTAGGCGGCCACGGTCGCGTCCTTGTCCACCTTCGCGTAGGTGTATTCGCCGCGGAATTTGGTGTCCCGGAGCGAGCCCAGGACCAGGGTTGTCCAGAAACCGTTCCTCTGATCCGGCGCTTTGTAGTTGTGCGCGCCATCCACCACGATCTGGATGGGGAAGGGCGCATCGGTGCGGAAGCGCAGGACGACATCGATCACTCCGTATTCACGCGTGAGCAGGCCGCCGACCCGCGAATTCTGACGTCGGATCATCCGTTCGAGATACGCGAGGTTGTCGAACTGGAGGTAGGTCCCGGACAGGTCCACACGCTTGCTTGCTCCAAAGCCAAGGTCGAGCGAGCCGCCCTTGATGGTGACGCCCTCACCGAGACTCGATCCTTTGGGGTCTTTGGAGTCGGCGAACACGTGGCTGCCCCGCGAGTAGATTCCCGAGACCTTCGCGATGGGCTCGGCGGTTTTTCCCTGGTAGAGCGTCCATTGCACCGCGCCGCCCTGGATCCTCAGATCGGCGTCCCAGATCAGGTTGGTGAGGCGGAAGGGCATGGCCAGGCGGCCCGCGTCCAGCTTCATCGCGGAAGAGAGATTCACGCCCAGGGAGGCCAGGTCCAGCCGGATGCTCCGAGAGTCGTAGTTGTCGCGAATGAGGTTGAGGGGCAGCGGGACACCCTCAGGCTCGACGTTGTTGTCGGTCGAATAGCTGGCGTCGGCGCCCAGGATCATGCGGATGGAATTCGTTTCCACCTCGAAGCGCGGTCGGAGTTGCATCCGCGTGCGGTGCGCGGGCACGGGATCAGGGGTGGTGAAGATGTTGTCCGTCCATTCCTGGCGGACGATGATGTCCCCGGTGATGGGCGCCTGTTTCTGCTGCGCGGACACGGGCGATGCGACGAGGCCCGGAACAAGAAGGAGAGCGAGACGGGAGATTCGAGACGCCGCTTTGATGTTCATCTGCGCAGGAGTCTAACGGGAGACTCCTCGTCGGCGGCCCACGGGGAGGCGACTACCTCGAGCCGCCGCGGCCGGCGAAGGGCTTTCGCTTGGCCGACCCGAAGCCGCCGCCTTCGCGACGGGCCCGACTGAAGCCGGGGCCTTCGCTCCGCGTGGCCTCGGCTCCGCGCAAAGCCTGACGGCTGTTGGTCGCCGCGGCCTGGGCGAATCGATCCGCCCCGCCACCCGCCGTCGTGGTGCGTTCGCTGCTGTCGACCTTGATCCCCGAGCCCACGACCTGCGGCCGCGCGGGACGCGCGCCGCGGTCGTCGTGCGGACGGCGGCTTGGCCGCTGGCCGCCGTGGCCGGCCGAAGCGCCCTGTCCGCCTCGATTGGCTCCAAAGCGCGTGTAGGGCTTCGGGCTCGACGAGCGTCCGCGACCGCCGCCGTCACGGTCCCGGAACTTCGCGGCCTCGGGAGCGTTCGTCTTCTGCGCCGCGTAGTCGAAGTCGGGCAGGGTGATGCGCGGCATCCGGCTGCCGATCGCGCGCTCGATGGCGCGCAAGGCGCCTTCCTCTTCGGGCGAGACGAAGGCGAACGCGTCGCCCTGCGACTGGTTGCGACCGGTACGGCCAACGCGATGGATGTAGTCCTCGTGGGTCGGCGGGATGTCGAAGTTGATGACGTGGGAAAGCGCTTCGATGTCGATGCCGCGCGCGGCGATGTCGGTGGCGACGAGGACACTGAACTTGCCCTCCTTGAAGCGCCGCAGGGTCTCGGTGCGCTGAGACTGCGAGCGGTCGCCGTGGATGCGGCCGGAAGACACGCCCATGCGGACCAGGAAGTCGGCGAGGCGGTTCGCGCGCGACTTGGTGCGGGTGAACACGATGACGCTGCGGATGATCCCGCGCTTCATGAGTTCGGTGAGCAGGACCGGCTTCAGGTGCTGAGCGACCGGGTAGGCCGCCTGGGTGATCCCCACCGCCGGCGTCGACTGACGCTCCACGCTGATGGTGAAGGGATCGTGGAGCATCTCGCGGGAGAGCTTCGCGATCTCGGCCGGCATGGTGGCCGAGAAGAAGAGGGTCTGGCGCTTGGTGGGGAGGTGCTTGAGGATGCGGCGGATGTCGGGAAGGAAGCCCATGTCGAGCATGCGGTCGGCTTCGTCCAGGACCAGGACTTCGAGGCTCTTGAAGTTCGCGTAGGAGCGGCTCATGTGATCGAGCAGGCGGCCCGGGGTCGCCACGATGATGTCGGTGCCGCGGCGCAATGCGTGCTCCTGGGCGCCCATGCCGACACCGCCATAGATGGCCGCGCTGGAAACCGGGGTGTGGACGGCGAGCGCGTTCAAATGCTCGTCGATCTGGGCCGCGAGTTCGCGCGTGGGCGTCAGGATCAGGGCGCGGGTCATGCCCTTGGACTTGCCGAGGCGGTGAATCAGAGGAAGACCGAAGGCCGCGCTCTTGCCGCTGCCCGTCATGGCGCAGGCGAGAACGTCTCTGCCTTCGATGCCGGGCGGAAGGGCCTGCTCCTGGATTGGGGTCGGGTTCTTGAACCCGAGCTCTTTGATTCCACGCAGCAGTTCCGCGGAGAAGCCATACTTGGTAAACGGCATAGTGATTGAGAGGTCCTGACTTTTTGGGGCTCGCGCCCTGATAGGTGGTGGCCGCGAGCGGAAACGAATACGTCCCTATCGCCTCAAAAAGCGGCCTGATACCGGTGATTTCGCGATGAACGACTCTGCGAATTCCGGATCGTGGGAACCTATTCTCTCACGGGCGCCTCGGAGAGGCCTATTTCAGGCCCCGCATGCTCGCGCGGATCCGCGGTCAGGCCGTGACCTTGGCCCCGCAGTCGCCGCAGAACTTCGCCATGGGTGCGAGTTTCTTGCCGCAGCCCTCGCAGAAACGCGCGGTCTCGATCTTCGTGCCGCATTCGGGACAGAACTTCTGGCCCAGGGTCTGAGCACCGCACTTCGGGCAGGGGGCTTTCACCGTCTTCGTCTTCACCGCGAGGCGCGCCTCCTCCTCGATCGCGACATCGTTCGAGACGGCCTGGCTGACCGAAGAGGCGCGGAGTGCGGTCTCCTCCTCCTCCGCGAGGGGTGCGCAGTTCTTACACATTCCGGCCTGGTCGTTCCAGCACGTCTTCTCACAGAGCCAGTTGCCGCAGCGCCGGCACTTCTTGAAGAGGGGCTTGATCTCTTCGACCGCGGCTTTGAGCGCCGCGTCGTGGGCGGCGCCGCCCACCGCGCGCTGAACCTCGTAGGCGCTTTCCGCGGCCTTGCCGAAGACGTCGCCGAGGAATCCGCTCGCGCTTCGAAGCAGGCCGCCCGCCGTCCCGAGCAGGTTCCGATCGAACGTCGACATGAAGCCGTCCCCGCATCTCTCGCAGATGAACTTGAACTGGAACCCGACGTCGGTGGACAGATCCTGGTAATTCTGGGTGAACTCAATCGGGGGCATGAGTGGATATTAGACCGCCGCCCTGAAGTCAGTCGATCAACTCGTCTTGGGGAGCGTCTCCCGTCCTTGATCGACCGCAGGGGCGGGCCTGATCCGCTAAGCTCACCGGCCCAACAGGAAAGGTTCCCCATGCTGCTCGAAGGAAAGACCGGTCTCATTCTCGGCGTCGCCAACAAGCGCTCCATTGCCTGGGGCATCGCGAAAGCCTGCGCCCGCGAAGGTGCGCGGCTCGCCCTCACCTATCAGGGAGAGCGGCTCAAGGAGAACGTCGATGAGCTGTCCAAGGACCTGAAGGACCCGATCCTCTATCCGTGCGACGTGAGCAGGGACGAGGACATCGCGACCCTCGCCGCTTCGGTGAAGGCCGACCTCTCTCACCTCGACTTCGTGGTCCACTCCGTCGCCTTCGCGCAGCGTGAGGAGCTGACCGGTGAATTCCTGAATACGTCGCGCGAGGGCTACCGCATCGCCCAGGACATCTCCTCCTACTCGCTCACTGCGGTCTCCCGGGCCATGGCGCCGCTCATGGAAGGGCGAGCGGGCTCGATCGTCACCCTCTCCTACCTCGGGGGCGAGCGCGTGGTGCCGCACTACAACGTGATGGGCGTCGCCAAGGCCGCGCTCGAGATGTCGGTGCGCTACCTCGCCGCGGACCTCGGGCCCAGGGGCATCCGCGTGAACGCCATCTCCGCCGGCCCCATCAAGACCCTGGCTGCGGCCGGGGTCGGCGGCCTCGGCAAGATGATCGACTACTACCGGCAGCACGCGCCGCTGCGCCGCGCCACCGATCAGGACGAAGTGGGCGATGCCGGCCTCTTCCTCCTGTCGAACATGTCGCGCGGGGTGACCGGCGAAGTCCTCCACGTCGACAGCGGTTTCCACGTCATGGCCATGGCCGCCGACCTCGCCTAGTCAGAACAGGAAAGCAGACATGAGCATCGTCCAGGTCGAAATCAAGGATGGCATCGGAGCCATCCGCCTCGCCGGCCCGCGCGGGAACGCGATGAGCGAAGCGCTGGTCGCGGATCTCTCCTCGGCCCTTCGAACCGTGGGTGGAGAGCCGTCCGTGAGAGCGGTGCTTCTCGCCTCCGCCCATCCGAAGCTCTTCTGCCCGGGGCTCGACCTCGTGTCCCTGTCGGGAATCGGCCGAGCCGAGATGGGCGCCTACATGCTGAACTTCTCGAGCCTCCTGACCGACCTCTTCGCCCTCAAGAAGCCCGTGGTCGCCGCGGTCAATGGCGCGGCGGTGGCGGGCGGGTGTCTCCTCGCTCTCACCGCGGACTGGCGCGTCGCGAAGCGCGGGGCGTCCCTGGGACTCAATGAGGTGAAGGTGGGCGTGCCTCTTCCGTGGTCGGCGGTGATGCTTCTCCGGACCGCGGCGCCGGCGTCCGCGCTCAATGCGGTCGCCCTGCTCGGCCGCAACTTCGAAGGCGACGGGGCCGTCGCGGCCGGACTCGCGCACGAAGTGGCGGACGCGGATGCGTTCGACGGCGTGGTGACCGAACGGCTCGCGGAGTTCGCCGAGAAGGACGCCTACGCGTTCGGTGTCACCAAGGGCTATCTGCGCGGCGCCGCGGTGGCCTCGATGCGAGACCGCGAGACCGGGCTGCTCGATGAGTTCCTCGACGGCTGGTTCTCGGAAGGCACCCAGGCGAGGATCCACAAGGCCGTGGCCGCGCTCCAGGCGAAAGGTTAGGACCGCTCAGGTCAGCGGCTCGATCGCCTTCTCCGCGAGCCGCCTCGCTCGCGCTCGTCTGGCTGCGCGCCAGAGCAGAACGATCCCCACTGCGGCGATGAGGACGCCGATGGTGCCGAGTGTCCCCGTCACCCGGGCCACGGTGCCCTTCACGTCATCGTAGGCGAGACCGAGCGCGGAGCCCGCGGCGGTGAGCGCCCCGTACCAGATCAGGGAGGCGAGGGCCGCGGGCACGAGCGCTCGCAGGGGCGAGACGTGGCTCACCGCCGCGAAGGGAAGGACACCCGCGCGCAGGCCGGGCAGGAACCGGCTCAGGAAGATCCCGAGACCGCCGAAGCGATCGAAGTAGCGCCGCACCGCCGGCTGAACCTCCGGCGGCAGAAGCAGATGAAACTGTCGCGACTGGCGCACCGCCTCGCCGCGTGAGCGGACCCAGAAGTACACCCCGACGGCACTCGCCTGATTTCCGAGGAAGCACAGCACGCCCACGAGGATGGGCGAGACTCCGGCCCGCACCGCCCAGAAAGCGCCCGTGGCCGCAGCCACGTCGGCGGGGACGGGAGGGAAGACGTTCTCGAGCGCGGACAGAAGCATCAGCACCAGGATCACGGTCGCCGGATCCTGGCGGAGCACGAAGTCGAGAAAGGTGTCCATCGGCGCCTACGCCTTGAGGCCGAGCGCACGGTAGACGAGATGCGCGGCGGAGGCGTAGCTCATTCCCGTAGCCCGCGACATGCCGATCTCGCAGGTGCGGCAGGTCGAATACGCGGTGGCGCCCGCGACATCGAGCGCGCGGACATCCTCGGCCTCGGCCCGCGTCGCTCCCTCCGTGATCTCCGGATGAACGAAGCCCTCATTGCCCGCGAAGCCGCAGCACGCGGCGCGCAGGGGCACGACCGGATCCGCGGAATGGGCGGCGGCCGTGGCCTTGAGGTCCTCCACCGCGCCGAGCCTGGTCAGCGAACAGGTGGGATGGAGGATGGCCCGGCCTTCGAGGACGCCTTTCGGGGCGTCGGCGCGGGAGAGAACCTCGCGCGACCAGAACTGCACGAAGTCGAAAACGCGGATGTCTTTCGCCGCGCGCTCGACGAAGGCCAGAGTGCAAGGCGACGCATCCGTCACCACGGGCACTTCGCCGCCTCGCGTCGACCCGGCCAGGGCCTTGAGAGTCGCCTCCATCGAACGGTCGGCCGCGTCCTGCTGGGACTTGCTCGAGAAGGCGAGGCCGCAGCAGAGCGCGTCGGCGTGTTCGGGAATGATCACGCGGTAGCCGGCGGCTTCGAGACAGCGGAGGGTCGCTTCCATGGTCGAAAGCCCGGCCTCACCGGGAAGCGCGCCGAAGATCCGGGAGACGCAGCTCGGAAAGTAGACCACCTCCTTCGAGCCGGCCCCTCGGGGCGCGGGAATGGGCGGCGAGGGAAGAGGCAGGGGGGCCTTCGGATCGAGCTTCGGAACCAGTCCGGGTGCTATCGCGTGGAGAACCACGGAGCCGGCGGCGAGTCCGGTCCGAACCGGCCCGCTCGGGCTCGCGGCGAGGGACAGGGCTCGTCGGGCCAGTCCGGCGGCGGTGGCGAAATGCGACGCCATCCATCCGGCAACACCCTTGCCGATCAACGACGACTCGGCGCGATCGAGCTCCTTCATCAGGAGGCCGGTGTCGATCTTCACCGGGCATGCGGTGATGCACATCGAATCGCGCACGCAACTGCCGCGGGCGGAGTCTGCGTAGTCGGCGGCCAGTCCTTCGGGCATCGGCTCGCCGAGGCGCGCGATCTCCTTGATCTCGCGCAGCAGGATGATCCGCTGCCGCGGCGAAAGTCCGGAGGCGCGGGTGGGGCACACCGGTTCGCAGAAGCCGCACTCGATGCAGCGGTCGGCGGTGGCGGTGATCTCAGTGAACGGCTTCAGGTTCGAGACGTGCTCGGCCTTGTCGTCGCTCAGCAGGACGCCCGGGTTGAGGATGTTGTATGGATCGAAGAGCGTCTTGATCTCGCGCATGATCGCGTACGCGGGCGCCCCCCATTCGCGCTCGAGGTAGGGCGCCATGTTGCGGCCGGTCCCATGCTCGGCCTTGAGCGCGCCGTCGTACTTGCCCACCACCATCTCGGCGAGCGCGTCCATGAAGGCCTCGTAGTTCGAGACATTCTTCTCGCCGCGGAAGTCCTGGGGGGCGATGAAGTGGAGATTCCCGTCCTTCGCGTGGCCGAAGACCACGGCCTCGCGCACGCCGAAGCGCTCGAAGAGAGCGTGGAGATCGGTGATCGCCTCGGCCAGACGCTCGCGCGGGAACGCGACATCCTCATTGAGGATCGCCATCCCCGGACCGCGTCGCGCGCCGATCCGGGGCAGCAGGCCCTTGCGCATCTCCCACTTGAGGGCCCGGCCGGCGGCGTCGGTGGAGAAATGGATGTTCGCAACCCCGCTGATCCGGTTCAGCACCCGGGTCGCCTTTTCGATCCCCCCGAAGAGGGCCTTGTCGTCGTCTTCCTGGAACTCGATGAGGAGCGCGGCCGAGTCCGGTCCGATCTCGATCGGGTGAGTGAGATCCGCGGCCATCGACAGCAGGGACGCGCGATCCATGATCTCGAGCGCCGCCGCACCGGCTTCGGCCAGCGGCGCCACCGCGGCCCCGGCCTCCTTGAGCGCTACGAAATACGCGAGGGCGGTGGCGCGCCTGGGTGGATCGCGAACGGTTTCGAGCGTCACGTCGGCGAGGAAACCGAGCGTGCCCTCGGACCCCACCATCAGCCGGGTCAGGATGTCGGCGGGCCGTTCGAACTCCAGAAAGGCCTGGAGCGAATAGGCCATGGTGTTCTTGGTCGTGAACTTGTGGCGGATTCGTTTGGAGAGCGCCTTGTCCGCGCGCACCTTCGCCTTGAGATCGAGGATTCCCGCGTGAAGTCGCGGATGGCGGTTCTTCAGCCGTCCATCGACTTCGTCGGGGGAGTCGCCATGCGTCTCGACGATGACGCCGTCGGCGAGCACGATGGTGGCGCCGCGGATGGTGTGATAGCTGTTCTGGGCGACGCCGCAGCACATCCCCGAGGCGTTGTTCGCGACGATCCCGCCGATCATGGCCGCGTCGATGGACGCCGGATCCGGTCCGATCCGCCGGCCATGCGGCGCGAGAGCGCGATTGAGCAGGCCGCCGATCACGCCCGGTTGCGCCCACACGCGGCCGCCCGCGTCCTCGATTCGGAACCGCCCCCAGTCGAGCGACAGATCCACGAGGATGCCGCTCCCCACGGCCTGGCCCGAGAGCGATGTGCCCGCGGCTCGATACGTGACCGGCTGCTTCAACGCGCGTGCGATGTCGAGGATCGTCCGCACGTCGGAGGCGTCGCGAGGCCGCACCACGACCTCGGGAACGATGCGATACATCGAGGCGTCCGAAGCACGCGCCAGCCGGTCGATCGGCCGCGACAGGATCCGCCCCGCGGGAAGGGCTCCCTGGAGGCGCTTCAGGAGTTCAGGATCGGGAGCTGCGAAACGGGTCACGCGGATGAGATCTTAGCGAGCAGCGCTTCTCCACGTCTTAGGCCCATGCTCGCAATGGCTCATCGGGGGTGGTCGGCCACGAACGCAACGAAGCGCTTGAACAACTGGGTCTGATACCGCATCCGGTTCCAGGCCAGCGCGATCGTGCGCGAGGGCCTGTCGCCGGAGAGTGACCGATACTCGCGCCCTTCGTCCCGCCCCTTTGGCGCCGCCATGGCGGGAATCAAAGAGACGCCTTGACCCAACCGAACCAGCTCGAGCACGGTCAGAAGCTGATGGCTCCTGGCCGTCACGAGTGGCGAGGCCGCGTGCCGGGCGCAGAAGCTCATGGTGGTCCCGGTCAGGCAGTGCGCCTCGTTTAGAACAACGAAGGGTTCCAGGACGAGATCCTTCAGACTCACTTTCGGCTTCCTGGTCAGGGGGTGATGGCTCGGCAGCACCGCGAGCAATTCCTCGGTGAACAGAGTCTTGGTGTGAACGTACTCGGCCTGAACGGGGAGAGCGAGAATCGCGAGGTCGACGTCGCCCTCGGCCAGCAGCCGCAGGATGTTCGCAGTGGTCTCTTCAACGATCTCCACCGAAGCTTTGGGGCACTCCCTGGCGAAGCGAGTGAGGACGCGGGGCAGGAAGTAGGGCGCGATGGTCGGGATAGCGGCGAGGATGATCCGGCCCGAGTCCCGGTCGTCGGCAACCCGGGTGCGCGCGTCTTCGGTGAGGCTCAGGATCTGGTCGGAATAGCGCTTGAACAACTTTCCCGCCTCGGTGAGTCGCACCCCGCGACCGAGGCGTTCGAAGAGGGGCTGACCAAGTTCTCGCTCGAGCTTGGCGATTTGCTGGCTGAGTGAGGGCTGCGACACGTGGCACGCCTCCGCCGCGCGGGTGACGTTGCCGAGATCGGCGACCTTGGCGAAGTAGCGGAGCTGGTGCATCTCCATCGGGGCTTGATTCGTCCTTTCTTGATCAATAGGCACTGCCTATGAGAGTCATGATAAGTAAGTCTTGGACCTATTTCTCGCGATTCCCTAAGTTCCGAGGTGTCGTCCACCCATCTCCCTAACGATAAAGGACATGAAGAGACCCATGTTGAAGCAAATTCTCACCCTGGCGATGGCGAGTCTGGCGGTAAGCCCGGTCTACGCCCAGGCGAAGGCCGCCGGAGACGGTGCGTCTTCAAAAACTTCGGCGGACCGGCAAACGATGTCGAACCAGTTCTGGTGGCCCGAAAGGCTCGATCTGGCGCCGCTTCGACAACACGCGCCCGGATCCAGCCCCATGGAAAGCAAGTTCAACTACGCTGAAGAGTTCAAGAAGCTCGATATCAAGGTAGTGAAGGCCGATATCGAGAAGCTGATGAAGACCTCTCAAGACTGGTGGCCGGCCGACTGGGGGAACTATGGGCCGTTCTTCATTCGCATGGCCTGGCACAGCGCCGGCACCTACCGCGTGGCCGACGGGCGTGGTGGAGCCGGGGGCGGGCAACAGCGCTTCGAGCCTTTGAACAGCTGGCCGGATAACGCCAACCTCGACAAGGCCCGGCGGCTGCTTTGGCCGATCAAGCAGAAGTACGGGAGCCGCCTGTCCTGGGCCGACCTGATGGTTCTTACCGGCAACGTCGCCTTGGAGTCGATGGGCTTCAAGACCTTCGGTTTCGCGGGCGGCCGCACGGATGACTGGGAAGCCGACCTCGTTTACTGGGGGCCGGAGAAGAAGTTCCTCGCCGACGAGAGATACAAGGGCGACCGGAAGCTCGACAACCCGCTGGCCGCGGTTCAGATGGGTCTCATCTACGTGAACCCAGAGGGACCTAACGGCAATCCCGACCCCCTCGCCGCCGCGAAGGACATCCGCGAGACGTTCGGCCGCATGGCCATGAACGACGAAGAGACGGTCGCTCTCATCGCGGGCGGACACACCTTTGGCAAGGCGCACGGAAAATCCGACCCTTCCAGGTGCGTCGGCGCCGAGCCCGCCGCCGCGGGCATCGAGCAGCAGGGTTTCGGCTGGAAGAACGAGTGCGGCAAGGGTAACGGCGCGGACACGATCACCAGCGGCCTGGAGGGTGCCTGGACTTCGAAGCCGACTCAGTGGACCACCCAGTATCTGAACAACCTGTTCGCCTTCGAGTGGGTGAAGTCGAAGAGCCCGGCGGGAGCGACGCAGTGGGTTCCCAAGGACGGCGCCGGTGACAACCTGGTTCCCGACGCTCATGAGGCGGGCAAGCGCAACTCCCTCATCATGTTCACCACCGACCTGGCGATCAAGTTCGATCCGAGCTATCAGAAGATCGCCAGGCGCTTTCAGGAGACCCCGACGGAGTTCGAGATGGCCTTCGCCAAGGCCTGGTTCAAGCTGACTCATCGCGACATGGGCCCGCGCGCCCGCTACCTCGGCACGGAAGCTCCGACCGAGGCCCTCATCTGGCAGGACGTCATTCCCGCGGTGAATCACAAACTGATCGAAGCCAGCGACACCGTGAGTCTAAAGAGCAAGATCCTCCAGTCTGGTTTGACCCCCTCGGAACTGGTGCGAACCGCCTGGGCCGCGGCGTCTTCCTTCCGCGGCACTGACATGCGCGGTGGCGCCAACGGCGCGCGGGTTCGCCTTGCCCCCCAGAAGGACTGGCCGGTGAACAACCCGGCCGAGTTGGCGCAGTCGCTCAAGCGTCTGGAAGCGATTCAACAGGAATTCAACCAGGCGAGCGCGAATGGAAAGAAGGTGTCGTTTGCGGACGTGATCGTGTTGGGAGGCGTGGCCGGGGTGGAACAGGCGGCCAAGACCGCCGGTTACACGGTGACCGTGCCCTTCACCCCCGGCCGCATGGATGCGTCCCAGGCGCAGACCGATGCCAGCACCTTCGCCATGCTCGAGCCGAAGGCCGATGCGTTCCGCAACTACTACGGCGCCGGCAACTACATGTCGCCGACGGAGATGCTGGTGGATCGGGCCAACATGCTCACCTTGACCGTCCCGGAGATGACCGTTTTGATCGGCGGCATGCGCGTTCTGAACGCAAACGCGGGGCAATCCAAGCATGGTGTCTTCACCAGCAAACCGGGGACATTGAGCAACGACTTCTTCGTGAACCTGCTCGACATGTCCACGCGGTGGCAGAAGTCAGCCACATCCGAGGGAGTCTACGAAGGGCTCGACCGGAAGACGGGCGCGATCAAGTGGACGGCGACTCCGGTCGACCTGATCTTCGGATCCCACTCCGAACTTCGGGCCATTGCGGAGGTGTACGCGGCCGAAGACGGAAAACAGAAGATGGTGAACGACTTCGCCCACGTCTGGAACAAAGTGATGAGCCTCGACCGCTTCGACCTGAAATGACCCGCTGAACGCCTAAGAGCTGCTCGAACGGGCCTCGTAACCGTCATGGTTACAAGGCGTTTTCCGGGAACAGCCGGTCCTCGAACCTGATCCTCCCCCCATGGTGCGCGGAAGTTTCCCGCGCAGCCTCCTCGCCCGAACGGAATCCGAGAACGTCTCCTGGGCGCCGTCTCGCGGCCAAGCCTCCGCGGAAATCCAGGAATTGCGCCTCTGCCCAGGAATCCGGAGCGGGCCGCCTACCGGCGATTGGATACCGACCAGGTCCGTGAAGTTCCGCCCGTTCGGCAGCGGTACGTCCCGCTGCCGGTCCCCGAAGTGGTCAGGTTGCCGACGAAGTCGGCCGAGTCGTTGTTGATCGGACACGGCGCCACGAAGCTTGCCGCTCCCGCACTGCTCAAAGATCCTCTCAGGGTGCCGTCGCTGCTGGAGATGGCCCCGTTGCTGACGATGAAGAACCTGGACAGCGTCTTCTGGGTGTCTGGGGTCGGCGGGGGGTTTGTAAACACGAACGTGAAGTCGTAAGTCCCGTTGTAACTGCTTCCCGTGGACGTGGTCGTCGAGGTTGACAGATCAGCGGCTGATTTCAACGCGCTGGCGCCGAGCGCGACGCCTCCCGCAGCGGCCGCGATTCCGAGCACCGCGATGGCCGCGTGCCCCCCCGGCTTCGCGGCTGGGTTCGTCGCCATCTTCCCGTCGACCTGATAGGAGTCGCAACGCTCCACGTCAAGCTGCCGCACGCACAAGGGAAGGCGCGTCCCCATTCGTAGAAGTTTGCAGCTGTCGCCCTGGAGGATGCCGTTGCCGTCAAGGTTCATCCCCTTCGGCAGAAACTGCCCGTGACCAGGGGAAAACACGTAGTTCGCATTGTGTCCACCTGTGACCCCGGACACCAGCGACGGCGAGCACGGGCGCGAAATCTCGCCGGCATCCAGGTAGCGCCGCTCGCACAAAGAGAAACGAAACGGCCCTTTCCCGGTGCAGGCCCCGATCTTGGGTTCCCATTCGAGACCCGTCTGATTCACGGTGTCCGGGGGGAGGGGCGGAACCCTCGCGGGCGCCCGCGGGGTCGCGGGCGGCGGCGGGTTCGCGGTGCAGGACAACGCTTTCGCGATGGATCCGATCATGCGGCCGCCGGATCCGGCGGTGTAGTCGACCAGGGCGTGCGCGGCGCGGTCCGCGGTCTGCGTCGCGCTTTCGAGACCGTTGTTGGCGATCGACCGGAGCCATTGGGCCAAGTCAGGGTTCTTGGTCTGTTGCCCATTGATGAAGTTTCCGAGATCGCATCCCCGATCCCCGAGACACTGCCGGTACCCCGCGACTCCATCCGCCCAGCTCTGGATCCGATCGTTCCAGCGCGCCAATCGATCATGGATGTCGCCGCCCAGGCCCTGTCGCGCCGCGCCGACCGCGGCCTCCTCGGCGTCGGCCCTTGGAAAGGGCGGCCCGAACTGTCGGGCCGCGCCGTCAAACGCGTGCAGATCCTGCTGAAGCGTCCCAAGCTGAGCATCACAGGCCGACTGCGCCTCGACGCGGCGCGGCATGACCATTAGTGCGCTCCCCACCAGCGCCCAAGCCCATAGTGAAGAATTCATGGCGTCTCCAATCGTCTACACGGTACGCCGAATGTCTCGGATCAGTCAATGCATCTCCACGCTCATGCATTTCCGCACTGGGAAGGGGGTGCGGTCAGGGGCAGGTGAGCTGAAGGGTCAGGCCGGTCGGATGAGCGCGCCAGCCTGATTCGTTGTTGTAGGTCTGGCATCCTGGCGCGGTGACAGTGACCCTGTAGACCTGAACGTTGCCGGCGGTGGCCGTGTCCAGACGGAAGTGGCCGGATCCATCAGTGGTTGCGGTGCGCGAATCGAGCGAAGTCGATACCGTCGCGCCCGAGATGGGCGCCGGCGGAGTCGTGTTCTTAAAGACGGTCCCTTCCAGCGTGTTTGGTCCGCCGCCCACTCCGCCTCCCTTGGAAACAACCGCGGCCACGGCCGCCGCCGCTCCCACCCCTCCGACGAGGCTGACGACCGCGCCCGTGGACAGGCCCCCCCCACCGCCGCCCAACGCAGCGCCGGCCGCGCCCGCGGACGACCCGCCGCCACTACTCCCGCCGACGCGAATCCAACCGGGAGTGCCGCCGCACCCGCCGGACCCTGGAGCACCACGGCCGCTGATGCAAGCGTCCCGGCCAGGATCCTGCCCTTGCACGCGCTCGAACTCTCGACCACGCTCGCGGTGTAGTCCGCCGTCCGGCTCGTGCCGAGCGCCTTGTCGGTCACCTCGATGTAGTACCGGAAAGACTTCAGACTCTTCTTCGGCTCCGGAAGAACTCCAACGAAGGCGGCGCCTTGAGACTTCATCGCCACCGAATACCACTCGGGGCTCTGTCCCTGGAACACTACCCGAGCGGTCGCTACGCTATCCAACGGCGTAAACCGCGCTTCCAGTCGCGGGAACCTCTCGCGACCGCGCACGCCACCGGATGATGGTCGATCGTGGGGGTCTGGGTCTGCGCCGAGGAAGGCGCGAGGAGAAGAAGAACCCCAAGACCGGGAAGGACATGCCTGCTCATGAGAACTCCTTGAGAAGTCGCTCGCCCCGTCGCGATGGCTCCGTTGAGAGGGATCGTACGCCCCGGGTCACGGCAGTCTCCGCGACAGCACGCGCACTTCCGGCAGGGTGTCGCGATTCACCACCTTGCCGTTGCTCATCAGCACGCGGATCCCTCGGATGTTCCTGATGTCCACAAGCGGGCTCGCGTCCAGCACCAGCAGGTCCGCGATCTTGCCCGGCTCGAGGGTGCCGAGGTCCTCGGTGCGGCCCGCCGCGAAGGCGCCGTTCTTGGTGGCCGCCACGATCGCCTGCATGGGCGTCATGCCCAGCTCCACCAGTCCCTCGATACCGATGATGGTGCCGATGCCGTGGTCCTGGGCCTCGGGCTTGGGCGTGCGCGACAGCTCCGCGGCCGCCGCCCAGTAGTTGTCGGTGCCCACGGTTATCACGGCGCCCGCGGCAATCAGCGTCTTCGCGTTCTTCCGGCGCATCTCCATCTCCTCACCGGTGTCGGCCGCGTCCTTGCGCAGCTCGGCCGAGGTCCTCGCCCGCGCGGGACCCTTGGCCACAGCCTCGCTCAGCTTCTTCTGCTCCTCCGTCCGATCCTTCACATGCTTCGTCCACGCCTCGCCGGTGATCGTGTTCACCAGCATGTTGCAGGCGATCCGCTTCTCCACGATGGAGCGAACCAGTGCTATCGGCAGTTCGCGCGGACCCAACAACTCGGGATGCTGAATCCCGTCGATGCCCGCCTCCACGGCCAGCCGCAGGCCGTCGGGGGTGGTGGCGTGGGTCTCGACCTTCTTGCCGCGCTTGTGCGCCTCCTCCACCATCACGCGCTGCGCCTCGGGCGAGAAGCCCACGAACGCCGGGCGCGCGAAGTGAGCGGTGCCGCCGTACTTGATGAAGTCGGGCCCCTTGTCGAGATACGCGTTGATGGCCACGCGCAGCTCGTCGGGCGTCATGTCCACCAGGTCCTCGCCGGCGCCCTGCGCGACCTGGTCGTTCATCTGCTCCTGGAAGAGGGTCAGTCCTGCTTCACGGATGAGGCTGAACGACACGGAATACGGCCCGCCCCAGCCCACGATGTTTCCCGCGGCCAGGATGCGCGCGCCCACCGCCTGTCCACGTGCGATGCGCTCGCGCGTCTCGACGAGGGCGGGGAGCACGCCGTAGCTGTCGCGCACGGTGGTGATGCCGTGCTTCAACTGCAGTTGCGCGGCCTCGAGCACGATCTCGGCCTGGTGCGGGTTGTAGCGCACGAGGGTCTCGTAGCGATCGTTCACGCCGCCGTAGAGCGAGAGGTGCACGTTGGTGTCGAAGAAGCCGGGCACCACGAACTGTCCCGTGGCGTCGATCACGGTGGTGCCTTTCGGCACCGCCACCGAGGCACGCGAGCCCACTCCAGTGATGCGGTCGTTGGTCACGATCACCACGGCGTCCGGTACAGGCACGCCGCCGGTCCCGTCGATGACGGTCGCTCCGGTGATGGCGGTGATCCGCGCCGACGGGGTCTGCGCGAAAAGGCGCGCGGCAGTGAGGGCCAGAGTCAGCAGGGGAAGGCAGATTCGGGCTAGTCGCAGGGGACAGCGCGCGGGGAGATGCATGAGGGGATTGTAGGGCGACGGCGGCCAAGACCTCGCGGTCAGGAGCGTCGACTACTTCAAATACTTCGAGAAGAACTCGACCATCTTCACCGTCGAGGTCACGCGGTTGGGAGTCTTCCTCCACCCGTGTCCCTCGTCGGGGAACAGGATGTACTCCACCGGGACACCGCGCTCCTTGAGATTCGCCACCACCTGTTCCGCTTCCACCACCGGCACGTTCGTGTCGTTCGCGCCGTGCTGCACCTGCAGCGGCGCATGAATCTGACCGAGCTTCTGCAGGGGCGACAGCTTCCGCAACAGATCCGGCTGCGTCTTGGGATCCCCGTATTCGATGGTTGATATCGCGGCCATCCAAGGCTCCGTGTGCTCGAAGAAGGTGAAGAAGTTCACCATCCCGAACATATCCACCCCGGCCGCAAACAACTCGGGATATTCCGTCATACCGGCAAGGGTCATGTACCCGCCATACGACCCGCCGGTGATGCCGATGCGCTTCGGATCGGCCAGTCCGGAATTCACGAGGTAGTCGACACACGCCTTGATGTCCTTGAGCCCGTTGAAGCGCAACTCTCCGTTGTCGAGGTTCACGAATCTCTTGCCAAATCCGGATGAACCACGCACGTTCGGGGCCAGAACTCCGATGCCCGCCATGACCAGCGCCTGGTAATCGCTGCGAAAAGCCGGCCGCTCCTGTCCTTCGGGCCCGCCGTGGTAGCTGATTACATAAGCGCCTGCGCCCGCCCGCCCTTTCGGCCGGTAGAGCCAACCGCTCAACTCGAGGCCATCATGCGCCTTGAAGGTGACCAGTTCCGGCCGCGCCGTCTGCTCTAGATCCACGCCCGCATGCGGCATGTGGGTGACCTGGCGCAGTGTCTTTTCAGGCACGTCCATTACCCAGATGTCCGGAGGCGCCGCCGCGCCGGAAATGCTCATTGCCAGCATCCGGCCATCGGGCGAGAAGCGCATCCCGCCCAAGAGCTCCGCCGGCAATATCGGCCCTTTGGTCTGCTTGCCCGAGGGCAGCTCGACGAAGGAGAGCTCCGTCTTTCCCGCCACGTTCCACGAAAGCGCCGCCATCGTGCCCTGCTCGTTCATCGCGAAACCGTCGACTTCCGCATCAGATCGCTCGGCGATGACTTCGATGGGGCCCGCCGACCCGTCCGCGGCGACCTTCACCCGAGCGAACGCCAGCAGGTCCCGGTCCTTGTTCGAAACAAGGTAGACGGTTGAGGCGTCGGGTGACAGTTCACCGGAGAACGTTCCCGGCCCGGTGTGCGGGGTCAGCAGTGTCTCTTTCCGCGCTTTCAGGTCGACCCGGAAAAGACTGTTGTCGCCACGGCTGATCAGGCGGCTCACCAGCCCCCATCGCTGGTCGCGCGAGACATCCTCCAGCGTCGCCAGCGCGTCGTTCTTCACGACCATGTCGCTGGCCCCGCTTGACGGGTCGGTCAGGTATGCATCGATCGCCGATGGATTCCGCGTGTTCGTTCCCATCGATAGTCGTTGCCCATCGTGGGTCCAGTCGAACAGGCGATTGGTTTCCTTGCCGCCCGCGGTCAGCCGTTTCTGGCCCGACCCGTCCGGCTTCACCACGTACACCTGAGTGTTCATCCCGCCGCCCGGGGCCAGCGAATACGCCAGCCAATCGCTGGTGGGCGACCAGATCACGCCGCCCACGGGATCGTTGTCGTTCGTCACCAGCGTCGGCCATCCGCCCTCGACCGGCACCACCCATATCTGCGGAGTTCCGTTCAAGTCGGACACGAACGCCAGTCGCTTGCCGTCCGGCGAAAACGTCGGAGAAGCAGCGCGGCCCACTCTGGCCATGCGCGTCACCGCCATGGTCAGTTCAGCCGGGGTCTGGGCAAGACCCGGCGAAGCAAAGAAGAAGAGAATTGGAAGGAGAAGGCAGTTGCGGCGCATGGGGACCTCTTTCCTCGATCTGAGAGGGGCCAGTGTAGCGCTGCCTCGTTCAGGTTGGACCAGAGAGCTTCACGCTCCTCGATCCAAGCGGTTCAGTGACGGAGTTGCGTCTCAACTCGATCACGCGCATCGAGGTGAGCCGCCTGCGCTTCGTCCCATCCTTTTAGGAGCGCGGCGGGACCCGGTCGCGCGGGCCAGAGCGGCTGGAAGAGAGTCATGGCCACTCCCCAGTGCGACATCGCGCAGTTGGGATCGGTCTTCGCAACCGTCACCGGCCCGCCCTTCGTTTCAAAGGCGCCCGCTCGACCGTCGTCCTACGGCGTGGCCGTTGCTTTGCCGAGATGGACCTTATGACGAGTGTCGGCCGTCCGCCCGCCGGGAACCTCGCCTTTGACTGCGCCACCGCGGCGTCGAAGAGAGCCCTGACCTCCGGGCGAGCCAACACCTCGACCGACGGGATCCGAATGAAGCGCGTTTGGTTCCCGGATCCCTGCAGAACCTTCTTCGGGTCGGGGAGCGTGGCGCCGCGGATGAAGCACACGCCCACACCGTTGGCGCCCGCCGCCATGGACACGACCGCGTCGGAGGGCCGCTCCGTCGGGGAATAGCCCAGCACGAAGAAGTTGTAGTTGTCGTAGGCCATCTCATGGGCCGTGGAGAAGCGCTTGCGTAGCGCCTTGCGGACGGCCCGAATCAGCGCTTGATTTTCGAGATCGAACTTGTCGATGAAACCTGCGAGCAGAACTTCAGGATTGCTCTTCATGCGAACCGGAAGGGTCCGATGACCATGGCCGCGGAAGCCTGCTTGAGCGACATGTGGGAAAGGCTATGCGAGCACCGGGCCGAATCCAAGTCTTGAGCGACGGCTCCGATCCGAGGAGTCGTCCGTCTGGTCAACTTGTGCCTCCGCTGCGCCTGAACGACCGTCCCTCGGTCATGCGCCAGGCCTGCAGCGACCGTCTCGAATCAGATCCGCTGATCCTGGCCCCGCTGTACCGTTACCGCACGGTGGAGGCAATGCTGGGATCGTGATGTGGGTCGTCAGGCACTATCGGAGTTCTGGCGCCGACTGTTCTTTTCTTCGGCCAGTTGAGCTTTCCGGGCACGCAGGAAATCCTGGACGAACACCCCGATCGATGCGGAGATGATGGAGGCGAAGATCGTTCCGAAGATGGAGCCGGCGTACTTCAGCCAGGGAAAGGAACCCCCATCCGGTTCCGTTCCACCAACTCCGCGATCGGCGCCGCGCCAGACCAGCGACAGGTCGCGTCCTGAATCGATGCTGAGGGTACTGCTCGTCCCGCGACTGAAATCCGCCTCGATACTCCTGGTGCGATCGTAACCCGGCGCCCGCAGACGAACCTCCACCCGGTGTCGTCCAGAGCTGACCGGGATGATCCTGGTATAGGTCCCTCCTGCTCTCTCGACGACGCCCAACCATTTCTTCACGGCTCCGGTCAGGGTTCCCGTGAGGACCACCTCACCGTCGATGGAGATCGTGATCTCGGCGCTTCGGAACTCGTGATGGCAAACGACCTTCAGGGTCGCAGAAGGTGCCGACAAGAAGGCGGAGATGCCAAGCAGGAGCATGGCCACCAGTCCGATGGAAATGGCGAAACGGGCCTTCGGGGACAGGCGCCCGACCACCCCTGGCAGGAGGGACGCGAGTCCAGCTACAGGCTGGCCGGGGGCTTCAGGCTTGGGGTCAGGGCCGGAGGGCTCGGCCGAAGTGTGGTCAGGCGTCACCTTGTCGGAATCGTAACACCGTGCCCCACCCGCGTCGGAACTCCGTGCTCCGGCCCCCCGGTATCGCCCGCGCCGCGGCGCTCTCTCGATCAACCGGCAGGAATCGGCTGAACCAGCGCGCCGCAGGGCAGCTACCGCGGGGGGCGGCTAAGACTTGAGGATCGATCCGATCACCGCGCCGGCGAGCAGGCTGTCGATCATGCTGATCCCGCCCTGACACCAGGCGAGGTAGTAGGGGTAGCCGTCGATGACCATGGGGTCATAGAACCGCTGGAAGAAGATCACGAGCCCCAGGAAGAAACCGAAGCTGAGGCCTCCCTTCCAGCCGCCGGCCCAACTCGCGCGCGTACGCGCGAACAGGACTGCGGCCATCAGACAGATGAAGAACGAGACCAGCAGGAACCACGCCGGATTGACCTCGGTCTGCGAGTACACCGTACTGAGGCGCTTGTACGTCGGGGCCATCACCACGCCGTGCTGCACGAAATCCGAAATCCAGGTCACGAGACCGGCGGCGGCGCC